>NZ_CP061739.1:2757850-3115700 GCF_014770435.1 Psychrobacter sp. 28M-43 | reverse complement strand
GAAAAGTACTGACCTTGTAATCTGAAATAATAGTTATTTTTTAGCAATATAAATTGCTACCTAAGCCTCGATATTACACGTAACAACTAACCAAAGAGTTCGTACTGATATCCTATACAAAGGTGTATATCAAGTAGCGCCTAATTTAACACAGATACCCTGTGGATAAAACCTTGTTTTTTGTGGATAAGACTGTGGATAGTTTTGTGTATAACTTTCATAAGTTAGTTATCCATATTTAACCCACAGTTTATCCACAGGCTTACCCATAGCCTAGTAAATTGATAATAAAAAGAAAAATAGACTTAACCACAGATAATCATGGTCCCAATAATAACAATACTATATTTATATTAATTAATTATTATTATAGTGTTTGAACCAACCTGTGGATAACTTTGTAAATTATAGAATATATAACTATAAAATTTGGTTAACTAGAAATATGTTTCTAAGGAAATATCTTTACTAGATTCGTATGAGGTACTTCCTATTTAGGGACAAAGCAAATTAGTTTATTGACCAAAACTATACTGAATGGTATAATCCTCCGTTATTACGAATTTAGTCCATTATTTTGATAGGTGAGTTATGAAACGTACATTCCAACCAAGCGTGATCAAGCGTAAACGTACTCACGGTTTCCGTGCTCGTATGGCAACTAAAAAAGGCCGTCAGGTCTTAGCTCGTCGCCGCGCTAAAGGACGTCATCGCCTTACTGTATAATCAGTAGATTGCGATAGTCAATCATCACAACTGACACTTAGCCATATATTAAAAGCGCCCACATAGGCGCTTTTTTTGTCTTTATAATTTGTTATTATTTATTCTATCGTTATTCTACTAGGTTGTACTATGTCCAATACTCTATCAGATACACCTGCAGCTAGTTTCACTAAACAGCAACGCCTGCTTACCCCTGTAGCCTTCCGTGAGGTATTTGACGCACCTGAGCGCAAGATTCATCAGAGTCATTTAATGGCTTTTGTACGTGCCAACGAGCATGCACAGCCGCGAGTCGGTATGGCTATTACCAAGCGTAAAGTACCTACTGCTGTCGCTCGTAATCTAATCAAAAGATATGTGCGTGAAGAGTTCCGCACCAAAGCTTTTAAAATAGAAAATAAAGATATTGTTTTTATTGTCAAAAAATCTATTAAAGATATAGATAATAAAGAATTAAAAAATCAAATAATTAATATCTTTAAAAAAATAGAAAAAAAATAAAATGAATTTTTTATTTAAAATAAAATTTATAAATAAAGTTGTTTATAAGGTTGTTTATAAAGTATTTTTTAATTTAATTGTTTTTTATCAAAAAATAGTTAGTCCTGTAATACCTGCTCGTTGTCGCTATTATCCGACATGCTCAAATTATGGCAAACAAGCTTTAACATGGCATGGTGCCCGTAAGGGTGGGTGGTTGTTGTTAAAACGTCTTAGTAGGTGTCACCCTTTAGGTGGGCACGGTATAGACTTTGTACCCTTACCCTTAGCTTCTTATAGTTATCAATATATATCTTTTAGTGATGTACTAAATATCAACCTTCAGGGTTTGGGTGTCTATCGAGACATTACTAGCTATGTTTCACAGCTCAATTATTTGATGAAATCAACATAAAATCGACCTCTTTAGTCTCAGATAGCTACTCCTTTGAGTTACCCACAAGTTATCCACACTCTTGGTATCATTTGAGACAGATTTTTAGTAAAATGATGCACATTTTATGTAAATGACTACTGATGCAGTTGCAATGTGACAGGACAGCTGTGTAGGTCAGTCATGACACATGCCCTAATTTTTCATTCCCTAATTTTTTAATCTAGGAAAGGTTTATGCAAAAGATATTTCGGGTGATGATCATCATTGCGATGCTAATTACCGCTTATCTGCTGATTTTGGCATGGCGAGATGATTATGCCGATGCTCCAGCTGTAGATGCGGTGCCAGAAACTACGAGTTCGGTAGGTGCTGACATTCCTTCTACTACTGGTGCAGCAGGTGATATCCCGGTACAGACATTACCTGTGGATAATAGTGCTGTGACAGCGACTCCTGCGAAAAACGCTGGTCTAATCACGGTAACAACTGATCGCTATGATATAAAAATCAATCCAGAAGGTGGTGATATTGTTTATGCTGCGCTCAAGCAGTATGACGCAACGCTCGATAGCGATAAGCCTTTCGTATTGTTAGAAAACAACAGTAACCGTGTATATGTGGCTCAATCTGGACTTATTGGTCAGAACGGTATCGATACAGCAGAAGGTAGAGCGACTTATAACCATACTGCTAACAACTATGTGATGGAAGATGGACAGCAAACGTTGTCAGTGCCGCTTACTTATAAGAAAGACGGCGTGACGATTACCAAGACTTTCACTTTTACTGAAAATAAATATCCAATCGATATTAGCTATCAGATCCAAAACGCGTCTACCAATGCTTGGCAAGGTCAGATGTTTGCACAGTTAAAGCGTGATGATAGTAAAGATCCTGGTATGTCTGATAAAGGCGCGCTGAGCATGGCGACTTATCTAGGCGGTGCTTGGGGTACACCAGATGATCCTTATAATAAGCTGAAATTTGGTGACTTTAGTGATGGTGAGTTGACGACCACTAGCGATAAAGGCTGGGTTGGTATCGTACAGCATTATTTTGTATCTGCTTGGACGCCTGAAAACTTCACTGGTAAATTCTTTACACGTGAAACAGGTAATGACTATTTTATCGGCTTTAATAGCCAACCAGTGAACGTAGCACCAAACAAACAAGTTACTTTAAATGCAACACTGTATGCAGGTCCAAAAGTTCAGTCTGAGCTGAAAGACGTTGCGGTAGGCCTTAACAAAACAGTTGATTATGGTCTGCTGTGGCCAATATCAAAGGTCTTGTTTGCTATCTTGGAAGGTGTGCATAAGGTTGTTGGTAACTGGGGTTGGTCAATTATTTTACTGACTATCTTAGTAAAAATTGCCTTGATGTGGTTCTCTAATAAGAGCTACTACTCGATGGCTAAAATGCGTGCCATTGCGCCAAGACTCAAAGTGCTTAAAGAAGAGCATGGCGATGATCGTATGAAAATGTCGCAAGAGATGATGGCGATATACAAAGAAGAAAAAGTCAATCCGATGGCAGGTTGTCTACCAATCTTGATGCAGATGCCGATTTTCTTAGCTTTATATTGGGTATTGGTAGAGAGTGTTGAGCTGCGTCATGCACCATGGATTTTGTGGATTCAAGATCTGTCAGCGATGGACCCATGGTTTATCTTGCCGTTGCTAATGGGTGCGTCGATGTTTGTGCAGCAGCAGTTGAACCCGCAGCCAGCAGATCCGATGCAAGCAAAAGTAATGAAGTTCTTGCCGATTATCTTTACTGCATTCATGCTGTTCTTCCCAGCAGGTTTGGTTTTATATTGGACAGTCAATAACTTGTTTAGTATGACTCAGCAATATATTGTCAATAAGAAAGTTGATGAAGAGCAAAAGCGTCGTACGTTAAAAGTGGTCGATTAACTAGTTCTTTTTCAGAAATACAAAAAACCATCGCGCAAGCGGTGGTTTTTTTATACGTGGTGGACAAGTGGTAAATGTTATCCACAGCTTATCAACATTATCCACAGCTTATAAATATTAAAACGAAAATATATCTGATGCGGCTACATTTCAAAGTTTGCTTTGTCAGTATGAGTCCAGACGTCTATAATGGAGCTTTTAAATATTGAGAGTCATTGTGGATTCCTTAGAGACAGCATTAGCCGTACCTAATTCTTCTGAAAAGTCTAATACATCTGGATTGACCACAATTGCTGCGATTGCAACGCCGCTCGGGCGAGGGGGTGTGGGTGTCATACGTCTATCAGGCAGTCGTGCCTACGACATGGCATGCGTTCTAACAGGTAAGTCTGCTTTTACGCCGCGGATGGCTAGCTTCTGTCGTTTTTATCAAGCTGATGGCACTGTCATCGATGAGGGATTGGTATTATTCTTCAAAGGTCCGCACTCATTCACAGGTGAAGATGTGATTGAGCTGCAAGGGCATGGTGGTGTTATTTTGCAAAACCAATTGCTCGCGCGAGTTTTTGAGCTAGGTGCCAAGCAAGCAAGTGCAGGAGAGTTCTCTTATCGTGCCTTTGATAATGATAAATTGGACTTGGTGCAGGCCGAAGCGATCGCTGATGCGATTGATGCCACCAGTGCTGCCGCCGCCAGTAGTGCGATTCGTTCTTTAAGTGGTGAGTTTTCACAAAAAATTAACCAGCTACTAGAACAACTCATTCACCTTCGTTTACATGTCGAAGCTGCGATTGATTTCCCTGATGAAGAAGACGTGGACTTTTTGTCTGATGGCGTTATACAAGGCAAACTTGAGCAAACGCAAGATAAGATACAACAAGTCTTAGCAACGGCAAAGCAAGGTCAGCTTTTGCGCGATGGTATCCATGTCGTGCTAGCAGGTAGGCCAAACGCAGGTAAATCTAGCTTGCTTAACCGTCTTGCAGGGCAAGAGCGTGCTATCGTGACTGATGTCGCCGGTACTACGCGTGATACGCTGCAAGAGACAGTCGTGCTCAATGGTTTGACGCTACATCTGACTGACACAGCAGGCCTACGTGAGACAGAAGACACTGTGGAACGTATCGGAATCGAACGTGCCCGTACAGCCATCACGCAGGCTGATATGCTACTGATGGTCTATGATGTGACTCGTGATGTTGAAGAAGAGAGCACCCCGTTACAGCTTGCTGAACAATTATTTGGTGAACTGCCAGAAGCTAAACGCTTACTAATCATTGCTAATAAGAGCGACTTATTGAGCGATAATAATAGAGAAGAAAGTGCTGCTAAGACTCAAGCTGAAATCAAGAATAGAGGTTATCAGCAAGTTAATGTTTCATGTGAAACAGGTATTGGTATTGATAATTTGGTTGAAGCACTATGTGAGAAAGTAGGCTTTCATCCACCAGAGAATAGCTTAATTGCTCGTACCAGACATCTCGATGCGCTTAGACGAACTGCTAATTTCTTGGCAGAAGCTCATGAACAATTAACCGTATTCGAAGCGGGTGAATTGGTTGCTGATAGTTTACGTCAGGCCCAACAGAGCTTGGGTGAAATCACAGGTGAGTTCAGCGCCGATGACTTATTGGGTAAGATATTTGGTAGCTTTTGTATTGGTAAATAACTGGTAAGTAGTCTTTGTTATTATCCAATAAACCTAGCTAACTTAGAAACACTGCTCTTATTCTCAATCGTAAAATAAGGAAATGCTATGCACTGTCCGTACTGTAATGCGTCAGAGACCAAGGTTATTGACTCACGTCTTGCTGCGGAAGGTGCACAAGTGCGTCGACGCCGTTCGTGTAACAGCTGCCAAGAACGTTTTACGACTTTTGAGATGGTAGAAGTTGTCATGCCAAGGATTATCAAATCAAGCAACAAGATTGAACCTTACGATAATGAAAAGCTGCGCCGTTCTATTTTACTACCTTTACAAAAGCGTCCCATCACTATCGATGAGCAAGAGGCGATGATTAGTCGTATTGAAAAGCGTGTTAGGCAGATGGGTGAGCGAGAAATCAGTAGTAAAGTCTTGGGTGAAATCATCATGAGTGAACTCAAAACTTTGGATGATGTCGCCTATGTACGCTTTGCTAGCGTGTATCGCGACTTTCAAGATATCGATGCATTTCATCAAGAGATTGCCAATATTCGTCCAAATGAAAAGTAAGTGAAGCAAGCTTTTAAGTAAACCCTAGCTGATAAGTGAATCCTAATTACTTATCAGAATTACCAATCAGCTTTCAAACCTTACTTTCTTATATAGAACCCTCAATCATTTATTAAGCCTAGCCTTATGTCTATTCAAAGCCATGCTCAAGATGCACAAGACCGCTACTTTATGATGCTCGCTATCGAACAAGCGAAGCGCGGTTTATATACTACTAGACCCAATCCTGCAGTGGGCTGCGTTATTGTTCAGGCAGAGCAGATTGTTGGTCAAGGATTTCACCCTAAAGCTGGTGAGCCACATGCAGAAGTATTTGCACTGAAAGAGGCTGGTACACAGGCAGCAGATGCAACTGCTTACGTTACATTAGAGCCCTGTAGTCATACGGGACGTACACCACCATGTGCATTGGCACTGGTTGCTGCTAAGGTAAAGCGCGTTGTGATTGCAGGTCTAGATCCAAATCCGCAGGTCGCAGGTCGTGGTGTGAAACTATTAGAGCAAGCTGGCATAGAAGTGACAGTCGGTGTTCTGACAGAGCAGGCAGAAGTACTAAACCGTGGTTTTCTAAAAGCCATGCGTACTCAAATGCCTTATGTACGATTGAAAATAGCGACCAGTTTAGACGGCCGTACAGCGATGGCATCTGGCGAATCTAAGTGGATTACCTCGATCGCTGCTCGCGAAGATGTACAAAAACTACGAGCACAAAGTGGTGCGATTATTACAGGTAGTGAAACTGTAATAACTGATAACCCGCAGCTCAATGTGCGCTCAGAACAATTGGACGTGCCACCTGAGAAAATACCTAATCCTAAAATAGTCATACTTGATAGGCGTCAGCGTTTAAAGCACAGCCTACAGTCTGAGTATCAGCTATGCCGGCATCCAGATACTATCTATTGGCATGAAGACGATTTGTCGGCGTTGTTGGCGAAACTGGTTAGTGAGCACCAGTGCTATGATGTGTTGGTGGAAGCAGGTGCTAGCGTTGCAGGTAGCTTTTTGAGTCAACAGTTGGTAGATGAGTTAATCGTTTATCAAGCACCTTGCTTACTTGGTGATGACGCTCGTCCAATGGTTGATTTTAATCCTATGTCCCTTGCTCAGCAGTTACGGTTTGATATAGAAAGTCATCAGCAGCTTGGCCCAGATCTTAAATTAACCTTATTACCTTTATAAATAAATACTCTTCGTATGAGTAGGTTTTCCACAAATTATAAAAAAAAGCTTAGAATATGGATAAATCAATTATTAATTTACGTGTTTCACATGAAACTGTGTATAACTTTGTTTCACATGAAACAAAAAAGATATTTATATCTCGATTATTTTAATAAATATTTATATAAATCAATACCTTAACAGTTTATTCATAAATAAATAGGTTTCATGTGAAATTTTCATTTGTTGTGGATAACTATGTATTTATAGCAACTTCTAGCTATACTTCTATTGATTTATCCTTACTTATCCACAATCTATCCTATTAAAGGTCAAGTCTAACGATGTTTCACTGTCAGATATTTGAACAAATTGTGATAAAGAATTGATAGATGATTTGATAAACTAAAATATTCGCCTATGAAGGCAATACTGTAATGAGATGAGGGTAATATGTTTACTGGAATTATAGAAAGCGTTGGAAAAGTTAAATCTATGCAGGCGACAGGCGGTGATATACGTTTGACAGTAGAGTCTGATGACTTAGATTTCAGTGACGTGAAGCTAGGCGATTCTATTGCATCAAATGGTATTTGTTTAACTGTGGTGGAGCTCGGAAGTAACTGTTACTCTGTTGATGTCTCACGTGAAACTATTGCTAGAACAGCATTGGAAGGGTTAAAAGCAGGACATACCGTCAATCTAGAAAAGGCCATGCTACCGACGACTCGTTTTGGTGGTCATATTGTCGCTGGTCATGTGGATGGAGTAGGGGTCGTTAGCAAATTACAACAAGATGCTCGTTCTATTTATATAGAGATTGAGATACCGCAAGATCTAGCGCACTATACAGCGACCAAGGGCTCTATTACAGTAGATGGTATTAGCCTAACGACTAACTTAGTACGTGACAACATCGTTTCTCTAAATATCATTCCGCATACTGCTCAAGTGACAAATATCGCTAAGCATTGGTTAGTAGGTAATAAAGTTAATATTGAAGTAGATATCGTTGCCCGTTATCTAGAGCGTCTATTAAATAAATCTCAATCTGGCGGTATGAACGCGTCAAGCCCGCAAAGCCAAATCACAGAAGCATTTCTGGCCGATAATGGGTTTATGAAATAACAATTAAGCTTACCGAAATATTATCCTCGTACCAAGTTTTTGACCCTATCGATATTACTTAGACTGAGTGATATCGATAGGGTGTTTTTTATTTGCACTAGAGATTTATTGTATAAAACTCTGCAGAACGGATTCTAAGTCTTTTTTGCTAATGGGTTTAGATAAAAACTCGTCCATACCGACTTGCATACAAGCCTCGCGATCTTCTTCTGTATTATTTGCAGTTAGCGCCACAATCGGTATTTTATCACCTTGTGAACGAATCACTTGTGTGGCTTGTAAGCCATCCATAACGGGCATTCGGCAGTCCATCAAAATCAAAGAAATCTCTTCACGTTGGCTTTTAAGTTTCTCAAGTGCTTGCTGTCCATCTTCTGCAACGATACTGCGATAACCAAGCTTACTTAACATCTTACAGGCTATCTTTTGGTTAGTAGGACTGTCTTCTACTACTAAGATAAGTGGAGACAAGATTTCTTTCTTAGGTGTATCTTCTACAAAAGATAGACTGCTGTCATATTGATGTTTGACCAGTATGTTTAGTGTTTTCCTTGCAAACAAGGTTAAACGTAGCAGTTCAGAAAGTAGTAAACTTGCGTCCAAGGGTTTGGTCAAAAATCCATCATATTGGCCTAGTAAAGTAGAAGGGATATGCCTTTCAAGTTTCATGCTAAGTAATATCTTCGGTAGTGAAGGCGTAGCGACTAGGTCGTTTAACACTTCTTGTTGCTCGCTATACTTGTTGCTCGCATGAGCTGGTAAGGTGATGGATTGGCTGTACTCATAATCTAATAACAAGACAGGAATGACGGTTTGCTCATCTTGCTTTAATTTATTTTTTAGCTGCTGTACAGTGGCTCTTTCTAAAGTGCTGTAGATAGTCACGGATATCGTTAAGTACTCGCACAAACGTTGTAAATGTTCAGCAACTAGAGGCTGATTGATGATAGCGATAAGGTGGATATGGGGTAGCTGCGAACAACGATGATATACCGATTGATAAGTGATATGAGCATAAGGAAGGTAGAGGCTAAATATCGTTTCCTTATCCACCGTATTACTTAGTTCGATAAAACCGCCGAGTAACTGAGCAAAGCTATTGGCATCACTCAAGCCAATATTACTGTCCTCAACTAAGTTATGATTGCTTTGATTCAAGATATTGACTAATTGATTTTTTCTCTCAGGAATAATAGTTACTCCAGTGTCTTTTACGCTAAACCGAATCCAATAAGATGTCTGCGCAGGCATTGTCGTGTTATTGTTAGGAGTTAAATGCTGATTACTTATTCGCGTTACCTTATCTTCAGATACACGATCAACAGTGAGCGCGACATAGCCTGATGTTGTAAAACTAATAGCGTTTTTTAACAAGTTTAATAGGATATGGTGCAGTCGAATGTAATCAGTTTCGATGTAACGAGGACAGTCCGGTGCAAAGAAATAAATCAATTCTAACCCTTGTTGTCTTATTTCTTGTGTGACTAAATTGCTAACCTCTTTGCTTACCTTATAAATATCAACCGTTTCGATACTCAGACGTGTTTTTCTGACTTCAACTTCCTCTGTTGCTAGCGTCTCATTGAGCACAGTCAACATGCTTTGACTGGTTGTAATCAATGTATTTAGAGTTTTTTTGCCTTGAGCCGTCAATGTTGAAGGGTCGATGGGTTCCAACGAATCAACTATCTTCTCTAGTGGTAACCTTAACTTACGACCTATAAATGCTTGGGCTTCGTTTGATTCATCAATTTGTAATTGCAGTTGTTGGTTGTGCAGCTGTAGTTGTTCAGACTGATGGAAAATCTCATCGACATTATTGAAAATCACAGTAAAACCATGAACTTGCCCATGTTCACCGAACCATGGTGTTACGTGTAGTTGGTAGGCTTGTTTATTCTCCAAGCCATAAACTATCAGTGTGCGAGTAACGCGCAAACTTGAAATAGTTTTTAACAGTATTTGAGTGGCCTCATCTTTCCCTTCAACAAAATCAGTTAGCTCATAGCTTTGCTCTCTCTGTGTAGGAGGAGTAAACACTTGCTCAAAACGCTGATTATAGAAACTAATTTGACCATGTCGTATACTCATCAACATCGGTAAGGGTGCTTGATCAACCAAGCGTTCTAAACGATGAGTCAATGTTTTGATACGCCGATAGTCATTATGTAGCTGGTAGCTGACGCGACTTAGCGCATGACCTAATAACATGAACTCGGTAGTAGATTTCTTTTGTAAAAACGGTGGCGGCGTATAAGATTCTTTGGCGCGGCTACTCAAATTATCGGTATAAACCAGTAATTGCTCCCAGTTAGTACGACGATTGAGCATATAGAGCAATGCCATGAAGAACAGTACGATCGCGACCATCAAAGGAAGCCAGTAACGGTAAGATATCCAGTCGACAACAAAAGGCTCATGGCGTAATACGATATAAATCTGATGTCCGCTTTTTAGATTAATGATTCCTGTTAGTTCACTGCTATTGACGGTATAAGCGCTATGATCATTACTGCTAAAAGTGGTAGTGCCGATGGTAGGGAAAGCAACAGTAGAAACAGCAGATTCATTGGGACGAGTATTATGATGAATATAGGTCTGCCCAGAAGGCGTCATTAAAATCAGCTGATAACTAAGATGCTCAAAAGTAGGCTGTTCTAAGATTTTTTTTATTTCACTATCTACAGGCACTGCATGCTCAATGATACTGTGCTGTAGGGCATAAAAAGTATCTATGCTGTGTTGCTCACTATGTTTTTTCATCCCATCAAACATTGTGACATAGTACAGCAGTAACATAACCGTGAGAGACAAGGCATAAAAAATCAATAAGCGCTGTAAGGACTGAAACTGTTGCATGAAAGCGTGGCCCTATCTCGACACGAAAGAATATAGTGAAATAAAAACGAAGTTTCTACATATAGTAGGTGAATTATACGGCAGTTGAATTGCCTAAAATTTTTAGTGTTACCTTCTATTTATAGCAGAATAACGGCTTACTGTTTATAAAGAGTGGTTATTAACACCAAATTGTTTTGTAAAAACTATAAATAGAACGTTCGATGTTCTTGGTATTATAAAGACAAATAATGTCATTGGTTATCATGAAGTGAGGTCATTACAATCATGGCACTGCGCCGTAAACTCACCTATAATGAACAAATAAACCTTATATAATGCATGATTATGACTACAATTGCTCCTACCTTTGATACATCTAACTCGCTTACTGACTATGATAACCCAACTACTAACCGATTAAGGGTAGTATTTGCGGGTACGCCTGAATTTGCTGCTATTAGCCTTAAGTCATTAATTAAGCAGCAAGAAGCGCTGAATATAGAGATAGTCGCTGTTTACACGCAGCCTGATCGTAAAGCAGGTCGTGGTCAAAAGTTGTCAGCATCCGCGGTAAAAGAAGTTGCATTGGCAAATGATATCGCTGTAGAGCAGCCAGTCACTTTTAAAAAGTCTAGTGCAGAAGGGCTAGCTGCTAGGCAGACTCTGCACACCTATCAACCAGATGTGATGATTGTCGCCGCTTACGGATTGATTCTACCTATCGGTGTATTAGAGACGCCTACTCACGGTTGCTTGAATATTCACGCTTCACTGTTGCCACGATGGCGCGGTGCTGCACCTATCCATCGTGCACTTTTAGCCGGAGATGATGAGACCGGCATTACCATTATGCAGATGGACAAAGGTCTTGATACAGGTGACATGCTTTATAAAGTCAGCGAAAGTATTGCCTCTGATGATACCGCTGCTAGCCTACATGATAAGATGGCTGCACTTGGTGCGACAGCTATTAGTACGGTGCTAAAGGATTTGCCCACTTATCAAGCTCAAGCTATCGCTCAAGATGATAGTCAAGCCAACTACGCTGAAAAGCTGGTCAAAACCGAAGGCGAAGTTGATTGGTCGCAGCCTGCTGCCGCTATTGAACGCCAAATCCGTGGGCTGACGCCATGGCCAGGTGCTTATACTTTCCTAGCAGGGCAGCGCGTTAAAGTACTGGCTAGCTTACCTGTAAATACATCGCAGCAAACCAATGAGCCTGCTGGAACGGTTATCAGTGTTGGACGAAAAGCGATTTTAGTCGCTTGTGGTAAAGAGAGTGACGCTGAATCATCAGCCACCACTTTAGCCATTACTCACTTGCAGTTTGCGGGTGGTAAGCCAATGACTGCCGAACAAGTTTGCCACGGTAACCAGTTAAATGACGGCGATCAATTTACGTCAGAAACAAAATAACGTTACTTATATTTAACCTACTTGCACAAGACGCTATCGATCATACGTCAAGGAAATGAAATTTAATGAGACAAAACAGTACTGCGCCTAGAAACAATAAGCTCAAACCATCAAGCAATCTTATTATGAATGGCAGCGTACGCGTGCGTGTGATTCGCACCTTACTGGCTATTCAAAATGGTCAGTCGCTCTCAAGCGTCCTTGATCCATTATTGAATAGTTTGCACGATGGCGATAAAGGTTTCGCCCATGCCTTACTGCTCACGACATTGCGCCAGTGGCATGCGCTGGCACGTTTGCTCGACAGCTTAGCAGACAACCCTATCGACGAAGTTGAAGTACGTACCACTATTCAAGTCGGCTTAGTACAGTTGCTATATTTAGAAGTGGCTGACCATGCTGCGATTCATGAAACCGTTGAAGCAGCCAAAGAGATTGAATTCGCTCACTCGACTGGTTTAGTAAATGCTATTTTGCGTAAAGTCGCCAAGAATCCAAGCAAATTCCGTAAGAAATGCGATAAAAAGCATAGTCTACCGAATTGGCTCGCTTATCAGCTTAAACAAGATTGGAGCGAACAATATGATGAGCTGACACAAGGCTTGCGCCAACCAGCCCCGATGTTTTTACGAGTGAATTCGGCGGTTACTTCGGTAGAGGATTATCAGCATGCATTGGATGGCGCAGAAATTGATGCAGATATCGTTGAGCTAACGACTGGCTTTAAGGTAGCGAACTCATCAGAGTCTGCCACTGCTACGCTATCAACCAAAGGTCTTAGACTACATCAAAGCACTGCCGTTAACGCTTTGCCTGATTTTGCTTTAGGAACAGCTAGCGTTCAAGATATGCATGCTCAGTTAGCTGCACCGATTATCAATAAAGCATTAATGGCTAAGCTTAGTGCTGAAAAATCTGATACGGAAAATACGAATAATGAGATACATATTCTAGATGCATGTGCGGCACCTGGTGGCAAGCTTGCTCATTGGTTAGAGCTCATGAGCGCTAGTGACGAGTCATCGTTGTTTCACGTGAAACAAGGCAATAATGAGATATCATCTGAAACGTCACCTGCGATTACTGATATCAAGGTAACGGCTATCGATAATGAAGCACCGCGTATCGAGCGTATTCGCGAGAACTTACAGCGCCTAAATCTGAGTCAGCATGACTTGCAGCAAGCAGAGAAAAGCGTCGCACTTAATATCGTCTGTGCAGATGCAACCAGATGGCAGCATGGCAAAAATAAGAAAGCGGCGACAAATGAGCCCGTGTTTGATGCGATATTATTAGATTCTCCTTGTACCGCGACTGGCGTGATTCGCCGTCATCCAGATATCAGTATCTTACGTACTGAAGAAGACATCGAGCAAACGGCACTGTTGCAAGCAGATATCTTGCATAACTTATGGCCACAACTCAAAGCTGGTGGTTATTTGCTGTACGTGACATGTTCCATCTTAAAGCAAGAAAACGTCGAGCAAATGCAGGACTTTATCACTCATCATAATGATGCGGTAGTGATTGAGTTTACCGACGATTGCAACTGGGGCATCGAACAAGCAATCGGTCGTCAGTGCTTGCCGATTGATAGCGCGAGTGGCGATGGTTTTTATTATGCATTGCTACAAAAAACTGCTGAATAAACCGTTTTTAAATATTGAACAACATTATTGTAGACAGGACAATCTAATGAAATATATCAGTACCCGTGGTCAGACAGCGCCGATGGATTTTAGTGATGTGCTTTTGATGGGTCTTGCCCCAGATGGTGGTTTGATGTTGCCTGAGCATTATCCGAATATCGATAGTGCAACGCTTGATGAGTGGCGTACGCTCAGCTATCCACAGCTTGCGATGGCGATTATGCAGCGTTTTGCGACAGATATTCCTGTGGCTGATTTGCAAGACCTCATTGAACGCACTTATACCACTGAGGTGTTTGGCTCTGACGAGATTGTTCCTGTCCGCAAACTTGAAGATAACTTATATATTCTAGGACTATCAAACGGTCCGACATTGGCATTTAAAGATGTTGCTATGCAGTTTTTGGGTAATGCCTTTGAATATGTGCTTAAGAAAAAAGACGCACGTATTACGATCATTGGTGCGACCAGTGGTGACACGGGTAGTGCAGCAGAGTATGCATTGCGTGGCAAAGAAAACATCGAAGTCTTTATGCTATCTCCACATGGCAAAATGAGTGAATTCCAGCGTGCGCAGATGTATAGTTTGACCGATGATAATATTCATAACATTGCTATCGATGGGATGTTTGATGATTGCCAAGACATCGTTAAAGCGCTACAGCAAGATGCAGAGTTTAAAGCGGCTTATAATTTAGGTACGGTAAACTCTATCAACTGGGGTCGTATCCTAGCGCAGATTGTTTACTATTTTAAAGCTTACTTTGCGGTCACGACGAGCAACGATGAAAAAGTCAGCTTTAGCGTACCATCAGGTAACTTCGGTAATATTTGTGCCGGTCACATCGCTCGCGAAATGGGACTGCCAATTGACCGTCTGATTGTCGCAACCAATGAAAACGACGTTTTAAATGACTTCTTTAACCAAGGTGCTTATCAACCACGTCCGACTGAAAAAACCTACGTAACCTCTAGTCCGTCGATGGATATTTCAAAAGCATCTAACTTTGAGCGTTTTGTTTATTTGCTATTAGAAAAAGACAGCGTACGCGTTCATGAGTTATTTGAAGGGGTGAAATCTGGTCAAGGTTTCGATTTATCTGAGCTAATGGAAGCAGTTAATAATCGCTATGGCTTTGCTGCTGGTAAATCTACTCATAGCGACCGCTTGCAGACTATCAAAGCGCTTTATGAGCAGCATGGTGAATTGGTTGACCCACATACCGCAGACGGAATTAAAGTTGCTAAAGAGCTACAGCTGGATGGCGAAATCATTGTTTGTGCAGAGACGGCACTACCTGTTAAGTTTGCAGATACTATCGTTGAGGCCATTGGTCAGATAGACATTGCTCGTCCAGCACACACTGAAGGGTTAGAAGATTTACCACAGCATGTAGTGGTACTGGATAATAAGGCCGAACTGGTCGCTGAACAAATCCGCCAACATGTCACGCCGAATCTTACTTAAGTAATTACGGTCTTTATGCTTATCATCAACAAAGAAAAGTATCCGCGTGAAAGTTACACCATTGTAATAAAGTGTTTATGATTGTGTTATGGTAGATATAATTGTAATATTAGAAACAGCGTCAGCAAGTCATCATCGTGCTAGGCGCTTTTTTAGGAATTATTCTAGCCAATTACACTGAACAGTTACCCTATAATCGCCATGAGAATTTTACTGATAAGTTGCTGACATAATTAAACTTTTATTAATTTTAGAGGTTTTTTGCAGTGATAAGTTAAGTACAGCTCTTTGTGTCGAACACAGTGGTATATATTGTGGATATAACGATGAAGATGAGCTTAAAAAAGATAGCAAAAGCACTGTTAATTACGACGTTTAGTAGTGCCATGTTGATGAGCACGGCTCAAGCTAACAATCCGCCGCCAACTATCAAAGCTGATGCGCCCAATCGTTATATCGTCAAAAAAGGCGATACTTTATGGGACATCTCAGGTCGCTATCTAGATAGCCCATGGCGCTGGAAAGAAATTTGGGCAACCAATAAGCAAATCAAAAATCCAAACCTTATTTACCCTAATGACGTTCTTATCCTTTGTGTGATTCAAGGTAAAACGCTGATTGGCGTTGATACTGGTGAAGGCTGTGCTGGCGTTGAAAAGCAGCTTACTGGAAATGTAAGTACGAGCACGGTCGCGATTACCTCGACGGCCAATAGCATTCCTCCTATTCCGTGGTCGGCTATTCAGCATTGGCTTGATAAAACGCTTATCGTTAATCCTCAAGACTTTAATACCACGCCTTATATTTTAGCTTCTAAAAACCGTAACTTAATTACTGCGCGCGGTGATAAAGTCTATGCTAAAGGCGTACCGCTTATCGTAGGCCAGCGTTACGGTGTCTACCGTGAGGGTGAGCTATATGTAGACCCCAAAACGCAAGAAGTGATCGGCTTAGAAGTTACGCAGGTGGCGACTGGTCTCGTTACTTCTACAGAAAGTAATGGTGTGACTAGCTTGCAGCTTATTGATAGTTATGGCAAAGAAGTGCGTGAAGGGGATCGGGTGTTTGTAGAGTTAGACAACGCTATTCCTCCTGTCTTTTATCCAACGCCTGCAAGTGTCAGTCGCGGCGGTATGATCGTACGTGTGATGGACTCTATCAGCTCGGCTGCGAAGGGTAGTGTGGTCGCCATCAATTTAGGCAGCTTACAAGGTGCTAAGCCAGGTGATGTGCTGACGGTTTATCAAAAAGGGCCTTTGGTACGTGATACTAAAGATAATGACACACCGGTACGTCTACCAAACGAGCCTAGCGGTATGGTAATGGTTTTTAATACCTTTGACCACATCAGCTATGCTTATGTACTTGATTCTGAGCTGCCACTTAATATTGGCGATCAGTTATTACCACCTCCTTATTTATAAATAACTATAAGGTTTTATTAAGCAATATATTAAACTAAATACTAATCTAAGCTTGCCTATACGAGACAGATGACAATGACGGCAGTCACCTCTTCTTTATCCGACGATCAGCGCGCTATCCTAGCGCTGTGGTACGAGGTGAATGCATCGTTATCTGCTTATCACAAATTGATCACTTCTTTCAGTTATCCGCAGCTTGCTTGGCAAGCTAAAGTAGAGGCATGGAAGCAGCTCGGTATTCATCATACTCATCTCAAACGTCATGAACAGCCAGAGCAAACACTCGCCAATATCGATAAGATTCAGCAAGCATTGATAGATGGGCGTTATGGTTTGCTGTTCGCTGATGACGCCGATTATCCTGCCCAACTCTCACAAATCTACGACCCGCCGCCATTATTATTTTATCGTGGGAATAGCGCGCGCCTACATCAAGCACAAATAGCTATAGTAGGTAGCCGCAAACCCACCGCGCATGCGCAAAAAATCACGTTTGATATGGCGCAATACCTAGCGCAGGCAGGCTATATTGTTACTAGCGGCTTAGCTATGGGTGTAGATAAACGCGCACATTTAGGTGCACTAGCACAGGCAGACCCTGACTATCAGGGACGGACGGTTGGTGTAATGGGTACGGGGATCGATGTAAACTATCCCAATCATCGAGATCAGTTATTTACTCAAATTATTGAGCAAGGTGGCTGCATTATCAGTGAGCTACTACCGCATACGCAGCCTCATAAACATACTTTTCCGCGTCGTAATCGTCTGGTAGCTGGGCTGAGTCTCGCAACCATTGTAACAGAAGCGACAATTAAAAGCGGCTCGCTTATCACAGCACGTCTCACGTCTGAACAAGGTAAACAGGTCTTTGCTATTCCCAGTCATATTGACAATAGCAATGCAGAGGGCTGTCATCATTTGATACGTGAAGGCGCAACCTTGGTTTATCATCCTCAGCAAGTACTAGAAGACGTCAATGGTCAGCTTGACTATGATAAAGGCACTTATAGAACAGCGAACGCTACCAATTCTAATAGCAATCTCTCGAATATTACTCAGACTTCTGACGAGTTTGAGATAGAGAAAAACTCAATCAAATCTACTAGCCAGCAATCATCCTTTGAGATAAAACCTGCGCGCAGCACAGTCTTTGTGCCTGAGCATTTAGCTGCAATCTATGAGCAGCTTGACTGGCATGGGCAAGATTTAGATGCGCTTATTAGTGCAACCAAGCTTGCACCGCCGCAGTTGATTGGTCAGCTAATGGAGCTTGAACTAATGGGTCTTATCAGCGAACAAGGTGGACGATATTTGCGCGTTTAAAGTATTGTAAATATTCCTTATTAGACACTGGCATAGACAGCCCTTAGTTATAGACTCTCCTAGACAATATCTCTCTTGTGGTATTATTAGAATTTACTTCTACGAACCATTTAAGTCATGAGCCAACTTACACCTCTTATTACTAATTCTGCTACCCAAGCTGCTAAATGGCTAAAAGAAGGGCAACTGCTCGCGTACCCTACAGAAAGCGTTTGGGGTATTGGTTGCGACCCTTATGACCAAGCAGCTGTTCAGCGTATTTTGGATATCAAACAACGTCCACAAGCCAAAGGCATGATAGTCGTTACTGATAGTGTGTCTCGCTTAGCCCCCTTACTAGCCTCTTTAAATGATGTTCAGTGCCAGCATATTATTGATAGTTGGCAGACAGATGATAGCGGAGATGAACAGGACAATCGCCAAGCACATACTTGGTTATTACCGATTCCTCAGCCGCTTGCGAGCACTGTACCCACTTGGATCACAGGTCAGCATCAGACTATTGCAGTCCGAGTTATCTCGCATCCTACAGTTCGCCAGCTTTGCCAGCAGATGGTCAGTGAGCAGAATCCATTTGGTCTATTAGTTTCTACAAGCTGCAACCCATCAGGGCAAACGCCTGCTAGCACTTTTGAAGCCGCCTATGCTTATTTTGATGAGCAAATTGGTTATTTGCAGGGCGATACTTTAGGTTATACCTTGCCTAGCCAGATTCGGGACGCAACGACAGGTTTCGTCATTCGATAGCGATCTCTATACGAACTCTTAAATTTCTCAGATGCGATTGCTTGCAATGCAAAGTGATAGGTTTCGCTGTGCCTTATCTACGTGAGCGTTTATAGATTAATTATTTGCTAGCTTGCCTATTTTTCTACCTTCCTTTACCAAAAACATGTAAAAGTCGTTTTGATAAAAACCACAAAAAAGCAGACGATGGTTATAACGGTCTGGTTTTTATTGAACGATAAGTAATTCAACGATGAGTAACTCAAAGATAAGTCATAGTGGTGATATTTGAGGCATATAGGGAGTAGGGTATGAATGTTTTGATCAGTGGCGGTTCAGGGTTTTTGGGAAGTGCATTCAGTCGAGAGCTACTAGCACGGTCTCGCGCGCAAAATAAAGACGTGGCGATTACTTGGCTAACTCGTAATAGCGGTCAACCACATCCCGATGATATCAATATGATGACTTATGATGAACTTGCGAATTCTGATATGAGCTTTGATGTCATATTAAATTTAGCAGGTGCTGGGATTGCTGACTCTCGTTGGAGCGATGAGCGAAAAGAACAGTTGATGGCGAGCCGTATCAAACCTACTCAGTCAATATTGGATTTTATCGCACGTGCTAGTATAAAACCCAAGTTACTGATGAGCGGATCAGCGATTGGCTGGTATGGTACACAAGGCGATAAGCCACTGACTGAAAACAGCGATTATGAGACAGACTTTGCTCATACATTATGTGATGAATGGGAGCAATTAGCACTTAAAGCAACCGATCACGATGTTCCTGTAGCTATCGTCAGAACAGGTGTAGTCATCCATCCTGAAGGTGGTATGGTGGCTAAATTATTACTACCCTTTAAATTTGGTGTCGGTGGTCAGTTGGGTAATGGACAACAAATCATGAGCTGGATCAGCCGTGAAGATTGGGTTAGTGCGGTCATCTTTATTATTGAGCAGCAGCTTAAACTTACTAAAGAACCAGACGTTAATCACATTGAAAGCTTAGCCCAAGACAATACACCTATTAGTGACAGCACTATCAAATCTGCAAGCGGTACCGCAAATAATAGAAATGCAGTCGTATATAACCTTACTGCTCCGAATCCTGTGACCAATCATACTTTTACCAAAGCACTTGGTTCATGGCTACATCGCCCAACGTTTTTTACTTTACCAGAGTTTTTGCTTAAGCTGATGTTTGGCGAAATGTCGACCTTACTTATCGATGGTCAAAAGGTACTGCCACAGGCGCTATTGGATGCAGGTTATTCGTTCAAACACTCGACACTCCAGCAAGCATTAGAAAATCGGAAATAGTTATATAGCAGTTGTTTCATGTGAAACATTACAAACTATCTTCTGATAATCGCTTACCGATCCGTATTTATGTCTAAGGGCAGTCCATGCGTTACGCATTTTTCTTCACCATCTTTTTGCTATTACAGTTGTTTAGCTTAGGTACAGTATTGAGCATACAGTGGTGGCTCCAGCCTTGGATAACGCCAACATTACAGACCATGATATGGGCCAGTGTATTCATTATTACTAATGGCCTATTAGTATTGAGCGTAAAAAGAGCATTTGCTAACAGTTATCGTTGGATTAGTGGGTGGATGCTAATCATGCATTTTATGATACTGACAGCGTTGGCAGTGAGTCTACTCTACGGAGGGTATCTACTAGTAAATGCTTTATCAGGCAGTACGTTGCACCAATCGAATGAGATGGCTATAGGTCTAAGAGTACTAGCGCTATTCCTATTTATAGGACTATTTATTTATTCATTATATAGTGCCTATGCTCCTGTTATACGCAAGTTGTCTATTAAGATAGATAAACCTTTAACCAAGCCGCTACGCATTGCAGTCGCTAGTGACTTGCATATAGGGCGATTATTTGGTGTAAAAGCCATAGATAGATTGCAGCAACTTATGATTCGCTCTGGTGCAGATATGCTACTAATGCCAGGGGATATTATGGATGATAATACAGAGGCCTTTAATGAATATCATATGGAGCAAAACCTAGCAGAATTGTGCAATAGTCTGCCAGGTGGTGTCTATGCGACATTGGGCAATCATGATTTATATGGTCACGAGCGACCTATTAGCGAAGCGCTGCAAAATGCAGGTACACAACTGTTGAACGATAAGGTGCTCTGTATCGAGCATGAGGGACAACCAGTATGGTTAGTTGGACGTTTTGATAATCATAAACGTCAACGTATAGCGACTACCGAGCTGCTTGCGCAAGTAGATACGTCGCAGCCAGTGATATTGTTAGATCATAGACCGAGTGATATAGATAATCACAGTCAATTACCTATTGATTTACAAGTCTCGGGACATACTCACAATGGTCAAGTATTTCCCGCTAATTTCATCGTAAATGCTATTAATAGATTAGGCTATGGCTATGAGCAGATTGGTAAAGGACACTTTGTCGTATCCTCTGGTTATGGCTTTTGGGGCATTCCCTTTCGATTGGGATCGCGCTCAGAGATTTGGTTGATTACGCTATCTGGCAATACAAATTAATTAGTTATACAAACCGATAACTAACTAATTAACGGTCTATGCAGCTAAGCGTGACTGTGTACTGATGATTTCACGTACAAAGCTATTAAACCCATGAATGATATTGTTTGTTTCTTGTCCAAGACCTTGATGAACACTCATAAAATGAATAAAGCCATGCGGTGCACCAAGCACAGTATAGGTCTCTACAGCAACGCCGTAACCTTTCAGCTGCTTTGCATAAGCAAATGCCTCATCACGTAATACGTCGAGCTCAGAAGCCACAATGTAAGTTGGGCAAACTTTACTGTTATCGCCCAGCATAGGTGAATTCAGTATATGCAAGCGAGGCAGTGGGCTATTTTCCAAACAAGCAGCATCAAATACTGCTACATCAGCATGATCTAATAGTAGACCTTCGCCGTATAGCTCCCAACTAGGGTAATCCGTTTCAATATCAGTGACTGGATACAAAGGCATCTGCGCTAGAGGTTCGGGTAGTTTTTCTAATAGACTAAATATTTTCTGACCATCTATGCCTAGGTCTGCCCATGCGCTTTTACTCGGCGCGGTCAGCTGCTGCGCAATTAAAGTTGATAGACCACCACCTGCGCTATCACCAGCCAAGACGATACGAGAAGGTAATGCGCCCAACGTGTGACAATGCTCAACCAACCAAGCATATGCAGTGATACAGTCTTTTAAGGCTGCTGGAGCAGGGCATTCAGGCGCTAAGCGATAATCGACACTAACCACAGACCAGCCAGTCTGCTCACAGACCGCATGACAGAACTCATGATGTGTATCGACATCACCAATGCAGAACCCGCCACCATGAAAAAACAGCATGACTGTTTCATCAGGGTTATGGATACGTTTCCTTCTAAAACCAGATTTTTTGCCGCCTGCTTTATAGCAACGAACAGTCATGTCGCCATCATCCGCATTGGCAATCGTTTCATCTTTCCAACTAACAGCTGAGTCACCTTTTTTAGTGAAGGGCTTTATATTGCCTAGCATAGTCGTATTGGCTTGCTGCCATATTCTAGGTGATTGCATGGCTACCGCATCAGCAGTAAATCTCTCACGCAATTCCGGCATTGGGGTTAGTTCTAACGGCGTTTTGAGGTAACTATTTACTGCAAGGATGAGACGTAGATGAGCGTTTGCATGCAGATACTGTTTTGAATTAGGGCCTTTAAGATAACCAATCGCGCCTTCCAAAATAGGGTCTGGTAAGTAGCCGAGACTTTTCATTGCGTAATGCAATGTATGCGGCTGATAGTTTGCCACAGGGTTATAAGCGAGTATTTTCTCTTTAACGCTCAAACGTTTTTCTAATGAGTCATACGCTTTCGCATCTTGATTTGATGATTCTTTTGACACTGGATTTTCTTTTGACGCTAAGTGCAATGTCATCAATGCTTTATTAAGCAAAGTATTGATAGATAAATTTTTTGAATTAGACATAACAGCTCTCATAAATGATTTTTAGCGTGCATTTGAGTGTGGGCGATAATATTTATAGCAATGATAAAATAGACAGCAGAGTAATAGCGTATCGTTTGGTAATAGCTTGATTAATAAGCGTAAAGCAATGGGAATAAATAGCGGTTTTTTGTTCTTTTTGTGAGTAAATATTGAGATTTATTGACATGGAACAAAAATGTTTGACGCATCGTATTAATGACACTTCATGAATATTTGTCATAAATGGTAAAAATTCCTTTGCTCTAGGCTTGAAATTTGTCCTTATCACCTTTATCAAGCAGCTATTGAAGCGTATTAAAAAAACAATGAGTCAGAAACATCGAGCATTTAATAATGGCATAGTAGGACCAGTAATTATTCGGTCTACTGTGCTGTCTCTTAATCTTCATTATTGAAATTCCAAGGAGCTATCATGAGCGAGCAAAACCCGAACCACGAAAATCTTGACCAAAATGTGGCACATGAGAATATTGATCACAATGACAGTATCTTAGAAGAAACCATGAAAGAGTTTGATCCACAGAATAATTCAGGTGAAGAAACGACTATCGAAAACGAAATCAACCTTGATACTTTCAAAGCGCGTATTGCTGAGCTAGAAGGCGAAGTAAAACAAGCCAAAGAAGGTACTGCACGCGCTAATGCTGAAGCTTACAATGCGCAAAAACGCATGGAGCAAGAAGCGGATAAGAGCAAAAAGTTTGCGCTACAGAAATTTGCTAAAGAATTGTTAGACATCGTTGACAACTTAGAGCGCGCTATCGAAAATGCCGATGCCAATGATCCAGTCGCTGAGGGTGTGCAATTAACGCACAAAGCATTGGTAGCAGTATTGACCAAAAACGGCGTAGAAGTGGTCGATCCACAAGGCGAAAAATTTAACGCTGACTTCCATGAAGCAGTGGGCATTGACCCAGAAGCAGCGGCAGACACAGTTGGTACAGTCTTACAAAAAGGTTATAGCCTAAACGGCCGTCTATTACGTCCGGCCATGGTTCGTGTTGGTCAGTAATATTTTTAGGGCTAAACCCTACTAATATGAAGGTTTTTCACAAAAAATGACATGAAACACAGTTTTTGCGTGATTACTACCTTGAAAAATACGACGGGTAAACCGATATATAGCAACAAGTGACCGACTACGGTCTGGATAAATAAGTATTTATAGTTAAAAACAAATTAGGAGCAATTGATTATGGGTAAAGTAATTGGTATTGATCTAGGTACTACTAACTCGTGTGTAGCAGTAATGGAAGGTGACAAAGTTAAAGTCATCGAAAATGCTGAAGGTACTCGTACAACACCATCGATCGTCGCTTATAAAGATGACGAAACGCTTGTTGGTCAGTCAGCTAAGCGTCAAGCAGTAACCAACCCAAGCAACACTTTGTTTGCGATCAAGCGTTTGATCGGTCGTCGTTTTGATGACAAAGTCGTGCAAAAAGATATCGGTATGGTTCCTTACAAAATCGCTAAAGCAGACAACGGCGATGCATGGGTAGAAATCAACGGTAAAAAGCTTGCGCCACCACAGGTTTCTGCTGAAATCTTGAAAAAAATGAAAAAAACAGCAGAAGATTATCTTGGTGAGAGCGTGACTGAAGCGGTTGTAACTGTACCTGCTTACTTCAATGACTCACAGCGTCAAGCAACTAAAGATGCGGGTAAAATCGCTGGTCTTGATGTAAAACGTATCATCAATGAGCCAACTGCTGCTGCACTTGCTTATGGTATGGACAAGAAGCAGGGCGATAGCACTGTTGCTGTATATGACTTGGGCGGTGGTACTTTTGATATCTCAATTATCGAAATCGCAGACGTAGATGGTGAGCAACAGTTCGAAGTACTAGCAACCAACGGTGATACTTTCCTAGGTGGTGAAGACTTTGACTCAGCATTGATTGATTTCTTAGTTGCTGAATTCAAAAAAGAGCAAGACGTTAACCTAAAAGGTGACTCTCTTGCGATGCAGCGTCTAAAAGAAGCCGCTGAAAAAGCGAAGATTGAACTATCAAGTGCACAAAGCACTGAAGTAAACTTGCCATACATCACTGCTGATAGCAGTGGCCCTAAGCATTTGGTTGTTACTATCAGCCGCTCGAAACTAGAGAGCCTAACTGAAGAATTGGTACAACGTACAATGGGTCCTTGTAAGACTGCACTTGAAGATGCTGGCTTAAAAATTGGCGACATCAACGATGTAATCTTGGTTGGTGGTCAGACTCGTATGCCACTAGTACAGCAAAAAGTACAAGACTTCTTCGGTCAAGAGCCACGTAAAGACGTGAACCCTGATGAAGCAGTTGCAGCTGGTGCAGCGATTCAAGGTGCCGTATTGTCGGGTGACAAAACTGACGTATTGCTACTTGATGTAACGCCATTGACCCTAGGTATCGAAACGATGGGCGGTGTTATGACGCCAGTTATCGAGAAAAACACTATGATTCCTACTAAGAAATCACAGGTATTCTCAACGGCTGAAGACAACCAGCCAGCTGTAACGATTCAGGTATATCAAGGTGAGCGTAAAATCGCTAATCAAAACAAAATGCTTGGTCGTTTTGACTTGACGGATATTCCACCAGCACCACGTGGCCTACCGCAAATCGAAGTGTCTTTCGACATCAATGCTGATGGTATCATGAACATCTCTGCAACGGATAAAGGTACTGGTAAAGCGCAAAGTATCCAAATCAAAGCGGATTCTGGTTTGTCGGACGAAGAAGTCGAACAAATGGTTCGCGATGCAGAAGCCAATGCTGCTGAAGATGAGAAATTCGCTAACCTAGCGCAAGTTCGTAACGAAGCAGATGGTCGTATTCATGCTGTACAAAAAGCGCTAAAAGAAGCAGAAGATAAAGTCACTGATGAAGAAAAATCAACAGTAGAATCTGCTATCACTGAGCTTGAAGCAGCAGCGAAAGAAGATGACCATGACGAAATCAAAGCTAAGCTTGAAGCATTAGACAATGCATTCTTGCCAATCAGCCAAAAAATCTACGCTGATAGCGGCGCTGGCGCAGAAGGTATGGATCCAAGCCAGTTCCAACAAGGTGCTGACGATGCTAGTAGCAACAAAGCTGATGACGACGTCGTTGATGCTGAGTTCACTGAAGTAGACGAAGACAAAAAATAATACCAAATCCAAAAACGCGATTAGCTGCGTCAAACTCGCTTAGTCTACTCAATGTAGTACTTACGCTCGTTTTCCTTGCTACTCAAGTTTTTGAAAATGGTATAGTCGATACAAATCGATAACTAGTTAAATTAAAAAACGCATCCTTTGGGGTGCGTTTTTTTATGGCTGTTTTTCCTATCGGCTACTGTTTCTGCTAACTATTGTTTCTATTAATAAGTTATGTGCTTATGGTTTAAACGCACTTATTATGAGCACTTCATAGGTTAAATTAACCATGAGCTGTCCTGTTTCGTCCACTTCTGAAAAATGTTGCCAATAGTCTGACTCAAATTGCTGTAAACGCGACTTTGTCCATACAAAGGTTTGAGTATCTTCTGATTTAACTTGCGTTTGATTGGTCGATACGCCGGTGAGTTTCATATGCTTTAAGATAGCGTAGGGGGTAGGAAATGGTAAATCAAAGCGCCGAATTAAGAGTTCAATATTCTCAAAGCCAGCACTATCTAATGCCAATTGCCATTCGTCAATATCTGGGTAGTGAAGTCCTTGGCCAGTGAGAGTCTTAATTTGTAAAAAGTTATTTGGCGTAAAAGTACTAAAGACTAGCTGGCCTCCAGATTGTAGACGCTGCGCTGATTGCGTGACGAAACTCAATGGATTATCAAACCACTGCACGGCATTGGCACTAACTATCAAGCTATGATTTTCTGCTAAATCTATCGTTTCAGCATCGCCGATAATGATCTCAGCAGTCGGCAGTATTGATTGCAATGTAGCAGTCTGCTCACTACATAACTCATTGATGAGCCAGTACTGGCCTTGAATATGATCAGCGAGTAGGCGCGTCATTTGACCTGTACCTGCACCCACTTCTAGCACACTACTTTGCTTGGTATGAGCAATACTGTCTAATAAGTACTGACAAACGGTTTGCTGGATACTGGCA
This sequence comes from Psychrobacter sp. 28M-43, assembly GCF_014770435.1. Lineage (NCBI taxonomy): Bacteria > Pseudomonadati > Pseudomonadota > Gammaproteobacteria > Moraxellales > Moraxellaceae > Psychrobacter > Psychrobacter noctis. The sequence continues at coordinate 3,088,727 of NZ_CP061739.1, read as the reverse complement.
TGCTGGTCATAATCGCTTGCATTAGCAAAGTGGCGAGCGATGGTTTGTTTTCTAACACTGAGGTCGTCAGCTGTGTCGAATGTTGTCATAGGCTTTATTATGTCCAAGTGCGCCAGTTATCTATCAATAGTAGGAGTAAAGTTTGTGTCAAACGATAAGGTTACAACTGCTGTATCAATCGCTCGCAGTCTTCGTTAGTCAGTTTGGCATTCATAACTAAACGAATGCGAGCAGTGTTTGCAGGCACAGTAGGTGGCCTGATAGGCAGCGCGTAAAATCCAGCGGCTTGTAACTGTTGTGCTTTGGCAAGGGTACTCGCATTATCGCCTAATATATAAGGAATGATAGGAGACTGATAATCTATATCTTCTACAGTTGGCGATACACGGTGTCGTGGGTCGATGGCTTGACTAAGCGTGGTAGATAGCTGTGCTAGATGCGCACGTTGGTCAGTTAAGGTCGGCATTTTTGCTAAGATAAATCGTGTCCATGCGTGATTGATAGGAGGGAGTGCAGTACTAAAAATCAGTGGACGCATGGCATTGATCAGCCACTGTTTGACGACTTTATCACACATTATATAAGCACCCATTGAAGCAAATGCTTTACCAAAGGTACCCACCAAATAATCAATATCCGCCAAGGTCTGCGTTTCTTCCGCCAATCCTAAACCTGTATCGCCAAGCACTCCAACAGCGTGTGCTTCATCGACATACAGCTCAATACGAGCATCTTTGGATTTTAATTGTACTAGTTGAGGCAAGTCAGCACGGTCACCATCCATACTAAATATACTCTCGGTGACAATAATGATGCGTTCAACCGTCTCGTCTGCTTGTTCAATAAACTTGGCCAAATGTTCGTAATCGTTATGACGGTAACGACGATAGGTGACAAGTTTACTTTGGCTCAAGCGCATCCCATCGATAATGCTGGCATGTACTAGCTTATCAGCCAAAACGAGTGTCTTGACTGGCAAAGCTGTCAATGCTGGCAAGATACCTAGGTTGGCGTGATAGCCACTGTTCAACACCAGCACCGACTTTGAATCGGTTAAACTCTGTTTCTCTATGACACTGTGATACCAGTTTTGCAGTTCCTCTTCTAGAGCTTCTAACTGCATATCGTTGCCTGTGAGTAGGCGTGAGGAAGTGGCACTCATTTTAGGAGTGTGCGTAGTAGATAGCTGTCCCACTTGAGCTAGAAATTCAGCTTGCAGCTCAGTATCACCACCTAAGCCAAGATAGTCGTTACTCGCAATATTGAGTAAAGCCTTACCTGCACTAACGACGTATCGTCCATCGTGCTGCAAGTTTGGTAATTGACGATACTGCTGCTTTGCTTTTAAGTCTGCAAGTGCGCTTTGCACACGCTCAGTGATAGAATTTTGCATTTTCTCTCTCTAATTATTGTTATATCAGCCATGTTTAGCTGACTTATCTAGCAAGAAAACTGTGAAATGAGTACGGATTATTGCATAAACTGAGTGGATGTAACAAAAGGTTTCATATCTAAGCCTTTGTAACCCACACACTGATAAACACTTTCAAATCTTAACTTTCGTACCATTAAACACTGACAGAGTGTCTGAAATAGTTTGTTACTATGTATTCATCGTTAGCAGACAAGGCGATAGGGCCACAAGGCCAATATAAATAAATAACTTGTTTGTCCAAATTTCTTTCAAGGAGCTAATAATGAAAACTTTACAAAAAACAATACTTGCACTAGCAACTGGTTCTTTACTTTCTGTAGGCGCACAAGCCGCTGTTAACTATGGCAATGGCTACACAGGTCAGCCATACGTTGCTGCTAAAGTTGGTCAGTTCGATCTAGATATCGATGGTGCTGATGACCCAACTGCATATGGTGTGACTGCTGGTTATAACTTTGATCCTAATTTCGGTGTAGAAGCAGAATATGTAGGTTCAGATGATGCTGACTATAGAGGCGGTGACATCGATGCTAAGACATACGGCGCTTATGGTACTTACCGTTATGCATTCCCAAATAGCGGCTTGTACGCAAAAGGTAAGCTAGGTGTTGCAAAAACTGAAGTAGAAGCATCTAATACTACTTTAGGTTTATACGACGGTTCAAAAGATGATACCAACCTTGCTGGCGGTGTAGGTCTTGGTTATGCAGTAAACTCTGACTTCAGTGTTGAAGCTGAATACGATATGCTAGGCGATGATACAGATCTTATGACTGTTGGCGCACAGCTAAAATTCTAAGCACTTAGAAAATAAGCTTTTAGCTAAACAGCTATAATAAAGAAACGATCACTTTAAGTGGTCGTTTTTTTTGCTTAAAATTTATGCAGAAGCTTTTAGGACGGTAATTTATAAGCATCCAATAAGTAATATATCATTATCGTTAAAGCGTTGTTATCCTTAAAAATGTGCTACATTAAAAACTGGATTGATAAAGATAGGAATGGTGGCAAGGATGGAGATACTTTGGATGATTGAACCTTGGCATTGGTTAGTATTAGGCTTCTTATTATTAATAGTTGAAATGTTTGTACCGACGTTTGCCAGTCTGTGGTTTGGTGCCGCCGCCATCATCGTAGCAGCGCTATCATGGCTGCTGCCTATTTCTGTCTCTGTTCAGATTATTGTCTGGTTAGTGCTCTCAGCTGTGTTTTTGCTGGCTTGGTTCAAGTTTATCAAACCGTTGTCAGTAGATCGTACCAAAGCTGGGCTAGGCGGTAGTGTCATAGTTGGTGAGGTCGGCATGATTATCGTGTCACCGCAGCTAGATAAAGCTGGCACGGTTAGATTTAGTGTTCCTATCGTTGGTGCGGCTGAATGGATGTGCCGTACGAGAGGGGAGCAGGTGGCAATCGGCGATAGAGTGGTCGTGACAGATATCGTGGGTAATGAGCTGATTGTGAGCAGTACAAAAGCGCAGGCAGCGATGCATAAAAGTATGCAGGTATAATAATAAGGGATGAGTTATGGAAAGCTTTAGTATTGTCATGGTGGTATTGATTGCACTGGTGGTATTCACCGTATTTAAAGGCGTACGTATTGTACCGCAAGGTTATAAATGGGTTGTGCAGCGACTGGGCAAATATAGCCAAACGCTAGAGCCTGGACTCAACCTCATCATCCCTTATGTAGATGATGTGGCTTATAAGGTAACGACCAAGGACATCGTACTTGATATTCCGTCACAAGAAGTCATTACTCGTGACAACGTCGTTATTATTGCAAACGCTGTCGCTTATATTAATATCGTGCGTCCTGATAAAGCGGTCTATGGCATCGAAGATTATGAGTACGGTATTCGTAATCTGGTGCAAACATCGCTACGTTCGATTATTGGTGAAATGGATCTTGATAGTGCATTGTCTAGTCGCGACGAGATCAAAACCAAGCTAAAACATGCGATTTCAGAAGATATCGCGGATTGGGGTATTACCCTTAAGACAGTAGAGATTCAAGATATTAATCCTTCGCAGACCATGCAAGCATCCATGGAAGAGCAAGCAGCGGCAGAGCGTTTACGCCGTGCAACCGTGACCCGTGCTGATGGTCAAAAGCAAGCTGCTATCTTAGAAGCGGATGGTCGCCTGGAAGCGTCACGCCGTGATGCTGAAGCGCAGGTGGTACTAGCCAGAGGTTCTGAAGAGTCGATTCGTTTGATTACTAGCGCGATGGGAGAGGAAGAGATGCCGATCGTATACTTGCTGGGTGAGCAGTATATCAAAGCGATACGAGAGTTGGCTGAGTCCGATAACTCCAAAATGGTGGTACTACCAGCAGATATTTTAAGTACCGTAAAAGGTATGGTCGGTGATAAATTAAAAGTTTAAAAAGCCACAGCAATAATAAAAAAAGACCTCGCTTGAGGTCTTTTTTATGTTTAATAATTGAGGAATGACTCGCTAACTTAGATAACTTTTGAAAAGCGGTTTTGGTGTTTCTTTTCTAAGTATTCATCAAATACCATGGCGACGTTACGGCCAAGCAAGCGACCTCTGGGTAAGACGCGAATACCTGCTGCATCCATATCTATCAGCCTGTCGTCTTGCATAGCGCCTAACTGCTGTATCTCATTAATAAAGTAGGTGATGGCATCGATACCAAACTTTTGATTCACATCTTTAAAATCGAGGTAATCATGACACAGTAGGTTCATGATGACGTATTCACGCAAGCGGTCTTTGATAGAGGTTTTTATGTACTTTACCGCAGGCATGACAGTTGGATTGATTTTCGCCATATCAATCTTGGCTTGATAGCTCTGTAGATTAGTATCGTTTTGCAAAATATAGCGCGTATTGGCATTAGAAATCTGACTGATTGATGAGACACCAAAGCCTAATAAGTCACAATCACCCATGATGGTGTAACCCTGAAAATTACGATGTAATTTACCTTCGCGCTGGGCAATAGCCAACTCGTCATCCGGTTTGGCAAAATGATCGATACCGATATATTGATAGCCAGCTTCGGTCAATGTGTTGATAGTATTGCCGAGCATCGTCAGTTTGGCAGCTGGGCTGGGCAAGTCTTCATCTTTTATCTGACGTTGGGCCTTAAATCGCTCAGGCAAATGCGCATAGTTAAAGACTGACAGGCGGTCTGGTGACATCTCGATGATACGATTTACAGTTTTGTCCAACGTATCAGGTGTTTGATGCGGCAAACCATAAATCAAATCAATATTGATAGAGCGAAAACCAAGCTCACGTGCTTCTGTTAGCACGCTTTCAATAAGCTCTGCTGAATGCACACGATTAACAGCGATTTGCACCGTTTCATCTAAATCTTGCACGCCTAAGCTGATACGATTGAAACCGAGATTACGCAATATCTGTAAGGTGTTTTCACTCAGCTCACGAGGATCAATTTCGATAGAGTAGTCACCATCATCTTCTGGCAAAAATTCAAACTGAGTCTGTAAAAACTCCCATAACTGCACCATCTCTTCGTCATGCAAAAACGTTGGTGTACCACCGCCCAAATGTAGCTGTTTGACCAATGGTTTGTCGCTGCCTTCTGGCGTAGATAACAAACGGCGCTTATGCGTAATTTCAGTAATTAAATACTGCAAGTAATCACCAGAATCACTATTTTTTTTGGTAATAATCTTATTACAAGCACAGTAGTAGCAAAGGTGGCGACAAAACGGAATATGAAAATATAGCGATAAGGGAGCACGCGCTTCACGATTCTGTAGGATTTTTGTCTCAAGACCGATATTCTCGAAGCTATCCGGTATTGGAGTAAATTCTAAAGCAGTCGGATAAGAGGTATAACGTGGCCCTGAGCGATTGTACTTATTGATAATTGCTTCATCAAATGCTGGTAGCTGCTTGCTAGTAATACTGCCACGTGTACTGGCATAAGGGTTGTCAGGTTGCATAACAGGGCGCACAGTCGTGGGCGGCTCGTCCGCACGGTTGTAGGGCTGCTGAGTATTCTGTTCTGAATAGTCTGTCATGCGATATTCCTCGTCTTTACTCTAGATACTGCTGGTTTTTGGATTAAAAATGATTTCGGATGTGGTGTTTATTTTCAAATTTTATGAATGATCGATAATAAAATTTGAATACGTCATCGGCAGCAGTATGTATCGCTAAATGTATAGTAGATAGTATAACAAATCCTTATTAGCAGTGGGGTGGTCAGTGAGTATTCTTAACTATTGAAATAGAGCGTTATTTATACATAAAAAACCCCAGAACGACGCTGAGGTTTTGGTGATTCTCTCTATACCAACAATAAAACACGACATTTGCGCGTTGATAAATAATACTTTATTATCAATGACACTCTGTATTAGGAAGATGCTGATGTCGTTTGCCCAAGTCTATACCCGTTCGGTGGTTGGTCTGCATGCTCCCAAGGTCATCATTGAAGTGCATCTATCGCAAGGACTGCCTGCATTGACCATCGTTGGGCTACCTGAGGCCGCCGTGCGTGAGAGTAAGGACAGGGTACGCTCCGCCATTCTCAATTCAGGTTTCCAGTTTCCTAACCGCCGCCTCACAATCAATTTAGCTCCTGCTGATTTACCTAAAGATGGGGCGCGTTTAGACTTACCAATTGCTATCGGTATACTGGCAGCAAGCGGACAGCTTGAGCCAGAGGTGCTATCAGGATATGAGTTTATTGGCGAATTAGCGCTCAATGGTCAATTGCGACAAGTAACTGGTAGTTTGGCAGTCGCACGAGCAATCAAAGCTGAGAAGTTGGCATTAGCATTGTCGAAGTTAGTAGCAGCGAGTGACCAAGAGCAAAATAACTCGGATACCTCGCCGCCGATAACACCGCAACTGATCGTACCGATTGATAATGGTCGTGAGGCCAGCCGCGTTGATGGCGTAACGATACTAGCTGCTCAGAGTCTAAAAGCGGTTTGCGATCATCTGCAGTCACTCGTTAACCCAAGTGCAAGCTATGAGAGTTTGTCAGTGGTACAGCCTAGTCCTGCACAGCAGCATGTTGGCTATCAAGTGGATTTAGCTGATGTCAAGGGACAGCACCATGCCAGACGCGCGTTAGAGATTGCCGCTGCGGGTGGTCATTCATTGTTATTTACAGGGCCACCGGGTTCTGGTAAGACGCTTATGGCATCACGATTGCCAACGATATTGCCAGACTTGAGTGATGAAGATGCGCTAGAGGTTGCCAGTACCTACTCGGTGGCAGACAGCGACTACGATTATGGGACGCGGCCGTTCAGACAAGTGCATCATACGATATCTGCTGTGGCGTTGGTCGGTGGTGGTTCACGGCCAAAACCGGGGGAGATTACGCTAGCTAATAAAGGCGTGTTATTTCTAGATGAGTTACCTGAGTTTGATCGAAGCGTACTGGAAGTATTGCGTCAGCCGCTAGAAGCTAAGCAAATTACTATTAGCCGCGCTAACTCTCAAATGACTTTTCCGGCGAATTTTCAACTGGTCGCTGCGATGAATCCTTGCCCATGTGGCTATGATGGCGATACATCAGGACGTTGTCACTGTCGACCTGAGCAGATCAAACGCTATCAAGACAAATTATCTGGGCCTCTCTTAGATCGTATTGATTTGCATATCACCGTACCTGCATTACCGATTGCCGATCTGCAAAATAGTCAGGTAGGTGAAACCTCCAAGCAAGTACGGGATCGGGTAGTGGTCGCGCATCAGCATCAAATGCAGCGCCAGCAAAAGGTTAATAATGAGCTTAGCCCTAGCGAAATCGATGAGTATATCCAGCTAGGCGACAATGAAAAGCAGTTACTGCAACTTGCTCAGCAGCGTTTGAATTTGTCCGCGCGTGGCTACCACCGAGTGTTACGAGTCGCACGTACAATCGCTGATTTGGCTAACAGTACCGATATCAACAGCGCCCACGTATCTGAGGCGCTGAGCTATCGCAGCAAAGCGTAACCTATGTTTGAGCAAGTTACATCATGATGATTTGATAGGTTCTTTATAGACTAGCCTTTATCTTTCATAATCCAAGCAACCAAGTCAGCAAAGTGGTCAAATGCCTCAGTCGGATTTAATTCGCGAATATCTTGCCCATAGTTGTAGCCATAAGACAGGCCGAGCGTGTCCATATTGGCGTTCTGTCCAGCCAACATATCGTTCCTAGAGTCCCCAATCATCACTGACTGCTCGACACTGACATTGAGAGTCTCACAGACATGCAGTAGGGGCGTTGGGTCTGGTTTTTTGACAGGTAAACTGTCACCGCCCATCACTTCACTAAATAAGTCTTGCCAGCCAAATGACTGTAATATTTTCGGTACAAAGCGAATGGGCTTGTTGGTGACTAAAGCAAGTGTATAGCCAGCTGCGTGCAGTTTTTTGAGTCCGTCATCAACATCTGGATAGGCAACGGTTTTGCTGCCACTAAGATTCTTATAAGCCTCAAAAAATATTTGCTCTGCGTGATCGGCTTCCTCGACTGTTAGCTCACCTTCTGCTACTTCTACCTTGCCAACCAACGCGCGCTCTACGAGCAGTCGCGAACCATTTCCTATCCAATTGCGTATCGTCTCGATAGGGTAGGTGTCTTTGCCCAATGTGGTTAGCATGGCGTTAGTTGCGTCGGCCAAGTCGGGTACGCTATCAATGAGTGTTCCATCAAAATCAAAAATTAAAAGCTGCTTATTCATTGTTCCTCACTATTAAAAATCGTTATATTTATTATATTGGCCATACCTTAGCACAGTAGTATTTCGAGACCAGTCAATTTAGTTACTTGTTGTGCTTAATATCTTGAGTATTAGCAACTATTCGACATCTTTATAGCGTTCACGATGCTCTTTCTTCATTCTTAAATAATCTTCGTTCTCGCGGCATTCATCCCATTTAACTTTAAAGATCCGTGCAGATTCTGCTTTGACTGGATCTTCCTCTTGTCGTGGCAGTTCTTCGCGGCCATGGGCGCCGCTTTGACCTTTTTTATCATCAGGTACCGCGCCTTTATATTTTTTGCCACCTTTGTGATTGGCATAACGACGAGCACGGGTATAGCCCATTTGGATAAATTTGCGCGCCATATCTGCACCGACGAAGTCATCGTCAGCCAAGTAATCTAAAAACATCTGATAGATAGCTTCACTACTTTCGCGGGCGATGTCAGGAGTCGCAAAGCGCCAATGGGGTAAAATCTCAGACTTATAAGGCTCTACCAGTAACACGCCTTGCTCACCGCGACCAACACGGTACAACTCAGGCTGAGCGCGCAAATCCAAACTCTTATAATCCAAGTCGTAATCAAACTCTCTCATATCTATGACCTATTATTCTTATCTATTCGTATATGGTTATTGAGTATACTTAGCCAAGCTGTTTAGATAAAAGCACAAAAATGTTATGCAACCGTGACAGTAGGTATTTAGCATTAAGAGCGTTAAGTAGAAATTGTTATGGTAAAGTCAGATGCGAGACATATGAAGGCTACAAATATGATGAACGCAATGCCACGAGAGATACTATGTTGAGAAATAAGATAAGTGTCAAGAAGCCGAGCCGCTTGCTATTGCCCAAAAATACACTGGTGGCATGGCTATTGTTAACGACAAGCATACTAGCTACTACGGCTGCCCACAGCGCGTGGTTTGAACGTTTGATTCCGCAAGGGGAGACTTATACGGTACGCGAGATAGATCGCGATTTGGCATTTGTGATAGATGGCTTTATCTATGATGCGCGTACGTCTTGTTTTTTGGCAGTAGGCGACCGAGTGATATTCTTTGAGGGGCGTCACGGTATTGATTACCGCGCAACTATATACGACTTGGATTCGCGTGAGCGCTGTAATTTACTACTACGTGGTCGGTTGTACGAATAGTTGTCGTTTTTACGAATAGTGGTCGGCTCTACAAATAAGAGCGACGCATGAATAGAATGAACGCTAAAGAGTAGGGTAAAATTTAAACATAAAAAAAGCCCCAAACATTGCTGTTCAGGGCTTTTTAGAATTCTATTAACGAATGGTGGCTCGAGGCAGGATCGAACTGCCGACACACGGATTTTCAATCCGTTGCTCTACCTACTGAGCTATCGAGCCGTCTTCGTTGAGGTCGCTATTAAACTAAATATACGCGCTTCTGTCAAGCTGTTTTTGCATTATATCTGATAAAAGACGATAAATAATTAGATATTGGCAAAATTAACCATTTTAGCGCTCAGTTTAGTCTTTTACACGCAACAGTTCGTACTCACTCATGATACGGTGAATATCGGCGTCCGCGGGGACAAATTCACGTACGCCTTTTCTAACTTCGCAATCATAGACCAGTTTAATAAACTTAGCATCGATAGCACGTTTACGATTCTCTGGATGCACAGTGAGATATTGTAGACGCTTAGCATTGGTCTGCCCGTCATCAAAGCAGGCGACCGCAGCGATAGGCTTATCATTGAACATCCCAACATACAGGTACTGTCCACGTTTAAACCCTTGCTCAACGATATTTAATACCTCGATACCGTCAGGCTGCGCATCATCACTATCGTACAACGCCTGCAAACGCTCTGCTAGCTCATTGTCGCGAGCAGGTTTTTTGATAAGTGGCGCATCCAAACTATTAATGGCGATCGCTTCTAAAGGCATAGCAGTTCCTATAAATAGAGGGTTTCTATAGTATAAATTAGCAATATGAGACAGCACAATGTCATAGCGTGTAGTGCCGTAAGTAAGGGTCTTCAAAGTCAGCGCGAGTCATGATTGATAATACTGAACACACTATTTTAGCAGAATGAGGTGATTTTGTGCGTGGTTTACCGCTTGGTCGTGGCAGTAAATGTTAGGGTTTGCTATGATGAGGCTATATAATATTTAGTATGTATCAGCCCTAATATGTTGATATCTTTTGTATATATCATTTTCTGCTAAGGTCTGTCCCAGACACTAGTAAAATATTTTGGGCAGGTTTTTTCCTTATTTATTGACCGCTTTTCACTGATAAAAACTGATAGAGAGTAGCCATGACAGCCAATGCAACGACGACTGCTGCCACACCTGAGCAAACTGAGTCAAAAAACGTAAATCTATATGGTCGCCCTGAACGTATCGCGACCGTTGAGCGTATCACTGCCGAAACGCAAATCACTTGTACCGTTAATTTAGATGGTACAGGTAAAGGCACGGTAGACACAGGTGTGCCATTTTTGGATCATATGATTGATCAAATCAAGCGTCACGGTTTGTTTGACCTAGACATCAAATGTACCGGTGATACGTTTATTGATGACCATCATAGCGTCGAAGACACTGGCATTACGCTTGGCCAAGCATTTAACAAAGCATTGGGTGACAAAAAAGGCATTCGTCGTTATGGGCATTTTTATGCGCCGCTAGATGAGTCATTGACCCGTGCTGTCGTCGATCTGTCAGGGCGTCCTGGTCTACACATGGATATCCCATTTACACGCTCGCACGTCGGCCGTTTTGATGTTGATTTGTTCAGTGAGTTCTTTTACGGGTTCGTCAATCACTCATGGATGACTGTGCATTTGGATAATCTAAAAGGCAAAAACAGCCATCATCAGATCGAATCAACCTTTAAAGCCTTTGCTCGTGCATTACGTATGGCCTGTGAATATGATGAGCGTGCGCTAAACACCTTGCCATCGACCAAAGAGGCTTTCTAAGGCGCATTTAAGGCTCTTCTACGGTGTCAGTCAAGCTTAGCGTACTGGTTGTACAGCCTGCGCTTGACTTCCTTGTAGCAAAACCTTATCTACACCTTAGTAATAGCCAACAATATAAATGGTCAATAATATAAATAGTACAGTAGTCAAAATATTTAAAAATGAGAACCAATCGATGACTAAAGTAGCACTATTAGATTATGGTATGGGCAACCTGCACTCTGCTAGCAAGGCCCTATCGGTAGTCGGGGCAGAAGTCTCTATCACCAATGATCCAAAAGTCGTGGCGGCGGCTGATAAAATCGTTTTCCCTGGTGTGGGTGCGATGCGTGATTGTATCGCTGGCATGCAAGAGGCGGGCATTGATGAAGTGATACGTCATGCAGTGTTTAACAAGCCCGTTATGGCCATCTGTGTGGGCATGCAGGCATTGTTTGAGCAGTCAGCTGAAAATGGTGGCACGGACTGTTTGGGCATCTTAAACGGCACTGTAGAAGCGTTTGACCCTACGTGGAAAGACAAGCAGGGTGCAACGATAAAAGTACCGCATATGGGCTGGAATACCATTAGCGATATGGATTTTGACCATCCGCTATGGCACGGTATCGAAGACAACGCGCATTTTTACTTTGTGCATAGTTATTACTGTGAGCCTGCCGATAGCTCACAAGTAGCGGCGGTATGTGACTATGGTCAACCGTTCTGTGCCAGTGTGATCCAAGACAATCTATTTGCCACCCAGTTCCATCCAGAAAAGAGCCATACTGCTGGCTTGCAACTGCTCAAGAACTTTGTAGAGTGGAATGTGTGAGTAGGCGATAAACGTGAAGTGAATATTTAATTTAGTAGAAGGTAGATTATCAATTGTATAATCTGCCTTTTTTATGCTCAGCCATCACTTTGTAGCTACTATTCTTTAGCTATTATAGTTTAGCCATCATGGTTTAGTGATACGCTCAGTTATTTTCTACTCGCTTATACTTGGAATATCTCAGTGGATTTTACTGCCTTTAAAATGAATGTTGTGGAAACAACTGGCCTTGCCAAAGATGCCTTACATATCTATGTCGGTGTCGGTGTTTATCTGCTGTGTCTGGTTGCGCTGCGTCCTATTATCAAAAGCCAAGGTATTCGGTCATTTATTGCATTGATCGTCGTGACTTGCATTGCGCTGTTGGGTGAGTATCTGGACAATCGAGATACGATTGAATCGCTTGGCTTGGCAGGCTTGAGCCGTGATCAAATACTCGCAAGTATTCGTGATTTGATTAATACCTGTATGCTGCCGTATGTGCTCTTTGCACTGAATAAGTGGACGACTATATTTCGACCAACCAATAAATCGACTTCATTGACCAAACGCCATAAAAAAACGGACTATTAATTAGTCCGTTTTTTCGTTTTGCTATTTGAATTTATGATTTTAGCAGCTCATCTTATTTTTCGGCTTCATCATAAAGCTCACGTACGACTTCACCGATGGCTTTGATACCATCAGTTAGCGTCTGCTCATCGGCGGCGATACTCATGCGGATACACTCGTGCGCATGCTGATAATCGCTAACATCGACACCAGGGAAGAAGTACTCACTTGGTACAATAAGCGTGCCTTTTTCTTTTAGGCGCTCGTATAGATCCAGCGTGCTAATCGGCAAGTCTTTAAACCATAACCATAAGAATATCGCGCCTTCAGGTTTATGAATGACCAACGGATAGTTGCCCAAGGCTTCTTTTAACAGCTTAACGGCAAGGGTGGCCTGCTTTTGATAAAACGGCTTGATGTCGTTATCAGATAACTGCTTGATACGGTCGTTTTCTACCAATGGCGTGGCAATCGCTGCACCAAAGCGTGTCGGTGCTAGATTGACCACGGCATTCATCGCGCTAACCGCTTCGATTACTTTGGCGTCGGCCACAATAATACCCGTACGCATACCAGGCAAACCAATCTTCGACAGGCTAAAGCATAGAATCGTATTGTTATCCCAATTCAGGTGCGCGTCAGAGTAGATGATATTGGGGAAGGGCATACCGTAGGCGTTATCGATAATCAGCGGTATGTCATAGCGTTTGGCAATCTCAGCCAAATGCGCCATTTCGTCATCAGTTAGCACATTACCAGTTGGATTGGTCGGACGTGAGCAGCAAATCGCGCCGATACGACCTTCCTTTAACGCTGGCAAGTTCTCTAACGCGTCAAAATCCACACGATATTTAAAGAAGCCTTCTTCGCCATCATGCGTCACTTCATCGATATGCGGTAATACGGCGGTGAAATGCTGACCTTCCACATGCACATCACTATAGCCAATATACTCAGGGGTCAATGGCAGTAGAATGGACTTATCGACAGATTCGTTCTGCTCATCTGTGAACGCACCGCCAAATAGATTAAACAGATAGAAAAACGCATTCTGTGAGCCATTGGTCAGAGCGATATTTTCTGAAGTGAGGTTCCAATCATAATGACGGTTAAAGAAGCCAACGAGCGCATCGATAAAGGCGGCATCGCCTTGCGGATTGGAGTAGTTCGCCATGCTGATAATCGCGCTGCTATTGGGTACGCCTGTATCGTTATCAACGCCCAGCGCTTTATAGGTCTCCAAAAACAGCTCATTGACGGCATCAATTTTGGCAGGGTTACCACCGCCTAGCATGTTGACTGGCTGATCGCTTTTTAGCGCGTCGCCCAGATCATCCATCAATTGTGAGATGCCAGTAGGCTGGGTGAATTTTTGACCGAACTTTGAGAATTTCATAAGGCTACCATGCTGTTTGGGAGGGTGTTATAAGAAGGAATTTGATTGATAAAAATTAGGCTAGTATAGCAAATGAGGGCTAGGTAATCCCCCCAATAAATAAGCAAACTGCATGGCTGATATTGGTTTATATTCTGATACATTGAATGAAGCAAAAACGTCCTCTGTATGGATAGAAGACTTTTTGTTTTGAGGAGCTTAATAAGGCTTTAGATGGATAAAAGAAGTACAACGTATTTATTGCAATTGTCTAATAATCAAAACCTTCGTCTTTTTTCCTTTTTTCAGCTTCTTTTAACTCTTGAGCTTTAATAGCCTCTAACCATTCAGTGTGTTTAATTTCTAAATATAGAATATACTTTTCTAAGCTATTCTTAATTAAATGTTCTTTAAGTGAGTCGAAGACATCAAGTTGATCTCGCATGCCATTGGAGTAACTACCTGTATAACTGTGTATTTCATAAACATTATGGGCTAACACTGCATCTATAACAGACTCAGGGTTGTTGCTCTTATCAATTAGATAAACTATTAAGTGACTCCAATGGAATTTTCTAATTCCTATTTGATCTTCAATCCTTAATAAATTCGCGTATCTAATCCAAAAATCTATCCTTACTTGCTCATCTTCACTTATCCAATCAGTTACTGCACTTTCTTCAGCATAAAATAGCAAATCTGAGTGGCCCCACGATATAAAATTGAATATTAGATATCCATTCTCTACAAATCTTTTGATAAACTGCTTAGTATCAGTTTTTAATAGAGCTTTTAAAGCTACAAAAGTTTGGTTTTCTTGGTTTAATGATAAATATTTTTCTGAGTTAAATAGCTCAATGAATACGTCAAAAGCTCTTTCAATACTCTTATTGTTAGAGAGTAAAAGCTTAAGCATACCCTCTATGTCAAAGGTTTTATGACTACTATAGATTGAAGGTACACGTTTTAAAAAGGGAGAAATATATTTATCTGACAGGCTTTTCATGTAGGTTGATTCAAGTTGAAAGGTTTGATCAATAGCAATTTCATAACTATTCTGGATCAAAGAATCAAAAACTTTTTCGAATTGCTCTGATGATATTTCCCCACGTTCTTTTTTTACAGAAATCCAAGCATAGTCGTAAAAATCAATATCTAGTTTTAAGTCTAACAATTCACACAGAAAGTCAAAGTCGTCATCTGTTTGACTTAGCTCAAAAGTTAACCAAGGTACGACTTGCTTAAATTCATCTGATTTCACTAACTCTAAGATAGTTGATTTATAGTCATTAAGGGAGTTGTTTTTCAATTCCTTTAACAAGCCTAGTAATAAGTAAGGACGCCTACTTATTGACAAGTCCGTCAGTCCCTGTAAGACGTCATTTAAATTGCTGTTTTCTACTATTTTTGGATAGATTACTATGCCAGTATATTTGAGGTGTGGGTTATCACTACTTAGTAATAGTGCAAGACAGGAGCGCAAGTCATTACTGTTCATTAATTCTTTAGAAATATATTGAATAAATTCATCATAACTATCAAAGTTAGGAACTTTAAGGCTTAATCTTTTTTCAGCCTCTCTTTGATACCTTGCTAACTCAAAACCACCTATCAGTATATAGTGCTGAATTAACTGTTCTAATTCACCTAGTTTAGGTTGAAGCGTAATAATTAAATTCTGTAAGTTTTTAAGGGTTTGAGGGTGATTGCTTTGTAATTCTTCATAATCATATGAAATAAGCTCATTCAAGGCAATTGAGGCTTTGATAAACGGTTTCCTACTATGGAAATCTAGTACATATCTATCCATAAACCCACCTTGATAACAACTTCGAATGAGTGGCTTTAGCTGACTGGTAAAAATCTCTTTAGCTTCTTTATACCCCAAAATATCGAGTTGATTCAAAAGGTTTAACAAAAATTCAGTCCAATTCCAAATTTCACCATTAGTCTTGGGGTGATAGCCATATCCATCTCTTTTTTCACCATTATCTAAGTTTGAATATAAAACACCACCTGAATTAAAATCTATTGCTGATTTTAATATGTTTAAGAGTATCTCAAAGTCTTTATTATCGAATAGATGTTGTAGTAGTGGTTTTTTCAAATCCAATGTAGCTAAGCTTTCAGATGTATAAAGACTAAACATTGAAGTTAGAGTGCTTTGAGTAGATGAGTCTTTTGGCTTATTTTTTGCTATAGCTAATAGTAAATTAAAAGACTGACTGAAGTTCTCATATTTATAAGATAGAAGTTTAATAAGATATTCGATTTTAGAGATGTGAGGGTTTTCAGAAGTTAAAAAGAGATTATCTCGAGTATGACGTTCTTCTATTAACTCTAAGATAGCTCTAGGTTCAATATGGGATAGTAGTCGCAAGTAATTAATTTCTTCTTCAGAGATAGATCCATCAAGAAGCTTTTTACCTATAAATCCTTCCTTAGTTAATATTTTTTGAACAAAATTGCATACTACTTCATTATCATGTAAGTAACTTAAACGTTTAATCATCGAGCGTTGTAATCGACTTGGCATTTTAACAAATATGTCGTGTAGTTCATCATCATCAATCCACTGTAAGGCTTGTTTAGAGAGATGGTTTGCTAAGACATGAGGTAGTATGGCTCTAAAATCACCACGTTGTTGAACAACATCTTTAGCCTTTAATTGCTCAATGACTTGTTTTGCAGTTCTAGGTGATACTTCAGCGATATCAGACAATATTTGGAGTTCTGAGTTTGGCTCTGATAAATCCTTAATATTAAATGAAAAAACCAATGAGAAAACTTGAGCAATCTTGTAGTTCTCTTCATTGATCTGGCCATTTTGATAAAACAAACGCTCAAATAATTGTTTATCATTTAATATAGCAATATTATCTACCTTATTCACAGTCGACGCGATAGCAAGAGCTAGTCGATAATTGCCACCTGTTAACTGCGCAATATCATGTGGGATAGGACTGTTGATTTTAGGGTAATGGCGTTCTATTACCTTTTGAACAAGAGTAGGACTATTTGGCTCAAGTTTAAAAACTGACGTTTTTTCGGGTAAGTCATCAGAAATATCATATTCGATAGTCAGTAGAGAAATCTGACTATTATCATTAGTGATAGATTTAGTTAATATTTCGTGTTGGTCACGCCCACAGTTATCAACGATAACGATAAATTTCTTATTTTTCTGTTTAAGATCTTCTATAAAGTGTAGTGGAAGAGGGGATGGTGATTCACCATAATCACAATACCAAACCTCTCTAACGTCTAGTGGATTCTTACCTATACGGTCGTCAAATAGTGCTTGAGCTAATCTAGTTTTACCGACACCAGATAAGCCTACAAGCCGAACAGAGGTTTTAGGCTGTTTTAACTCGTTACGTATAGCGTTTATGCCGTTGATTACGTGACTTGCATCTTCTCTTTTCTGATTAGGTAGTACTACCTTGATATCGTTATCAGTAAAATATAGAGAGTCTACATTGGCTTGGGTGCTAGACCAATCCTTAAATCTATCCCAACCTTGATAATCATCATTCGTAAAAAAGTGTCTGGCTAAGTCGTTATTTTCTATACAAACAAATTCTGATTCGAAGAATGAATGCTCATTCCAAATAATTTCAATATTTAATTCAGATGCGCGCTCTTCAATAGCTATAAGAGCTGTAGATTTACCATCTTTAGCATTACCTTGTCCCCATAATTGATTCGTATAAATTATTAAGTGAGTTAAATTGGGATAATGTTCTTTAGAAGTATTTAAAGTTTTAATCAATTCATCTTTTTTAGATGATAAAGGTACGTCGTAAAATTTGGACTGAAAGCCTATAACTTTATTACCCAGTACAAGTGGTTGTTTTTCTATTCCTGACTGATTTTTATAACCAAACCATCCTTCTTTAAGGTCATACTTTCGACAAAATAATAAATAACTAAACCATTCGAAAGTATCATGAGGATTAGCACTGAATTTTGCTTTAAATACACTCCAATCTGGTTGGATTATCATTTTGTACCTTTAAGAGATTGAGTGATAAAATGTTAATAGATATTAGCAAGTACATGACGTTACTGCGACTGATAAATGATAGCGAATTAAAAAAAACCCTATAAAGAGGTTTTCTTGTATAAAGCCAAAATCTAATACAATTAAATCATCGCCCTGACCCTTGCCATAATTCCGCGTCCAATCACTAATCTCACATAAATAACGGCAATGGCAAACAGCAATACGATTAACGCCACACCGCCAATCGCCAAGCTCGTCCACGGCACACTAAACTGTAGATTAAACCACTGAGTGATTGCCGCCCATGCACCAACGCTAGCAATGACCACGGCAAACGTCGCCGCGCTAATCCCAAGCACGCCCAACTCTAAGATATTGAGCATATATAAGTCGCGCTTTTGCATACCGAGCAGTCTAAATGACGCGCTGTCTTTCATACGATCTTGCGAAGTAGACAACAGCGAGCTGATCAGCACCATGACTCCAGTGAGCAGGGCAAGCAAGGTGAACACATAGACTAAGCGGCTCATTTGTACCACCAGCTCTTGGATTTGCTTCGCAATAGCAGTCCCATCGATTGTGGTTACCGCAGGGAACTCGCGTACCAGTTTGCCTTGTAGTTCTGGAATGGCGTCTTCTGATACGTGGGCAGTGGCAAACTGAATCTGCGGGGCAGCGGACAGCACGGACGGCTCAAATAAGAAATAGAAATACGGACTTGGGCCACGCTCATAGCGCTTGCGAATACTGGTAATCTGCCCGATGATTTCGATACCTTGAATGTTAAAACGTACCTGATCGCCCATGCCAACATTAAGCATACTGGCGGCAGTGTCCAAGATAGACAAGGGTTTGATTTGCTCATTTGTCGCATCGATAGGGGTGTATAGCGCGTCATCTGTGAGCGATTCAGTGATGTATTCGGTCTCCATGACCGTATCTGCATAGCTTAAGTTAAAGACACGCGTAGGATCATCAAAGCCATCAGCAGGCTCGATGTCTTTTGCCGCCACATTATTGGCCGTCTCCACACGGGCACGAATGACGGGATAATAAGTGACGGGTGCCTCAATGATCGCATCAATATCGTCATGTTGTTCGCTTTGTACATCGAGTAAAAACAGATTGGGCGCGTCTTCAGGATAGGCATTGATAAACTGCGCATTGATACTGTGATTGAGCGTGGTGATAAGCGTCAGCACCGCCACCGATAGCGATAAGGTGACAAAGAACAACGCTGATTGGTTGCCTTTACGCGCGAGGTTATGAATGGCGATACGCTGCATCCAACTGACCTTGGTATTGCTCGCTAACTTATTAAGCAGCCATAGCCACCCACGCGCCAATAGCCAAAATATCGCCACAAAGCCAATCAAGCCGCCCAATAGCTGTGCGCCTAATGACAGTGAGCCAACTTCATAGGCAAAGAAGGCATACAGTCCTGCCAGCACCAAGCCATACCATAGTAGCGGCACGCGTCGATACCACGGCAAGTTTTGCGTTTGCGTGCTCGCCCCTTGATTGAGTAGGGTAGCCGGTTTGGTCGTGTTAAGTGCGCTTAAACCACGCTGTGCAATCAGTAGCGTCAAGGCTAAAGCAATTACAATAGTTTTGATCGCACTGATTGGATTGATGGCGAGACCCACATCAGCAGGCAAGATAGCCACCAGATACGGCTGACCTATTTTGAGCAAGCCCAGACTAAGGGCAACCGCTGCGATACAAGCAATGACAGTCGTGACAATAAGCAGCTGATAATAGCTACGTTTGAGTGAGCCAAGCGGCTCGCCTAACGCCAATCGAATGGCATTATTGGACTGCTGCTTACTGACAAACGCACTAATGACACCGTACATGGCGACCGCAGATAGTAGCAACACCGCGATGACTAGCAGTTTTAAGAACATCAGCACATTGTCAGAGATGCGCGAGACCGAGGTATCTGCAGACTCTGCATCAGATAGCTCGATATCAGGATAGTTGGTCAGGATATCTGTAAGCGCATCACGCTGCGTGGTTATCAGCTCTGGGTCGCCTGCCATCTCAATACGATAGTTTATGCGGCTACGTTGACCCAATAGGTTGGTCGCCGGAAGTGCATCTTGTTTCATCAACACACGCCCACCAAAACCAAAGGTAGTCAGCGGACGGTCAGGCTCTTTGGTCAGTACATCACTGATCGTAAATTGCGCATCGCCAATGGTGATACGGTCGCCGACATCAGCCTGTAGACTACTGAGCACTTCTGGCGCGACGATCACACTGTCAGATGTTAGCTGATCCCACAGCGGCTGTCCTGAGGCAAGCTCCGCTGTGCCGTATAAGGGATACGACGGCGAGACGGCTTTGACGCTGGCAAGCAAGGTTTGCTCATCATTGACCAGCATGGCGCTAAACTGATAGTCATACACCGTCTGTGTATCAGGGAGAGTTTCTACCTGTGACAATACTTCGCTTGGCCAGTCTTGCTTACTGTTTAGGATTAGATCCCCACCAACGAGCGCGCGCTGATTGTCATTGATATAACTATCGACAGACTGCTGCACCGAGTCGAGAGTCAAGTAGGTTGCAAGTGACAAGGTCAAGGTCAGTAGAAACAACACGGGATACACCCAGTGCTGCCACCAGCTACGGCTGAGTGCTTGCGAGCCTAGAGTTTGAAAACCTAGAGTACGGGTAAATAGTTGACTAAGGATGCTGCTAGGATAACTGGACTCTTGATGCATACTGGTATCAGTCTTTTTTGTATCAGGCGATTTGTTGTCTGTGGGCTTACTATTCATTAAGATACAATCCAGTTATTCATGTAGGTACAATGCGGCCGTCATGCATGGTGATGACGCGATCTGCCATCTCGGCAAGTGCAGGGTCATGAGTCACGACCACCAGTGCCGAGCCAACCTGTTGGCGTAAGTCCAATAGCAGCTGCATAACTTGATCGGCATTTTGCTCATCTAAGTTGCCCGTTGGCTCATCAGCAAACACAATCTTTGGATGCGATACCAGTGCTCGCGCCACCGCTGTACGCTGCTGCTCACCACCTGATAATTGATTGGGTAAGCTGTTACGTCTATGACCTAAGTCGACCGCATCTATCAGCTCGTCTACGCGTGATGGGTTTGGACGTCTGGCAATATCAAGTGGAAAGGCAATATTTTCAGCGACGGTTAGTGTGGGCAGTAGATGAAATGACTGAAAGACAAAGCCCATATCCTGTTGACGTATCACCGCCAGAGCATCCTCGTCCAGACTACTGAGCATTTGACCTGCCAGCGATACCGTACCGCTATCGGGATAGTCTAATGCTGCGAGTAAACCTAACAAAGTAGATTTACCTGAGCCTGATTTACCCATGATGACCACAAACTCGCCAGCGTTGACATAAATATCTACGTCTTTGATGATGGACAGCTTTTGCTCACCGACTTGCACGGTTTTATTTAACTGTGAGGCGGTCAGTAGAGCTTGTGTCTTAGCATCTGCTTGTGGCGTTGCTGTGGCAGTCGAAGATGATGATGTCATTACAGTGTCTCGTTTAATGGTCTCGTTAAGTAGTCTCGTTTGTCTTATTTTTTGTCGTATTGTCTTGAGCCGTTGCAGCTGTTTTATCTGTACCGGTTGTTTTTAGCTCTTCTAGTTCATTTAATTTCGGCTCTAGAATAGGCAAGATATTGTTGTTAACGATAATCTCGTAGCCTTCTTTAGTCGGATGAATCGCATCTGCTTGGTTAAGCTCTCGGTCACCGCCGACACCCTCTAAGAAAAACGGAATAAGCGTCAGATTCATGTCTTTAGCAATACGAGGATAAATGTCTGAGAATGCCGCAACGTATTCACTGCCTAGATTGTCATAGATCGACATACCTCCTAAGATGACGACACTGCCATTGTCCTGCAGATGCTTAACCGCAGTACGGATATTGGCTTCAATGGTCGCCACATCGATACCGCGTATCGCATCGTTAGCACCGATGGTCAATATGGTGATGTCAGGTTTGGTTTGCGATACCCAGTCCAATCGATTGACCAGACCAGTACTGGTCTCACCGCTTAGACCTGAGTTGATAACTTTGGCGTTAGCATAGCCCATCTCTTGCAGACGATCTTCTAACTGAGCAGGATAGTTGTCGTCTTTGTCCACTCCCAGACCTTCTGTCAGTGAGTCACCAAGCGCTAGAATAGTAAGTGATGAGGATTTGACCTGTTGATCAGTTGTTGCTGAGGTTTCAGTGGCTACTGGAGCAGTGCTGGCTTGACTGTTAGTCGCTTCAGTACTGGTACTCTGCGTGTCATCAGCAGATGTGGTTTCGGCCTCTTTTTGACAGCCACTGATAGCCATTACAGCTGCGAGCATGGCGATAGCAGGCAAGCGCTGAGCAAAACGAGAGGGAAAATTCATCATGGGTGTTATGTCCTATATGCAATCAAACCAGGGTATAGTCAAATCCTATCTAAACCAGATACAGTATCAGTCAAATGAATCGTCAGGCTCGTTCAGTCTACGATTGGTAGTGCTTTTACTCGCCTTTATTTTATCCAGATTACATTGAGTATCCAGCTTATATTAAGTATCTAAATTATATTGAACTGACTATAGCAAAATAAGACAGCGACCTATATTGCCCTAAGGTTAATTTAAGGCCGCTTTATTGCGCGTTAGCAATCATAGCCTTGTAGACCACAAAAACTGATAGAAATGAAAGCTGATAGCAATCAAATATATTTGCCATCGACCATCACTGGACGACTAACAAGCCAAGCAATCACGACGTTGACAATCATCAGTATCAGCATAATAAAAAGCGGCATACTCCAGCTACCAGTCATTTCATGCAGCCAACCTGTACCCAATGGGCCAAAAAACGCAATAACATAACCCACTGCTTGAGCCATACCAGACAGCTCACTTGCCTGATTGGTCGTATAGGTACGCATCGAGAATAGCATCATGCTTAAGGTAAAAATCGCTGAACAGCCCATGCCCATCATGCCTGACCATAGCCATGCCAAATCAGTCGATAGATAGCTGACGCCCAATATGCCAACGACATTTAGCACAGCTGCAAATACTGCTAATGCTTGAATGGGGCGGCCACGATTGACTAGCCAAGTTAAACTTAATATAGAAACCGGTGCCATAAACTGAAATACAGAGCCCATCTGTCCAGCACTGACGGCAGATAGTCCCTTACTAACCCAAATCGAGGGTAGAAAACTGGCAACGGTGTAAAACAATAATGACTGCAATCCCATAAAAATAGCAATCTGCCACGCAAAGGTGGTTCGCCACATAGAAATTTCAGAAGAACCTAACGCCGCAGGGATAACTGCTTGATGGTTGGATGAACCCAACCGCACACGTAAGAACAACCAAATCACGAAAGCAAAAACACCTAGTACCGTCCAACCGCCTAATGCCCACTGCCAACCAACTTGCTCAGATAACGGTAATACGACGCCTGCAACGATACCTGCTGCTGTGGTCATCGTTAAACTGAACAACCCTGTAATTAGCGGAATATGTTGAGGGGTACGCTGCTTAATAACAGGTGCTGCCAAAGTATTAGCAAAACCAATGGCGAGGGTAAGCAACAAAGTACCAGTTAAAAATCCACTCCACGTCGGGATAACGGTACGGATAACCATTCCTACCGTTAACAGCCCAATCATAGCAATCAGTGTGTTTTCTAGCCCGAATCGCTTGCCAATGGTTGGGGAAATCAGCGCACCAACGGCAAAGCTCAGCATAGGTACTGCCCCTAGCCAGCCTATCTGAAACTCAGAGATACCAAGCGCGTCCTTTACCACTGGGGCGATAGAACCTAGCGCGACGATAGGTGCACGCATATTGGTGGCTAGCAGAACCATGGCACACAGTACCAACCAAAAGGTAAAGCGTGAGGAGGGCAGGCTAGATGAAGCAGATAGATTGGACGAGGTAGACATAGCAGCACAACGATGACAGCGAAAAAAAACACGTTATTAAACAGCGCCAAGACATTGCCGCTTATAAAATAACACCAGAAGGCATTTACCCAGACACGTACCTAAACGGTAATCGATATCTTAAATGTTACCGAAAAATATATGTAGCGCGTAAGACATACAGTTTGCTTAACTGACTTTGCTAAATTGGCAGGCAGGTTAGTCAAAATATATGGGTGGTTACTTCGAGTTACGGCTTTAGAACAGTGATAATAAAAGATGGCGATAATAAGGAAACTTAAATAAGTAGTCTTATCGCACAATAAAAATAGCGCCAAGTCACTTTTGAATGACTTGACGCTATTATAAGAACATATGTCAGGTAAATGCTACCAGCGTATGGTAACCAATAGGCTATTAAACTGATTTACCCAATTGAGCAGCTCTTAATGCATTCTCTTGTTGTTCAGCGATTAGTGAATCGCACTTATTGGGATCATTACCACAAAACGAGCAATTTTCGTCGCCCATCAATTTGGCAACACCGCCACAAGATCCTCTAAGCGGCTTTTTTTTGACCATATAACCGACGCCCATAAAAATGAAGAATAGGACAAATACGGTGAAAGTAATGGCAAGCATAGGAAGCAGTTGGCTAAGCATAGAGGAAACCTCATTTTAAAAAGTAGGGCAGTTATTAGTGGTGTTACCTAAGTCAATGACAGCTAAGCACCGTTAATAACAACTGTATAATAGTATAGCAAATTTTAGTGTGGCTCGTTGTGCGTTAACGTATTCTCTTGTTTCACATCTATCACTTACCAGTGACTTCTAGAGTGTGCCATCTATAGTTTGGAGAACGTTTATAGCTTTTTATCAGCACGTAACGCCTTCATCGCTGGTGTCTGTACCACTTGCCAATCGTCAATGTTATCGTCAGCAGCTTCGTTAGACATATCGTCAGAACCCTTTGCTTTTACATCGTCAGCTAGTACCACAAACATGGCTGCTAGATTTTGTGTTTTAGCGACATCTAGTGCTTTGTGATAAGGCATCGCGGTAAGAGCGGTTGCCCATGCATCTGCCAACGCGACAGAGTCAGCTGCGACAGTGACTGAAGGTGCACCACCTGCAATGGGATTGCCCGTTGTCGGGTCGATAGTATGGCTATAGCGTTTGCCATCGAATATGACAGAATTACGATAGTTACCAGAGGTCGCTAGATGCATTTGACTAGCCGTATTTTTTGGTTGGCGAATAGCAGATATGGTCTGACGTTCGCTGACAGTACTGCCTTCAATAGGGGCATCAATCGCAATTTGCCATGGCTGCTGCTGATTATTGACACCAGAGGTGGCAATTTCACCGCCAATCTCAACCATATAGTTACGAATTTGATAATCATCTCTCAACACATCAGCGATGACATCGACGCCATAACCTTTGGCAACAGCAGAAAAATCTAAACCAACGCCGTCTTTGGTTTTATAGATGGTGTCGTCTTTCTTTATGATGCTCTCAAAATCGACCAACGCTTTGGCTTGCGCAATCTCAACGGCAGTCGGTGGACTTTGTAGGCGCTCGACTGTCATGGTACTCCCAAAGCCCCAGGTGTTTACGAGTGGCATAACAGTAGGGTCAAAAGCACCGCCTGATTGCTGATAGACAATTTGCGAAACATCTAGCACACGACTAAAATCCGCATCGATGGTGATAGGTTTGTCTTTGCCCAAACGATTGAATGTAGATATAGTCGAGTCGTTTTGATAAGTAGACATGCTATCGTTAATTTGTTTTAGGCGCTCGTCTACCGCAGCTTGTATGGCAGCTTCGTCTGCATCATCAGGCAACTGATAGCTAATATGGTAGCTCGTCCCCATCGTCTCACCGATCAGATAATTATAGTCTGGGGTTTGCTGGCAAGCGCTGAGTCCTAAAGTACTAGCAAGGCCGACGACGCCTACTAAGGTAAGGTGCAGAGGTTTTTTAGAAGATGAGCTAGATATAGTGTTTTTCATAATATTTTCGGTATGGCGTAGAAATGAGTAGGGTGTAAAACAAGCCACGCTTATTTTACACCCCTTGAACCCAAAAATACCAATGTAGGCACCATTCAGCGACAATTCGTTCGGTTAAGTAGCTTATTTCACTTGTGACTCACGTATGAGTTTATAGAGTTTTGGCGGAGAGACGCGGTTGACCCGTGTGGCCAGTTTTTCTTTACGACCAGCGACGATGATATATTCCTCTCCCTTGGTGAGCGCCTTCACGACTTGTTTGGCAAACTCAGTCGCAGTCAGACCATTATTGGTTGCCTCATCCATCGTACCTTGTGCGCTACCGTCGCCAGTCAACGCATTGATAGAGATATTAGTCTGGATAAACCCGGGGAATATCGTGGCTACTTCGATACCTTGGTCATGTAGCTCAGCTCTCAAACTGTTTGCCCACATATGCAGCGCTGCCTTGGCTGCCCCATAAGCACCGCGATATTGTGTACCCAATAGGCCGGCCACACTCGAGACCATCACGACTTTGCCGCCGCCTTGTGCAATCATGTCAGGCAATGCAAGTCTAGTAAGACGCGTCTGAGCAAAGTAATCTATTTCCATGATTTGACGCTCAACCTCTTCAGCCGTGTCCATGATGAGTGAGCGTTGGCTGATACCAGCGTTATTGATAAGCCAGTCGATTTTCCCCGCCTGAGCTTTAGCAGTGTCATAAGCTTCTTTGGTTTGATTGGCATCACTGATATCAAAAGGAACAACGATATGCTTGTTAGCGCGTTTGCAGCTATTTTTGACCACCTCCAACTTATCACTGTCACGTCCACTTAGAATAATCCTAGCTCCGCGTTTGGCGAAGGCAACGGCTAATGCTTGTCCAATACCACTAGAAGCACCTGTAATCCAAATGGTTAGATCTTTGTATTTCGTTTTCATAAGAGTCCTTTCTCAATGTTTAGATAGTCCATGATATAGGATAATAAAGCGACTCTACTAGCTAGATTTGTAGCCTACAAAGACACAGTTATGTGTAAAAATCGCAAAAAAAAAGAGCCTCAATTGAGACTCTTTTTTATTCTTAGATTTGTGCTGCTAGATTAAGTATCTAACTTAACCACCGAAATCATCAAGCATGATGTTTTCGTCTTCCACGCCCATGCTGTGTAGCATGTCGATGACGGCAGCGTTCATCATCGGTGGCCCACACATGTAATATTCACAGTCTTCTGGGTTTGGATGATCTTTCAGATAGTTTTCGAGCAATACGTTATGGATAAAGCCTGTTGGACCTTCCCAGTTATCTTCTGGTAATGGGTCAGACAGTGCAACATGCCACTCAAAGTTATCGAACTCTTCTTCTAGCTGATCATAGTCTTCAACGTAGAACATCTCACGAATAGAACGAGCACCATACCAGAAGCTAATTTTACGATCAGTGTTCAAGCGTTTGAGCTGATCAAAGATATGCGAGCGCATTGGGGCCATACCAGCACCACCACCAACAAAGATCATTTCAGCTTCGGTCTTCTTGGCAAAGAACTCACCGTAAGGACCTGAAACTGTCACTTTGTCACCAGGTACTAAGCTAAATACCCATGAAGACATTTTGCCTGGTGGAATACCGTCAGGACCACGTGGCGGTGGACTTGCGATACGGATGTTAAATTTGATGAGGCCTTTCTCTTCAGGATAGTTAGCCATTGAGTAAGCACGAATAACTGGCTCATCAACTTTTGAGACATAGTTGAAGATACCGAATTTTTCCCAGTCTTCTCTATATTCTTCATCAACCACAAAGTCTTTGTAGTGCACTTCATGCGGTGGCGCTTCCAACTGTACATAACCACCAGCACGGAAGTTTACTTCTTCGCCTTCTGGAATTTTTAGTACCAGCTCTTTAATGAAAGTGGCAACGTTATCGTTAGAGATAACTTCACATTCCCATTTCTGTACATCAAAGAACTCAGGATCAATCTCAATTTTCATGTCTTGCTTAACAGCTACCTGACAAGCTAAGCGCATGTGATTGCGGATTTCACCTTGGGTAAAATAGCCTTCTTCGGTGGGCAAAATAGAACCACCACCTTCAATAACGCGGCAACGACACTGCGCACAAGTACCACCACCACCACAAGCTGAAGATAAAAATATACCTTCGCCCGCTAGCGTTTGTAGTAGTTTGCCGCCAGCTGGTGTCACCACATCATTATCGGGATTATCATTAATATGGATAGTGACATCGCCTGAACTGACCAGTCTTGAGCGCGCCGCTAAAATAATAGCGACGAGGCCCATGATGATCAAGGTAAACATAGCAACGCCACCAATCGCCGTAGCGTAATCCATGGTAGGTATCCTTAATCTATGGGGTAGGGGTGAGGGGGCATAATCTATGCTGTACCCAAACCTCTACCGAATAAATGAATTAAATAAGTCAAATAGCTAATGAAAGCTTTGAGCTTAGCGGTTTAGATGGACATACCACCGAACGACATAAAGCCGAGCGACATAAGACCAACCGTGATAAAAGTAATACCAAGACCACGCAGCGGTGCTGGAATATCTGAGTATTTTAGCTTTTCACGGATACCCGCCAATGCTGTAATAGCAAGTGCCCAACCGAAGCCTGCACCCACACCATAGACAACAGATTCACCAAAGTTATAGTCACGCTCAACCATAAATAGTACACCACCTAAGATGGCACAGTTTACGGTGATTAGCGGTAAGAATACCCCAAGTGCGTTATATAGACTCGGTACAAACTTGTCCAAGAACATCTCTAGGATCTGTACGGTGGCTGCAATCAAACCGATATAACTTAGCAATCCTAAGAAGCTCAAGTCGATATCAGGGAACCCTGCCCATGCCAGCGCACCATCTTTTAGGATGAACTGGAATAGTAAATTGTTTAGTGGAACGGTAATTGCCATCACGACAACAACCGCAACACCTAGACCAATCGCTGTAGAGACTTTTTTGGATACGGCCAAAAAAGTACACATGCCTAAAAAGTAGGCAAGCGCCATGTTCTCAATAAAGACTGAGGTTATAAATAAACTAACATAATGTCCCATTAGTGACCGCCTCCATGTGCCATGCCTTTAGATTGCGGCTTCATTACAAACTCAGCTTCTTCAACTTGTTCTGGTTTCCAGATACGGACAACAGCGATGAACAAACCAATGATAAAGAACGCTGATGGTGGTAACAATAATAAACCGTTTGGTATGTACCAACCGCCATCAGTGACTGGCTGTAGAATCGTAATACCGAACCAAGTACCAGCGCCCAATAGCTCACGGATAGTTGCGACGAATAGCAATACTGCTGAGTAACCAAGACCGTTACCAATACCATCTAAAAAGCTTGGGATTGGTGGGTTGCTCATAGCAAATGCTTCAGCACGGCCCATAACGATACAGTTCGTGATGATCAAACCAACGAAAACTGACAAACCTTTACTGACGTCATAAGCAACTGCTTTTAGTACCTGATCAACCAAGATAACCAACGAAGCAATAATCGTCATCTGTACGATGATACGAATGCTTGATGGAATCTGCTTACGGATAATCGAGATAAAGAAGCTTGAAAATGCCGTTACTAAGGTCAATGCCACACACATGACCATAGCGTTAGCCATGCTGGTGGTGACAGCCAATGCCGAACAGATACCAAGGATCTGTAGGGCAATAGGGTTATTATCAAAGATAGGCGTGGTTAAAATGCTTTTAGTGTCAGCCATGTTATGCCTCCTTGCCGTTTGCTACTGGTAGCTTGGCTGCCAATTCGGTTTTAGGTTGAGCTGCCAGCTTTGATTGACTTGCTTGCGTGTTTGCACCTTCAACCGTTTGGCCGCTCTTTTCGCGTAGCGTATCTAGATAAGGCTTATAACCTTGCTCGCCTAACCAAAACTGAATCATGTTGCTGACTCCACGGCTAGTCAATGTTGCACCGCTGATGCCATCAACCCAGTTTTCTTTTGGGTTACCAGCTTTGGTTACACCAGTGGCAACGTTACCATTCTCGTCATAAGACTCGATACCGCTCCACTTTGCACGCCATTCTGGCTCTTCGATACGAGCGCCAAGACCTGGGGTTTCTTTATGCTCATAGAAACTGATACCTTTGATGGTATTCATATCACTTTCGAGCGTTAAGAAACCATAGATAGTGCCCCATAGACCGTAGCCCTGAATTGGCAATACAACCGTTTCTGGTTGACCGGCGTCATCATTTTTAACATAGACCTTGGCATATTTTGGCTTACGACCAATACCAGCAGGATCGTTGTCACCCAAGTCTTCACTTAGAGCTTGGTTTTTTGTCGCTTGACTGGCGTCATAAGCATTACGATCAGGGATGCCAGCAGTTTTTAGCGCATCATCATCGAGATAAGTACCTTCGTTTAGATCAATGATTTTTACTTCAAAGTCTTTAAAACGTTCGGCGACATCATCTGCTGTATCAGACTCAGCGTCATACATATCAGCCGCAACTAAGATGTTTTTGTTGCGGTCTAAACGTGCGTTTTCGACTTGCGCAGGCTTTAGACCAACAGCCACTGCTGAGACCAACACTGAACACACCAAGCATAGCGTCAAAGCCACACTGATGGTTTTCGCGTTATTACTTTTGGGCTTGGACATAGCGAACCCTCCGAGCGGTTTGGCGTTTGATATTTGCTTGAGTCACAAAGTAATCAAACAATGGAGCAAATAAGTTGGCGAATAGAATGGCCAGCATGATGCCTTCTGGGAAAGCAGGGTTGATGACGCGAATCAATACGGTCATAAAACCAATCAAGATACCGTAAGCCCAGCGGCCTTTGTTTGTATGCGCAGCTGATACTGGGTCGGTTGCCATAAATACAGCACCGAAAGCAAAGCCACCGATAACCAAGTGCCAGTAGAACGGCAAGCTCATCATCGTATTGTCTTCAGAGCCAATCATGTTGAATACAAGAGACGTCGCAATCAGACCGACCACACAACCTGCCATAATGCGCCAAGAAGCAATACGCGTCCATAGCAACACTGCAGCACCCATTAGGATAGCTAGCGTCGATACTTCACCGATACTACCTTGCATGTTACCTAAGAATGCATCACTCCACGTGATGGCATTACCATAGACATCGACGAAGTCCTGAGGAACCACACCAAGGGCTGCAAGGCCAAGAGGGGTTGCACCTGAGAAACCATCTACTGCTGTCCATACTGAGTCACCAGACATATAGGCTGGATAAGCAAAGTATAAGAATGC
Organism: Psychrobacter sp. 28M-43; assembly: GCF_014770435.1. Classification (NCBI taxonomy): domain Bacteria; kingdom Pseudomonadati; phylum Pseudomonadota; class Gammaproteobacteria; order Moraxellales; family Moraxellaceae; genus Psychrobacter; species Psychrobacter noctis. Next base: position 3,057,674 of record NZ_CP061739.1, on the reverse strand, counting down.
ACGACCCGATAGGGCAGGGTTAAGGAAGTTTTTACCAGTACCACCGAACACTTCTTTTGCGACGACTACACCGAAGATAATACCTAGGGCAACTTGCCATAAAGGAATATCAGGTGGTAGACATAATGCAAATAGAACTGAAGTCACAAAGAAACCTTCGTTAACTTCGTGTCCACGGACGACAGCAAAGATAATCTCACAGAGAATACCTACCGCAAACGTCACGATATAAATAGGCAAAAACTGCATCGCACCATAGACGAAACTTGCCCAGATACTATCTGGGTTATAGCCTGCCATGCTAGTGATCACAGTACGCCAGCCTTCAGGCTGCAAGCCAAGCTGAGCGATAGCGGTTAGTGCTTGATGACCGATGTTGTACATACCCCAAAACATTGCTGGGAAGGTACATAGCCATACAGTAATCATAATACGTTTTAGGTCAATCCCGTCACGTACATGCGATGACGCATATGTGGTTGAGCTTGGTTGACGTAAGAACGTATCAAACATCTCAAAAATAGCGTAGTACTTTTCGTGTTTGCCGCCTTTGGTGAAAGATGGCTCCATACGATCGAACATATTGTGTAAAAATTTCATCGTGGTTAGCCCTCCAGCTCAATGCGCGTTAAGTTATCACGCAAAATATCACCGAATTCATATTTGCCAGGAGATACAAAGGTGCATAGTGCCAAATCTTCTTCGTCCAGTTCAAGCACACCCAAATCTACGGCGCTAATGATGTCTTCGACGATCAATGCACGTAGTAATTGAGTTGGTAGGTAATCTTGTGGCATGACTTCTTCATAGACACCGATTGGTACCATCGCTCGTGGTGAGCCGTTACTGGTCGTAGTAAAGTCGTATTTTTTGCCACCAAAAAACTGCGAAATATAGATAGGCAGTTTTGAGAAGCGGTTTTTACCTGGAGTAAAGAAGTGGAACGCAGGACGCTCACGGCCTTCAGTCAATACGCTGATCTGATTGTGAAAACGACCTAGATAGGCGATGTTTTCAAACACTTTGCGACCAGACAATACTGAACCTGAAATGATACGGTTCTCGCCAGCAGCCAGCTTACCTTTGGTCAATGCAGTGATATCAGCACCGCGCTCAGTCATAACCAACTGCGGGTTAGTGACAGCAGGACCTGCTAAGCTCACCATGCGGCGCGTATATAGACGACCTGTCGTGAACAATTTACCGATTGCAATCACGTCTTGATAACCAATCGTCCATACGGTTACACCGCGGCTAATAGGATGCAAAAAGTGAATGTGCGTACCAGCAAGACCAGCAGGATGCTTACCAGCAAAACCATGATACTCAGTGACGTTATTCGCTGCAGTTTTTGTAACTGGCGTCAGTTGGGTATCGCCATGATGGCAGACAAAGGTCTTTGGACTAAGCGTAGATAATACAGCAAGTCCATCATTGAACGCTTGTAGCTGCTCATTGATCACAAGCATCGGGTCAAAGGCAAGTGGATTAGTATCCATTGCTGTGACAAAGATAGCATGTGGACGAGCGCCGATTTCGGGTGCGCGGCTATAAGGACGCGTACGGAACGCCGTCCATTCGCCAGAGGCAATCAGTTGGGTTTCAACGACTTCAGAGTCTAGGTCAGCAAGCTGCTGTGAGTCATAGCGCTCAAAGTCTACTTCTTCACCATTTGGGTCGACCGCAATCACAAGACTCTCAAACACTCGACGTTCGCCACGTTTAACAGCGACGACCTTACCGGCAGCAGGGGCAGTGTAGATCACGCCAACACGTTTTTTGTCTTCATAAACGGGCTGACCTTTGGCTACAATGTCACCTTCTTTGACATTCATAGTGGGCTTCATGCCCACGTAATCATAGCCAACAAGTGCTACATGTGTCGGTTGGTGCTCAGATATCTCGCGGGAGGGTTCACCAGTGATGGGCAAATCCAAACCTTTTTTGATGGTAATCATAAGCGAAAACTTAGTCCATAGTCTAAAACGATACCAGACGTCCTGTTTGGTATATCGGTAGCATGAACGTTTGTATCACTCAACAAAGCCTTCAATCGTCTATTTCCTTTATAGTGAAATAGGGATGAAAGCTCTGTGAAGACAATACATGATCATAACTACTAGTAAGAGTATTAACGCTGACCTTAGACTCCTTAACAACACGTTAATGTCTTATTCGAATTACCAAAGTGGCGACTGGCTACCAAGGTGTATGCTAAAACCGTTTCATCGAAATCAATCGCTACAGCACATGGCTAAAAGAGACTGGTTTAAATACAAATGGCTTTATCACACGTTTCATTGAAATTTAAAACTTGTAACACCAGCATGTTTGACCATCTCTCGTTTACGAATACCGTTTAAAGATATTCGATAGAATAAGAGTGTGGCCAAATAACGATCTATTAAGGTAGATGATATACTGGTTAAAAGACAAACTAGCTAAGCAACTGATAAGCAAACCTCGCTTATTATAAGCTGCTATAGTTTCAATCGTAACAGTTTTAATATAGTTAGCTAGTGATAGGGACTTGCAAGACATCTAATTAAGGTTAAATACCGCAGAATCGATGGTTTAGAGACTATTGGTTGAGATTTTTTCAGATAGTCCTTTTTAGCAATTTCTTGGCCAATATTTTATTGGCGTATTGAACGATTGCTCGATCCATCCTGATCACCATGCTGTACTAGTGAGTTGTAACAACTCAACAAAAAGCGTAACACATGGTTACTATCACATAGAAACAAATAAAAATTTACCTAGGATTATACGCTAAATTGACCTAAAATTGCCAGTCAGTAATAGAATTTAACGATTGTTGGTAGTGATTCTACGTATTAAAACTTATGGTTATGATTGTCTAGTTTCTGTCTTTCTTATTTGTATTCAAACAGATTGCTAACTTAGCGATGTCTTGGTTTTCGATCTGTCCATAATTTATGCTACTTTTAAGCAGCGTTTTCTCTCGTTATTTGACGCTTCAATAACGTTTCATTCTCAAAATTTTAATTTACTAAATTTATTGCCAATCTTGTGCTTTATAAGGAATGCTATATGTGTGCTGTGCCTGTCATTATCCCGGCTATTGATTTAAAAGATGGTAAGTGTGTACGTTTAAAACAAGGCCGTATGGAAGATGATACGGTATTCTCTGATGACCCAGTTGCCATGGCAGCACGTTGGGTAGATGAAGGTGCGCGTCGCTTGCATTTGGTCGATTTGAATGGTGCTTTTGATGGCGTGCCAGTACATAGACAAGTGGTCAATGATATCACCAAAGCCTATCCGAACCTGCCTATTCAATTGGGTGGTGGTGTACGTAACATGAACACTATCGAGCAGTATATTACCGCAGGTTTGACGTATATCATTATCGGTACAAAAGCTGTTGAAGATCCTGATTTTGTCGCGGAAGCTTGCCGCGAATTTGCAGGACATATCATCGTCGGTATCGACGCCAAAGACGGTATGGTAGCCACTCATGGCTGGGCAAACGTGACAGACACCAAAGCGACCGAACTTGCTAAGCGCTTTGCAGACGTCGGCGTGTCATCAATCGTTTATACTGACATCGCCCGTGATGGCATGATGCAAGGCGTCAACGTCGAACAAACCGTTAATCTGGCGCGTGAAGGCGGATTACCTGTGATTGCATCGGGTGGCGTTACCGATATGAAAGATATCGAGCTGTTAAAGCCGTATGGTGATTGTATCGAAGGTATCATCACTGGTCGCGCTATCTACGAAGGCACGCTGAACTTGAGCGAAGCACAGCTCTATTTAGATAGCTAAATAAAATCAGGCAGCTAATCATCAGCAATCAGCTAAGCGAGAAAAATCCGTAAAAAATAAAGGATGCTTATGGCCACTTATATTGACCGTCCAATAATACGCAGTTTTATAAAAGCGTGGGGTCAAATAGTGTTGCTACTAAGCATCCTTTTTACGTTCTCAGCGCATGCTGCCAGTGAAGAAATTTCTGGTATCTCAGCAGCACTAGGTATAGAGACAGCTGAAGGTGTAGAGACGACAGAGGCAAGTGTATCTAACGATAATTCTGCCACATCAGAAAATGAAGCATCAACAGGTGAAACCACAGAACCTGCCAGCTCATTGCCAACGCCTGATCCACCGCCAGTAATCAGTGGTGAAAGCACTAATAATGCTCAAATCGAGACCACACCCACACCACAAAAAGACAACGATATTCGTCAACGTATCAGCGGTATCTTCTCTGAAATCGAAGGCTTACAAGCCGTCAATGTTAGTGTCACCCAAGGGGTCGTTACCCTAACGGGAGAAACAGCCAACGAAAAAAAAGCACAGCAAGCGATTAACTTAACCAACCGACTAACAGATGTCGTCACTGTAGAAGACAGAATTAACCGCACGCTAGATGTTCAAGAGAATGTCTCAACGGTCTATCAAGGTCTAAAAGCGCAGGTGACCAATCTAGTGAAGGCGCTACCACTACTATTGGTCGGCATCGTTATATTTGCCTTGGTAGCATGGTTTGGCAGTTGGTTATCTAATCGCAAAAAGATGTGGCAACGTCTGACTCCTAATCCTTTTGTCGCTGAGCTGCTGTCACAAACGGTCAAAGTCATCTTTATTATCTTTGGTCTGATTCTAGGGCTAAGTCTGATAGGTGCAGAGACTATTTTAGGTACATTGCTTGGTGGTGCAGGTGTCATTGGTATTGCGGTTGGTTTCGCAGTCAAAGATACCATTGAGAATTATATCGCTTCACTAATGCTGAGTATTCGCCAACCTTTTCGTGCTCGTGACCATATCGTAATTAATGGGCAAGAGGGCATCGTGGTTCGTTTGACCTCGCGCGCGACGATACTGATGACATTAGATGGTAATCAGTTACGTATTCCTAATGCTGAAGTCTTTAAAGGTACCATTCTAAATTACACCAAAAACCCTGAGCGCCGATTTACCTTTGAATTGGGCGTTGATGCCAATGATGATCCATTAGCAGCAATCAAAGTCGGATTGGATGCGATACATACGCTGGCGTTTGTCTTGGACGAGCCCAAAGCGATTGCGGTTATTACCAATGTGGGTGATTCTAATATTGTTTTGGAATTTCAGGTTTGGGTAGACCAATCAGAGACTGACTTTGCTAAAGCACGCAGTATCGCCATTCGTGAGACCAAGCACGCACTAGAAGATAAAGGCTTTAGCTTACCTGAGCCTATCTATCGTTTGCGCTTCAACAATAAGTTAGAAAAAGCCTTTGAGCACATGCAAAGCAGTGTCAGCAATGCTAATAATATTCAATCTGATATGACGATTACGCCGACTATCCCTAAACCTGCTGAAACAAATCAGGTCAACGAGAGTCATACGGATGACCAAGATAAAAAACAAGCCAAGGCTCGAGCCAAAACCATTTTACAAGGTCGCAGTGCTAATGAGGTTCTCGACGCCCGTCCTGACGATAAGCTGATGGAAAAGGTTGAGCAAGAGATTGCTCAAAGCTCAGATGAGACTGATTTATTGAATAATAATAGTCCACAAGAATAGGTACTAGACGTTAAATAAGATTTAGGCATAAAAAGTGCAACAGAATCTATATTTGGTGGTTATTCAAATACGGGGCTTTTTATGGAAATGAAACACGTTATTATCTTTGCAATAATTGGTATTGTGGCATTGCTTGGCTTTAACATTATCAATGGCAATAGTCGCGAACAAAATAGAGAGATTGCAACCAGTAGTGTAGCGGCTGAACAGCCTGATTCTACAGTAGCTACCTCTGATACAGATATTACTAGCCAGCCACTTAGTCAACAGCCGAAAGCGATCGTAGATAGTGCTACTAGCAAAATTGATCAAGCACAGCAAGCCGAGCAAGACCGTGTAGAGCAATTGGACGATGCGCAATAGGCACAATAAATAGCTATATCATTGATGATTGAAAAGTACATAGCATAAAAAAGGCTAACGATCACGTTAGCCTTTTTTATTGTGTTACAACACCAGTATCTAAGTATCAGTCTAAGCTTAGCTTTTTTTGGCAGCGCCTCTGCGGTTGCTGCTTCTTTTCGCTGGGGCTTTCTTAGGCTGCTCTTTCTTCGGTTGACCTTTTTTGCTTTGGTTCATTGCACTAGATTGCAATTTAGCCTTCAAATCAAAGTCAATTTGTAGCAGATCCATATTGACACCCGCAACCTTCACTTTAACCGAATCGCCCAGTCCAAATAGCGTGCCTTTATCTTTACCGATAAGCTGCTGCTGCTGCTCATCGTAGACAAAAAAGTCATCGCCAACGTTTGAAATATGAACCAAACCATCGATATATAAGTCAGTCAGTGTGACAAATAGACCAAAGCTAGTAACCGTAGTCACAACGCCTTCGAACTCTTCACCGACATGATCGGTCATATAGTGACACTTGAGCCAAGACTCTACATAACGTGATGCTTTTTCTGCACGGCGTTCTGTATCTGATGTTTGTGTACCAGCACCTTCAAGAGAAAAGTCCATAACAGGTTGTTGGCTGTTGGTGACTTTTGCCTTAATCGCGCGATGCAGCATCAAATCTGGATAACGGCGAATCGGCGAGGTAAAGTGGCTATATTCGTCATATGCTAAACCAAAGTGACCAATATTGTCAGGTGCATAGTTTGCTTGCATCATTGAACGCAGTAGCATGCTATGAATACTGATGGCATCTGGTCTATCTTTAGTCGCTTCGATAATGCGCTGATAATCCGCTTGAGTTGGATTTTCTTCTGGGAATGGTAAGCCAAAGTTTTTCGCATATTCATGAATACGCATCGACTTCTCATTATCAGGCTTATCATGGTTACGATACAAAACTGGTAACTCATGCTTAAGCGCGAAGTTTGCCGCACAAGTATTGGCAAGCAGCATACATTCTTCGATAAGCTTCTGAGAGTCACCACGAGTGCGCGGTAAAATCGCTTCGATTCCGCCTTTTTCGTTGAACTTGATATACGTCTCAACCGTTTCAAATTCCATTGCATGACGTTCTTCACGCTTCTTAAGCAGTAGCTCATACAATTGATGTAACGTATCAACAGATTTTTTAACTTCTTTATTACCTGTTAGTGATTTAGGTAATCTCTTATCATTCGGGTTCACAAGATAATCATTTACTTGATTATAGGTGAGACGGGCTTGTGAGTGCATCACTGACGGATAGAACTCATATCCAGTCACTTTACCGGCGCGCGATATCTTGATATCAGCAACCATACATAAGCGATCTAAATTAGGGTTCAATGAACATAGACCGTTAGATAGCACTTCAGGCAACATCGGAATCACACGATGCGGGAAGTATACCGAAGTACCACGCTCATAGGCATCTTGGTCAAGTGGTGAATTCGGTGTCACATAATAGCTGACATCCGCAATCGCAACCACGACACGGTAGTTACCACCAGAACGCTTTTCAGCAAATACAGCATCGTCAAAGTCACGAGCATCTTCGCCATCGATAGTGACAAGCGGTAGATGACGTATGTCTGTACGACCTTTTATGTCTTTCTCAGTTGGCTCTTGATAGTCATCAGCTTGTTTGAGCGCAGCTTCGCTAAAATCTGATGGAATATCATAGTTGAGCAGGGTAGTCTCAATAATCAATTCACGGTCATTATCATCAGACAGCACTTCAGTGATTTTACCAGTGGCAAATTCATGCTGGTTTGGCCAGTCAATGATATCGACTTTGACAGGAGCACCTTGCTTGATATTTAGAGCCTGAACATTGTCATCAGTAACCGTAATAGGTTGATGATTGTTCGGGCTACCAAGCTCAACACAATAGCCGTCTTCATCGCGAGCAAGTGTACCAATAAAGTTGTTTTGACGACGTTCGACAACATCAACGATACGCCCTTCAGTACGTCCACGATTGTCTGTCGAAGTGCCGACGGCTGCTACCGTGTCGCCATTGAATACCCAGCGCATTTGTTTTTCATGTAAAAACAAATCTGGCATATCACTTAGCACCACAAATCCAAAACCTTTTGGATGGGCAGAGACTGTACCTGAGACGATATCTTGCTTGGTCACTGTGCGATAGCGATAAGGACGACCATCACGATTCACTTGGCCATCACGCGCCATTGCTTTTAGGCGATTGCCCAAAGCATCAAACTGATCAGGATCATCAATGTTAAAAGCTTTTGCCAATTGTTGATGCGTGACCTCCCCATGTTCATTAATCGTGCTTAGTATCAGCTCACGACTAGGAATCGGGTTGTCATATTTTTTTGCCTCACTTGAGGCGTTTGGATCATTCCAACTCATAAATTACCGTATCTATTTTTAAAATTATTAATAGTGGCTATCTTAACACGAACGACGTTGCAATATCTTGCGTCAATTGTCTTATGTGTATTCGGTAGCAGGAAGCGGTCAGTTTTCTAGCGACCGCTATAGGGATAAATCAAATATCAATATCGACATTGCTAGATTGGTTAGTGATTTTTTTACTATCCAACTCTTTTGAGACTTCTAATACCGTAGTCTGATTTGATTTATCCAAGTATTTTTGTGCTTTATCTACTTCAGTGGTAAGTGTATTGACCGTTTGCTTCATATTCTCTAGCGCTTCAATTTTGTAATTACTAATCATATCCATAGTGTCATAGACATTATTGAAGGCATTTTGCAGTTTATCAAGCTCAATGCTACTGCTAGTCGCCTGCTCATGAATCTCACCTGACTGACGTTTAAGCATCGCTGAAGTTGATTCAATCAAACTACTGGTGGTTTTATTCAATGCAGTGATTTGATCTAGTACCAATTTTTGATTGGTCATTGCTTGTGCGACGACAACAGCCGTGCGTAATGCAGACACAGTAGTCGTGGTTGCGCGATCGACCCCTTTGATCAGCTCTAAGTTATTACGGCGAATAGTATCAAGCGCCAAATAGCCTTGTACATTCACTGCTAACTGAGTTAAAAAATCAGTGTTTTTTTGACGGACATAAAACAACATCTCTTCTTTAATGATGCGAGCTTTTTCTGGATCTGTTGCTTCTATCGCATAGACCTTTTGCTCAAGTTGCTCATCAATCTTTTTGCCAACGTAGACATATTGACGAATAGACTGCATCAGCTCCCACATATTGACTTTTTCTTGCTCAATCATCGCATTGTCTTTGAGCAATTCATCTTTACCATTATAGAGACTGGTAACGACCGCATTGATGTGCGACTGCGCTGACTCATACTGACGGAAATAATCTTGTACTTTGTTGCCGAATGGAATGAGACCGAACAGCTTGCGTGAGCTGGTAAGCTCCTTTTTGCTCGGATCTAAGTCTTCAACAATACCACGTAGTTCCGTTAGCGATTTAGCAATAGGAGAGTTGTCGAATAAGCTGTCATTCAGACTTTTTGCGGGCAAATCTAACATTCGGTTAGATACTTGTGCAGATTCACGAATCTCTTTGGTACCTAGATTATGAATAGACTGCACATTCTGTCGAAACTCATCGCTATGCACAGAGTTGGTAAGCACATGATCAACAAAAGCATCAACCTTGGCATCGAGCTCAGGAATTTGGCTTTCATCCAATTTGACCATCTGATCTGCTTCACTTTTCTGTATTTCTTTGACAGGTTCAGGCGCTGTGAGAGAAATACTGGGAGTTGTAGCGTTTTCTGGTGGCGTCAATTCTTGCATGAAATATCCTCTGATATCGGAGAAGGGAAGTGTTTTTTGTCAACGACTCTGACAGTCGTGATATACATTGTTTTTATTTATACACTTAGCTTTTATACATTTATAGGTTTGTCTTTAGCTCGTATTAATTTTTATCAAATGATCATTAGTTACTGCTAAATACTAACTAGTAAATATAACTAGACCTTTAGATTACCGTGTAATCAGAAAGTTGAGAAGGTGGATTTTGTAAAATAGCGTCAGTCAATGATGCTAGGCTATTTATGTTCAATATAGCTGCGTTCATTACAGCAGTTTTTGAGTCCAAATAATAAAAAACCATCAATATCCCGCAGCATATTGATGGTTAGAGTTATAAATAGCTATATAGACTAACAGCCACCACTCAAAGCAATCCAATAGACAGATTACTTTTTCTTAGTGGGTCCAAGCAGCATACCCATCTGACGACCTTCCATCTTAGGGTACTGTTCGACGTTTGAGATATCAGCAGTATCTTCAATGATACGATCAAGTTGTTTGCGACCGATATCTTGGTGCGCCATTTCACGTCCGCGGAAACGGATGCTAATTTTAACTTTGTCTTGATCTTCCAAGAAGCTCACGATTTTTCTCAGTTTAACCTGATAATCGGCCTCTTCGGTACTAGGACGTAGCTTCATCTCTTTAAGCTGAGTCTGCTTTTGGTTTTTCTTAGCTTCTTTAGCCTTTTGCTTTTGATCATAGAGGAAATGCTTATAATCCATGATCTTACACACTGGCGGCTTAGCTTCAGGAACTAATTCAACCAAATCTAGATTTTCATCACGTGCCGCTTTCATCGCGGTTGCGATATCAACCACGCCCATTTGCTCGCCATCTTCTTTAACGAGACGGACTTCTTTGACATTGATATCTTCGTTGATGTTCAAACGGTTGGACTGTTTAATAGGTATTACTCCTCATCTGTTTTTGGGGTCTGTCGGCCTTTTTTACTGACAGCGGTCTGTACTAATGTGATAAATTCAGAAACACTCATCACGCCAAGGTTCTCACCTTCGCGAGTTCGGACGTTAACACTGCCCGATTCGACTTCTTTATCCCCTAATACTAGCATATAGGGAATACGTTCTAATGTTTTCTCTCGTATCTTAAATCCAATCTTTTCGTTACGCAAGTCGCTAATAGCGCGCAAACCTGCATTTTTAAGCTCGCTAACCACGTTTTCACATACATCAGCTTGTTTATCAGTGATGTTCATGACTACAACTTGCTGCGGTGCTAGCCATACTGGCATCCAACCTGCGTAGTTTTCGATCAAAATACCGATGAAACGCTCAAACGAACCTAAGATTGCACGGTGCAACATAATAGGTACTTCACGATCGTTTTGCTCATTGACGAACTCAGCATCTAGTCGTTCAGGCATGTTTGGATCGACCTGAATGGTACCGCACTGCCATACACGTCCTAATGAATCCTTTAGACTGAACTCAATCTTTGGACCATAGAATGCACCTTCGCCAGGTAAGTAATCCCAGTCTAGCCCTGAGCTATCAAGCGCATCTGCTAGCGCTTTTTCTGCAAAGTCCCAAGACTCATCACTACCAACGCGTTTTTCAGGGCGGGTAGAGAGCTTCATGATAATGTTATCAAAGCCAAAATCTTCATAGACGGCAAGCGTTAGCTTAATAAAATCAGCAACTTCTTGTTGAATCTGTGCCTGCGTACAGAAGATATGCGCGTCATCTTGAGTAAAGCCACGCACACGCATCAAACCATGCAATGAACCTGATGGCTCATTACGATGACAAGAGCCAAACTCAGCCATACGCAGTGGTAAGTCACGGTAAGACTTTAGACCTTGGTTAAACACTTGCACGTGACAAGGGCAGTTCATCGGTTTTACTGCATAATCACGGTTTTCACTAGAAGTCGTGAACATATTGGTTGCGTAGTTGCCCCAATGTCCTGAGCGCTCCCACAAACTACGATCAACGATTTGAGGCGTCTTAATCTCTTCGTAGCCGTTATCATATTGTACTTTGCGCATATACTGCTCAAGTACTTGATAAATCGTCCAACCATTAGCATGCCAGAACACCATACCTGGCGCTTGCTCTTGCATATGAAATAGGTTCAGCGCTTTACCAATTTTGCGATGGTCACGTTTTTCTGCTTCTTCAATACGCTGGATATAAGCTTTTAACTGTTTCTTATCAGCCCACGCAGTACCATAGATACGCTGCAACTGCTCGTTTTTCGCATCGCCGCGCCAGTAAGCACCTGACATTTTGGTCAGTTTAAAGACTTTCAAAAAGCGTGTGTTTGGCACATGCGGGCCACGGCACATATCGACATATTCTTGGTGATGATACAGACCAAAGGCTTCTTCACCTGGCATATCATTAATAAGCTTTAGTTTATAGTCTTCATTACGTGATTCAAATATCTCAATCGCTTCGGCACGTGGCGTCATTTTTTTGATAACGTCATAATCTTGCTTGATCAGCTCCATCATGCGTTTTTCAATGGCTTCCATATGCTCAGGCGTAAATGGCGTTTCACTAAAGATATCGTAATAAAAACCATCATCAATGACAGGACCGATGACCATCTTCACATCAGGATATAACTGCTTAACAGCATGACCTAATAGGTGAGCACATGAGTGACGGATAATATCGACACCGTCGTCATCTTTTGGCGTTACGATTTCAACATTGGCATCAGCGATGATAGGATCATGTGCATCTACCAGATGACCATTCACACGTCCAGCAACCGTCGCTTTAGCGAGTCCTGTCCCAATACTTTGCGCCACTTCCATGACTGTTGTATGACCTTCAAAGTCTTTTACACTACCATCGGGTAAAGTAATCGCTACCATAATCTATTCGCCTATTATTGGGTCCGTTGGCAGTGATGATTGCAACCATCAATCATATAACCGTGAGACCACATCAATTATATCTAATCATCGTGATATGTTGTGAGAGGGACGCATTACCTAGAGTCTTACTATGACTATATAAGCTAGAGCTGATGTAAGGCTTAAAGCCAGTTAATCAATAGCATTACAGCAAAATACATTTCGCTATATGAATAATACAACAGCCAACATATATAAGTAATGCAGCAAAATACCTATTATAGCAAAAACCGTCTATCAACACTAGATATCAAGGGATTGCGCGACGACTAATATAAGAGCCATATCTTATGATAAAGGTAGTATCAAATACTGAACTATATAGGACAATATATTGAAAGCATCATATAACCCCGAATAACTTAGCTTCTATATAGTGCTAGTTATATGAATATCAACATTCAAAAACATCATAGATCATCTGCTTAAGAGAAATATGTAAGAATATCAAGATGAATAAGTCCAGTTATGAGGATTAGATAAAGCTTGTCTTTAATGGAAACTGATGAACTAAATGGTATTGCACACTAGTATTTAAGAAAATAAATAACATCGAATTCATAACCTATTGAAAAAAATACAGATTTATTCATCTCCTAAAATAAGATTAAAAACATTAATAAAACGGGTTGACACAAAAGTTAAACCGTCTATAATACGCACCTCATCAAGACGAGCTGGAAGTAGCTAGTGTGTAGATTACACATTAATAACCCAGTTAACTTGTTGAAACAAATTAAAAAAAGAAGTTGACAGACTATTAAAACATGATATGATGGTCAGCTCGCTAAATAGGATAAGCCACATTGGCTGACTTGTTTAGTTTGAAATACTAGCACTGGACGACAGTGTCAGACATTATTTAAAAGCATAACTAAAGAACAACTTGTGTGGATTTTTGCTGATTCAGAATGCTAAAAAATAAAGTTGACTATCTTTTCTTTTCGGGAAGATTATTAACTATAAAAATTATCATTTAAGACAGCAGAAAAACTCAAAGTTAATTCATTACGAACATAATTTTTAGCGATTTTGCCAGATTAGATGAGCCAAGTTTAGAAGCTTCTTTAAAGAGCTTCATAGCAAGATTAAACTGAAGAGTTTGATCATGGCTCAGATTGAACGCTGGCGGCAGGCTTAACACATGCAAGTCGAGCGGAAACGATGGTAGCTTGCTACCAGGCGTCGAGCGGCGGACGGGTGAGTAATACTTAGGAATCTACCTAGTAGTGGGGGATAGCACGGGGAAACTCGTATTAATACCGCATACGACCTACGGGAGAAAGGGGGCAGTTTACTGCTCTCGCTATTAGATGAGCCTAAGTCGGATTAGCTAGATGGTGGGGTAAAGGCCTACCATGGCGACGATCTGTAGCTGGTCTGAGAGGATGATCAGCCACACCGGGACTGAGACACGGCCCGGACTCCTACGGGAGGCAGCAGTGGGGAATATTGGACAATGGGGGAAACCCTGATCCAGCCATGCCGCGTGTGTGAAGAAGGCCTTTTGGTTGTAAAGCACTTTAAGCAGTGAAGAAGACTCTTCGGTTAATACCCGGAGACGATGACATTAGCTGCAGAATAAGCACCGGCTAACTCTGTGCCAGCAGCCGCGGTAATACAGAGGGTGCAAGCGTTAATCGGAATTACTGGGCGTAAAGCGAGCGTAGGTGGCTTGATAAGTCAGATGTGAAATCCCCGGGCTTAACCTGGGAACTGCATCTGAAACTGTTAGGCTAGAGTAGGTGAGAGGGAAGTAGAATTTCAGGTGTAGCGGTGAAATGCGTAGAGATCTGAAGGAATACCGATGGCGAAGGCAGCTTCCTGGCATCATACTGACACTGAGGCTCGAAAGCGTGGGTAGCAAACAGGATTAGATACCCTGGTAGTCCACGCCGTAAACGATGTCTACTAGTCGTTGGGTCCCTTGAGGACTTAGTGACGCAGCTAACGCAATAAGTAGACCGCCTGGGGAGTACGGCCGCAAGGTTAAAACTCAAATGAATTGACGGGGGCCCGCACAAGCGGTGGAGCATGTGGTTTAATTCGATGCAACGCGAAGAACCTTACCTGGTCTTGACATATCTAGAATCCTGCAGAGATGCGGGAGTGCCTTCGGGAATTAGAATACAGGTGCTGCATGGCTGTCGTCAGCTCGTGTCGTGAGATGTTGGGTTAAGTCCCGCAACGAGCGCAACCCTTGTCCTTAGTTACCAGCGGGTTAAGCCGGGAACTCTAAGGATACTGCCAGTGACAAACTGGAGGAAGGCGGGGACGACGTCAAGTCATCATGGCCCTTACGACCAGGGCTACACACGTGCTACAATGGTAGGTACAGAGGGCAGCTACACAGCGATGTGATGCGAATCTCAAAAAGCCTATCGTAGTCCAGATTGGAGTCTGCAACTCGACTCCATGAAGTAGGAATCGCTAGTAATCGCGGATCAGAATGCCGCGGTGAATACGTTCCCGGGCCTTGTACACACCGCCCGTCACACCATGGGAGTTGATTGCACCAGAAGTGGATAGCTTAACCTTCGGGGAGGCGTTCACCACGGTGTGGTTGATGACTGGGGTGAAGTCGTAACAAGGTAGCCGTAGGGGAACCTGCGGCTGGATCACCTCCTTATAGACGCATTCGGTCAGCAAGAATTCACAACAAGTTGTTCTTTAGTTTAAGCTTACGTTTTTAACAAACGTATTAGGGTCTGTAGCTCAGCTGGTTAGAGCACCGTGTTGATAACGCGGGGGTCGGTGGTTCAAGTCCACCTAGACCCACCATTTTACAATGGGGCCATAGCTCAGTTGGTAGAGCGCCTGCCTTGCACGCAGGAGGTCAACGGTTCGACTCCGTTTGGCTCCACCACTACTAAGACGGTTAAGTAAGCTTTAGATGCCAATAAATAAATAGGTATTAAATAGAAATAAGTGATTGTTAATGATTACTTCTTTCTGTTTTATACAGAATCTGTGACTCGACGAGAGCATAGAGACTATTTAAAAACATAGATATGAGTCTGGGTTAAGAAGAGCGTGTTCACGCGCACTTCTTAACCTTAATAACTCACCTCTTAACGACATCAGTTGTTATCCCAGGGGTGAGTTATTAAAAAAAGTAAAGAGAACTGAATCAAGCGTATAAACATAGGTGATATCGTTATCATAATTAGATTGTATGACACTTAGAAGTCGAAAGACTACTTGGGGTTGTATGGTCAAGTAATGAAGCGCACATGGTGGATGCCTTGGCAGTCAGAGGCGATGAAAGACGTGACAGCCTGCGATAAGCTTCGGGGAGGCGGCAATATCCTGTGATCCGGAGATTTCTGA
The DNA here is from genome assembly GCF_014770435.1 of Psychrobacter sp. 28M-43. Taxonomy (NCBI): domain Bacteria; kingdom Pseudomonadati; phylum Pseudomonadota; class Gammaproteobacteria; order Moraxellales; family Moraxellaceae; genus Psychrobacter; species Psychrobacter noctis. Next base: position 3,041,757 of record NZ_CP061739.1, on the reverse strand, counting down.
ATGGGGAAACCCACTTACCATAAGGTAGGTATCCTAATTTATTAGGAAGCGAACGAGGGGAAGTGAAACATCTCAGTACCCTTAGGAATAGACATCAATTGAGATTCCCCTAGTAGCGGCGAGCGAACGGGGAGAAGCCGATTAATTCTAATGTAGAAGAACAGCGTGGGAAAGCTGACCGTAGTAGGTGATAGTCCTGTATTCGAAACATTAGAGTTAACATATTAAGTAGAGCGGGGCACGAGAAATCCTGTTTGAAGATGGGGGGACCATCCTCCAAGGCTAAATACTCCTGACTGACCGATAGTGAACCAGTACCGTGAGGGAAAGGCGAAAAGAACCCCTGTGAGGGGAGTGAAATAGAACCTGAAACCGTGTGCGTACAAGCAGTGGGAGCCCACTTGTTGGGTGACCGCGTACCTTTTGTATAATGGGTCAGCGACTTATATTCTGTAGCAAGGTTAACCGTTTAGGGGAGCCGTAGGGAAACCGAGTCTTAATAGGGCGTTTAGTTGCAGGGTATAGACCCGAAACCGAGTGATCTATCCATGAGCAGGTTGAAAGTGCCGTAACAGGCACCGGAGGACCGAACCCACTGTCGTTGAAAAGCCAGGGGATGACTTGTGGATAGGGGTGAAAGGCTAATCAAACTCGGTGATAGCTGGTTCTCCCCGAAAGCTATTTAGGTAGCGCCTCGGACGAACACCATTGGGGGTAGAGCACTGTTTCGGCTAGGGGGTCATACCGACTTACCAAACCGATGCAAACTCCGAATACCGATGAGTGATATCCGGGAGACACACGGTGGGTGCTAACGTCCATCGTGGAGAGGGAAACAACCCAGACCGCCAGCTAAGGCCCCAAATTCCTAGTTAAGTGGGAAACGAGGTGGGAAGGCATAGACAGCTAGGAGGTTGGCTTAGAAGCAGCCATCCTTTAAAGAAAGCGTAATAGCTCACTAGTCGAGTCGGCCCGCGCGGAAGATGTAACGGGGCTCAAACTAGGAGCCGAAGCTGCGGATTTGAATTTGTTTTCAAGTGGTAGGGGAGCGTTGTGTAAGCCTGTGAAGGTGTGTTGTAAAGCATGCTGGAGGTATCACAAGAGCGAATGCTGACGTGAGTAACGATAATGCGAGTGAAAAGCTCGCACGCCGGAAGATCAAGGGTTCCAGTCCAACGTTAATCGGGGCTGGGTGAGTCGACCCCTAAGGCGAGGCCGAAAGGCGTAGTCGATGGGAAATCGGTTAATATTCCGATACTTGTTTATAATGCGATGGAGGGACGGAGAAGGTTATGTCAGCCTGGCGTTGGTTGTCCAGGTGAAAGGATGTAGGTTTATAGCTTAGGTAAATCCGGGCTATTTTATACCGAGATCTGATAGCAAGCTGTACTTGTACAGCGAAGTGGCAAATACCATGCTTCCAGGAAAAGCTTCTAAGCAATAGTTATAAACGAATCGTACCCTAAACCGACACAGGTGATCAGGTAGAGAATACCAAGGCGCTTGAGAGAACTCTGCTGAAGGAACTAGGCAAAATGGTACCGTAACTTCGGGAGAAGGTACGCTGTTGATGGTGATAGGACTTGCTCCTTGAGCTGTTGGCAGTCGCAGATACCAGGCTGCTGCAACTGTTTATTAAAAACACAGCACTCTGCAAACACGAAAGTGGACGTATAGGGTGTGATGTCTGCCCGGTGCTGGAAGGTTAATTGATGGGGTTAGCGTAAGCGAAGCTCTTGATCGAAGCCCCAGTAAACGGCGGCCGTAACTATAACGGTCCTAAGGTAGCGAAATTCCTTGTCGGGTAAGTTCCGACCTGCACGAATGACATAATGATGGCAGCGCTGTCTCCAGCAGAGACTCAGTGAAATCGAAATCGCAGTGAAGATGCTGTGTACCCGCGGCTAGACGGAAAGACCCCGTGAACCTTTACTACAGCTTTACATTGAACTTTGACCTGACTTGTGCAGGATAGGTGGGAGGCTTTGAAGCCGAGACGCTAGTCTCGGTGGAGCCAATCTTGAAATACCACCCTGGTCATGTTGGGGTTCTAACTCAGGTATAACAATACCGAGGACAATGTATGGTGGGTAGTTTGACTGGGGCGGTCTCCTCCTAAAGAGTAACGGAGGAGTACGAAGGTGCGCTCAGACCGGTCGGAAATCGGTCGTAGAGTATAAAGGCAAAAGCGCGCTTAACTGCGAGACCCACAAGTCGAGCAGGTACGAAAGTAGGTCTTAGTGATCCGGTGGTTCTGTATGGAAGGGCCATCGCTCAACGGATAAAAGGTACTCTGGGGATAACAGGCTGATACCGCCCAAGAGTTCATATCGACGGCGGTGTTTGGCACCTCGATGTCGGCTCATCTCATCCTAGGGCTGAAGCAGGTCCTAAGGGTATGGCTGTTCGCCATTTAAAGAGGTACGCGAGCTGGGTTTAGAACGTCGTGAGACAGTTCGGTCCCTATCTACCGTGGGCGTTGGAAATTTGAGAGGATCTGCTCCTAGTACGAGAGGACCAGAGTGGACGAACCTCTGGTGTTCGGGTTGTCACGCCAGTGGCATTGCCCGGTAGCTACGTTCGGATGGGATAACCGCTGAAAGCATCTAAGCGGGAAGCCCACCTCAAGATTAGATTTCCCTAAAGAGCCGTTCAAGACTAGGACGTTGATAGGCAGGGTGTGGAAGCGCAGCGATGCGTGTAGCTAACCTGTACTAATTGCTCGTTTGGCTTGACCATACAACACCCAAGTGGTTTGTATACAAGTCTAATTAATCTATCTTGTATAGCTCAGGCTATAGAATAAAGAAAGAATATTTCGATATCACCTTTAACCTTGATTCAGTTAGGTTACAAGTTGATCGACAACAAGCTCAAACTTGATGTCAATAAAAACAATAACAGACTCATATCTAACCCCCTTTGCTGACGACAATAGCGCGATGGCCCCACCTGATCCCTTCCCGAACTCAGAAGTGAAACATCGTAGCGCCAATGGTAGTGTGGTTCGCCCATGTGAGAGTAGGTCATCGTCAGCTCTCTATTCTAGATAAAGCCCCCTTTGCTAACGCAATGGGGGCTTTTCTTTGTGCGCGGTTTGATGGCGGATTCTTCGATCAATAGCCACTAATCTCGTTCAGTAAAATAATTATAAAAAAAGCGCAATTAACCTTGACCCAGACTCAAACAAGCGTATAATGCCACCCAGTCGAAAGGGAAGTGGTTTACTGATTTGAACGATGTAGATTGTTTAAATTAAATAGAAAATACTTCTTGACTAAATAAATATAGCGTCTATAATACGCACCTCATCAAGACGAGCTGGAAGTAGCTAGTGTGTAGATTACACATTAATAACCCAGTTAACTTGTTGAAACAAATTAAAAAAAGAAGTTGACAGACTATTAAAACATGATATGATGGTCAGCTCGCTAAATAGGATAAGCCACATTGGCTGACTTGTTTAGTTTGAAATACTAGCACTGGACGACAGTGTCAGACATTATTTAAAAGCATAACTAAAGAACAACTTGTGTGGATTTTTGCTGATTCAGAATGCTAAAAAATAAAGTTGACTATCTTTTCTTTTCGGGAAGATTATTAACTATAAAAATTATCATTTAAGACAGCAGAAAAACTCAAAGTTAATTCATTACGAACATAATTTTTAGCGATTTTGCCAGATTAAATGAGCCAAGTTTAGAAGCTTCTTTAAAGAGCTTCATAGCAAGATTAAACTGAAGAGTTTGATCATGGCTCAGATTGAACGCTGGCGGCAGGCTTAACACATGCAAGTCGAGCGGAAACGATGGTAGCTTGCTACCAGGCGTCGAGCGGCGGACGGGTGAGTAATACTTAGGAATCTACCTAGTAGTGGGGGATAGCACGGGGAAACTCGTATTAATACCGCATACGACCTACGGGAGAAAGGGGGCAGTTTACTGCTCTCGCTATTAGATGAGCCTAAGTCGGATTAGCTAGATGGTGGGGTAAAGGCCTACCATGGCGACGATCTGTAGCTGGTCTGAGAGGATGATCAGCCACACCGGGACTGAGACACGGCCCGGACTCCTACGGGAGGCAGCAGTGGGGAATATTGGACAATGGGGGAAACCCTGATCCAGCCATGCCGCGTGTGTGAAGAAGGCCTTTTGGTTGTAAAGCACTTTAAGCAGTGAAGAAGACTCTTCGGTTAATACCCGGAGACGATGACATTAGCTGCAGAATAAGCACCGGCTAACTCTGTGCCAGCAGCCGCGGTAATACAGAGGGTGCAAGCGTTAATCGGAATTACTGGGCGTAAAGCGAGCGTAGGTGGCTTGATAAGTCAGATGTGAAATCCCCGGGCTTAACCTGGGAACTGCATCTGAAACTGTTAGGCTAGAGTAGGTGAGAGGGAAGTAGAATTTCAGGTGTAGCGGTGAAATGCGTAGAGATCTGAAGGAATACCGATGGCGAAGGCAGCTTCCTGGCATCATACTGACACTGAGGCTCGAAAGCGTGGGTAGCAAACAGGATTAGATACCCTGGTAGTCCACGCCGTAAACGATGTCTACTAGTCGTTGGGTCCCTTGAGGACTTAGTGACGCAGCTAACGCAATAAGTAGACCGCCTGGGGAGTACGGCCGCAAGGTTAAAACTCAAATGAATTGACGGGGGCCCGCACAAGCGGTGGAGCATGTGGTTTAATTCGATGCAACGCGAAGAACCTTACCTGGTCTTGACATATCTAGAATCCTGCAGAGATGCGGGAGTGCCTTCGGGAATTAGAATACAGGTGCTGCATGGCTGTCGTCAGCTCGTGTCGTGAGATGTTGGGTTAAGTCCCGCAACGAGCGCAACCCTTGTCCTTAGTTACCAGCGGGTTAAGCCGGGAACTCTAAGGATACTGCCAGTGACAAACTGGAGGAAGGCGGGGACGACGTCAAGTCATCATGGCCCTTACGACCAGGGCTACACACGTGCTACAATGGTAGGTACAGAGGGCAGCTACACAGCGATGTGATGCGAATCTCAAAAAGCCTATCGTAGTCCAGATTGGAGTCTGCAACTCGACTCCATGAAGTAGGAATCGCTAGTAATCGCGGATCAGAATGCCGCGGTGAATACGTTCCCGGGCCTTGTACACACCGCCCGTCACACCATGGGAGTTGATTGCACCAGAAGTGGATAGCTTAACCTTCGGGGAGGCGTTCACCACGGTGTGGTTGATGACTGGGGTGAAGTCGTAACAAGGTAGCCGTAGGGGAACCTGCGGCTGGATCACCTCCTTATAGACGCATTCGGTCAGCAAGAATTCACAACAAGTTGTTCTTTAGTTTAAGCTTACGTTTTTAACAAACGTATTAGGGTCTGTAGCTCAGCTGGTTAGAGCACCGTGTTGATAACGCGGGGGTCGGTGGTTCAAGTCCACCTAGACCCACCATTTTACAATGGGGCCATAGCTCAGTTGGTAGAGCGCCTGCCTTGCACGCAGGAGGTCAACGGTTCGACTCCGTTTGGCTCCACCACTACTAAGACGGTTAAGTAAGCTTTAGATGCCAATAAATAAATAGGTATTAAATAGAAATAAGTGATTGTTAATGATTACTTCTTTCTGTTTTATACAGAATCTGTGACTCGACGAGAGCATAGAGACTATTTAAAAACATAGATATGAGTCTGGGTTAAGAAGAGCGTGTTCACGCGCACTTCTTAACCTTAATAACTCACCTCTTAACGACATCAGTTGTTATCCCAGGGGTGAGTTATTAAAAAAAGTAAAGAGAACTGAATCAAGCGTATAAACATAGGTGATATCGTTATCATAATTAGATTGTATGACACTTAGAAGTCGAAAGACTACTTGGGGTTGTATGGTCAAGTAATGAAGCGCACATGGTGGATGCCTTGGCAGTCAGAGGCGATGAAAGACGTGACAGCCTGCGATAAGCTTCGGGGAGGCGGCAATATCCTGTGATCCGGAGATTTCTGAATGGGGAAACCCACTTACCATAAGGTAGGTATCCTAATTTATTAGGAAGCGAACGAGGGGAAGTGAAACATCTCAGTACCCTTAGGAATAGACATCAATTGAGATTCCCCTAGTAGCGGCGAGCGAACGGGGAGAAGCCGATTAATTCTAATGTAGAAGAACAGCGTGGGAAAGCTGACCGTAGTAGGTGATAGTCCTGTATTCGAAACATTAGAGTTAACATATTAAGTAGAGCGGGGCACGAGAAATCCTGTTTGAAGATGGGGGGACCATCCTCCAAGGCTAAATACTCCTGACTGACCGATAGTGAACCAGTACCGTGAGGGAAAGGCGAAAAGAACCCCTGTGAGGGGAGTGAAATAGAACCTGAAACCGTGTGCGTACAAGCAGTGGGAGCCCACTTGTTGGGTGACCGCGTACCTTTTGTATAATGGGTCAGCGACTTATATTCTGTAGCAAGGTTAACCGTTTAGGGGAGCCGTAGGGAAACCGAGTCTTAATAGGGCGTTTAGTTGCAGGGTATAGACCCGAAACCGAGTGATCTATCCATGAGCAGGTTGAAAGTGCCGTAACAGGCACCGGAGGACCGAACCCACTGTCGTTGAAAAGCCAGGGGATGACTTGTGGATAGGGGTGAAAGGCTAATCAAACTCGGTGATAGCTGGTTCTCCCCGAAAGCTATTTAGGTAGCGCCTCGGACGAACACCATTGGGGGTAGAGCACTGTTTCGGCTAGGGGGTCATACCGACTTACCAAACCGATGCAAACTCCGAATACCGATGAGTGATATCCGGGAGACACACGGTGGGTGCTAACGTCCATCGTGGAGAGGGAAACAACCCAGACCGCCAGCTAAGGCCCCAAATTCCTAGTTAAGTGGGAAACGAGGTGGGAAGGCATAGACAGCTAGGAGGTTGGCTTAGAAGCAGCCATCCTTTAAAGAAAGCGTAATAGCTCACTAGTCGAGTCGGCCCGCGCGGAAGATGTAACGGGGCTCAAACTAGGAGCCGAAGCTGCGGATTTGAATTTGTTTTCAAGTGGTAGGGGAGCGTTGTGTAAGCCTGTGAAGGTGTGTTGTAAAGCATGCTGGAGGTATCACAAGAGCGAATGCTGACGTGAGTAACGATAATGCGAGTGAAAAGCTCGCACGCCGGAAGATCAAGGGTTCCAGTCCAACGTTAATCGGGGCTGGGTGAGTCGACCCCTAAGGCGAGGCCGAAAGGCGTAGTCGATGGGAAATCGGTTAATATTCCGATACTTGTTTATAATGCGATGGAGGGACGGAGAAGGTTATGTCAGCCTGGCGTTGGTTGTCCAGGTGAAAGGATGTAGGTTTATAGCTTAGGTAAATCCGGGCTATTTTATACCGAGATCTGATAGCAAGCTGTACTTGTACAGCGAAGTGGCAAATACCATGCTTCCAGGAAAAGCTTCTAAGCAATAGTTATAAACGAATCGTACCCTAAACCGACACAGGTGATCAGGTAGAGAATACCAAGGCGCTTGAGAGAACTCTGCTGAAGGAACTAGGCAAAATGGTACCGTAACTTCGGGAGAAGGTACGCTGTTGATGGTGATAGGACTTGCTCCTTGAGCTGTTGGCAGTCGCAGATACCAGGCTGCTGCAACTGTTTATTAAAAACACAGCACTCTGCAAACACGAAAGTGGACGTATAGGGTGTGATGTCTGCCCGGTGCTGGAAGGTTAATTGATGGGGTTAGCGTAAGCGAAGCTCTTGATCGAAGCCCCAGTAAACGGCGGCCGTAACTATAACGGTCCTAAGGTAGCGAAATTCCTTGTCGGGTAAGTTCCGACCTGCACGAATGACATAATGATGGCAGCGCTGTCTCCAGCAGAGACTCAGTGAAATCGAAATCGCAGTGAAGATGCTGTGTACCCGCGGCTAGACGGAAAGACCCCGTGAACCTTTACTACAGCTTTACATTGAACTTTGACCTGACTTGTGCAGGATAGGTGGGAGGCTTTGAAGCCGAGACGCTAGTCTCGGTGGAGCCAATCTTGAAATACCACCCTGGTCATGTTGGGGTTCTAACTCAGGTATAACAATACCGAGGACAATGTATGGTGGGTAGTTTGACTGGGGCGGTCTCCTCCTAAAGAGTAACGGAGGAGTACGAAGGTGCGCTCAGACCGGTCGGAAATCGGTCGTAGAGTATAAAGGCAAAAGCGCGCTTAACTGCGAGACCCACAAGTCGAGCAGGTACGAAAGTAGGTCTTAGTGATCCGGTGGTTCTGTATGGAAGGGCCATCGCTCAACGGATAAAAGGTACTCTGGGGATAACAGGCTGATACCGCCCAAGAGTTCATATCGACGGCGGTGTTTGGCACCTCGATGTCGGCTCATCTCATCCTAGGGCTGAAGCAGGTCCTAAGGGTATGGCTGTTCGCCATTTAAAGAGGTACGCGAGCTGGGTTTAGAACGTCGTGAGACAGTTCGGTCCCTATCTACCGTGGGCGTTGGAAATTTGAGAGGATCTGCTCCTAGTACGAGAGGACCAGAGTGGACGAACCTCTGGTGTTCGGGTTGTCACGCCAGTGGCATTGCCCGGTAGCTACGTTCGGATGGGATAACCGCTGAAAGCATCTAAGCGGGAAGCCCACCTCAAGATTAGATTTCCCTAAAGAGCCGTTCAAGACTAGGACGTTGATAGGCAGGGTGTGGAAGCGCAGCGATGCGTGTAGCTAACCTGTACTAATTGCTCGTTTGGCTTGACCATACAACACCCAAGTGGTTTGTATACAAGTCTAATTAATCTATCTTGTATAGCTCAGGCTATAGAATAAAGAAAGAATATTTCGATATCACCTTTAACCTTGATTCAGTTAGGTTACAAGTTGATCGACAACAAGCTCAAACTTGATGTCAATAAAAACAATAACAGACTCATATCTAACCCCCTTTGCTGACGACAATAGCGCGATGGCCCCACCTGATCCCTTCCCGAACTCAGAAGTGAAACATCGTAGCGCCAATGGTAGTGTGGTTCGCCCATGTGAGAGTAGGTCATCGTCAGCTCTCTATTCTAGATAAAGCCCCCTTTGCTAACGCAATGGGGGCTTTTCTTTGTGCGCGGTTTGATGGCGGATTCTTCGATCAATAGCCACTAATCTCGTTCAGTAAAATAATTATAAAAAAAGCGCAATTAACCTTGACCCAGACTCAAACAAGCGTATAATGCCACCCAGTCGAAAGGGAAGTGGTTTACTGATTTGAACGATGTAGATTGTTTAAATTAAATAGAAAATACTTCTTGACTAAATAAATATAGCGTCTATAATACGCACCTCATCAAGACGAGCTGGAAGTAGCTAGTGTGTAGATTACACATTAATAACCCAGTTAACTTGTTGAAACAAATTAAAAAAAGAAGTTGACAGACTATTAAAACATGATATGATGGTCAGCTCGCTAAATAGGATAAGCCACATTGGCTGACTTGTTTAGTTTGAAATACTAGCACTGGACGACAGTGTCAGACATTATTTAAAAGCATAACTAAAGAACAACTTGTGTGGATTTTTGCTGATTCAGAATGCTAAAAAATAAAGTTGACTATCTTTTCTTTTCGGGAAGATTATTAACTATAAAAATTATCATTTAAGACAGCAGAAAAACTCAAAGTTAATTCATTACGAACATAATTTTTAGCGATTTTGCCAGATTAAATGAGCCAAGTTTAGAAGCTTCTTTAAAGAGCTTCATAGCAAGATTAAACTGAAGAGTTTGATCATGGCTCAGATTGAACGCTGGCGGCAGGCTTAACACATGCAAGTCGAGCGGAAACGATGGTAGCTTGCTACCAGGCGTCGAGCGGCGGACGGGTGAGTAATACTTAGGAATCTACCTAGTAGTGGGGGATAGCACGGGGAAACTCGTATTAATACCGCATACGACCTACGGGAGAAAGGGGGCAGTTTACTGCTCTCGCTATTAGATGAGCCTAAGTCGGATTAGCTAGATGGTGGGGTAAAGGCCTACCATGGCGACGATCTGTAGCTGGTCTGAGAGGATGATCAGCCACACCGGGACTGAGACACGGCCCGGACTCCTACGGGAGGCAGCAGTGGGGAATATTGGACAATGGGGGAAACCCTGATCCAGCCATGCCGCGTGTGTGAAGAAGGCCTTTTGGTTGTAAAGCACTTTAAGCAGTGAAGAAGACTCTTCGGTTAATACCCGGAGACGATGACATTAGCTGCAGAATAAGCACCGGCTAACTCTGTGCCAGCAGCCGCGGTAATACAGAGGGTGCAAGCGTTAATCGGAATTACTGGGCGTAAAGCGAGCGTAGGTGGCTTGATAAGTCAGATGTGAAATCCCCGGGCTTAACCTGGGAACTGCATCTGAAACTGTTAGGCTAGAGTAGGTGAGAGGGAAGTAGAATTTCAGGTGTAGCGGTGAAATGCGTAGAGATCTGAAGGAATACCGATGGCGAAGGCAGCTTCCTGGCATCATACTGACACTGAGGCTCGAAAGCGTGGGTAGCAAACAGGATTAGATACCCTGGTAGTCCACGCCGTAAACGATGTCTACTAGTCGTTGGGTCCCTTGAGGACTTAGTGACGCAGCTAACGCAATAAGTAGACCGCCTGGGGAGTACGGCCGCAAGGTTAAAACTCAAATGAATTGACGGGGGCCCGCACAAGCGGTGGAGCATGTGGTTTAATTCGATGCAACGCGAAGAACCTTACCTGGTCTTGACATATCTAGAATCCTGCAGAGATGCGGGAGTGCCTTCGGGAATTAGAATACAGGTGCTGCATGGCTGTCGTCAGCTCGTGTCGTGAGATGTTGGGTTAAGTCCCGCAACGAGCGCAACCCTTGTCCTTAGTTACCAGCGGGTTAAGCCGGGAACTCTAAGGATACTGCCAGTGACAAACTGGAGGAAGGCGGGGACGACGTCAAGTCATCATGGCCCTTACGACCAGGGCTACACACGTGCTACAATGGTAGGTACAGAGGGCAGCTACACAGCGATGTGATGCGAATCTCAAAAAGCCTATCGTAGTCCAGATTGGAGTCTGCAACTCGACTCCATGAAGTAGGAATCGCTAGTAATCGCGGATCAGAATGCCGCGGTGAATACGTTCCCGGGCCTTGTACACACCGCCCGTCACACCATGGGAGTTGATTGCACCAGAAGTGGATAGCTTAACCTTCGGGGAGGCGTTCACCACGGTGTGGTTGATGACTGGGGTGAAGTCGTAACAAGGTAGCCGTAGGGGAACCTGCGGCTGGATCACCTCCTTATAGACGCATTCGGTCAGCAAGAATTCACAACAAGTTGTTCTTTAGTTTAAGCTTACGTTTTTAACAAACGTATTAGGGTCTGTAGCTCAGCTGGTTAGAGCACCGTGTTGATAACGCGGGGGTCGGTGGTTCAAGTCCACCTAGACCCACCATTTTACAATGGGGCCATAGCTCAGTTGGTAGAGCGCCTGCCTTGCACGCAGGAGGTCAACGGTTCGACTCCGTTTGGCTCCACCACTACTAAGACGGTTAAGTAAGCTTTAGATGCCAATAAATAAATAGGTATTAAATAGAAATAAGTGATTGTTAATGATTACTTCTTTCTGTTTTATACAGAATCTGTGACTCGACGAGAGCATAGAGACTATTTAAAAACATAGATATGAGTCTGGGTTAAGAAGAGCGTGTTCACGCGCACTTCTTAACCTTAATAACTCACCTCTTAACGACATCAGTTGTTATCCCAGGGGTGAGTTATTAAAAAAAGTAAAGAGAACTGAATCAAGCGTATAAACATAGGTGATATCGTTATCATAATTAGATTGTATGACACTTAGAAGTCGAAAGACTACTTGGGGTTGTATGGTCAAGTAATGAAGCGCACATGGTGGATGCCTTGGCAGTCAGAGGCGATGAAAGACGTGACAGCCTGCGATAAGCTTCGGGGAGGCGGCAATATCCTGTGATCCGGAGATTTCTGAATGGGGAAACCCACTTACCATAAGGTAGGTATCCTAATTTATTAGGAAGCGAACGAGGGGAAGTGAAACATCTCAGTACCCTTAGGAATAGACATCAATTGAGATTCCCCTAGTAGCGGCGAGCGAACGGGGAGAAGCCGATTAATTCTAATGTAGAAGAACAGCGTGGGAAAGCTGACCGTAGTAGGTGATAGTCCTGTATTCGAAACATTAGAGTTAACATATTAAGTAGAGCGGGGCACGAGAAATCCTGTTTGAAGATGGGGGGACCATCCTCCAAGGCTAAATACTCCTGACTGACCGATAGTGAACCAGTACCGTGAGGGAAAGGCGAAAAGAACCCCTGTGAGGGGAGTGAAATAGAACCTGAAACCGTGTGCGTACAAGCAGTGGGAGCCCACTTGTTGGGTGACCGCGTACCTTTTGTATAATGGGTCAGCGACTTATATTCTGTAGCAAGGTTAACCGTTTAGGGGAGCCGTAGGGAAACCGAGTCTTAATAGGGCGTTTAGTTGCAGGGTATAGACCCGAAACCGAGTGATCTATCCATGAGCAGGTTGAAAGTGCCGTAACAGGCACCGGAGGACCGAACCCACTGTCGTTGAAAAGCCAGGGGATGACTTGTGGATAGGGGTGAAAGGCTAATCAAACTCGGTGATAGCTGGTTCTCCCCGAAAGCTATTTAGGTAGCGCCTCGGACGAACACCATTGGGGGTAGAGCACTGTTTCGGCTAGGGGGTCATACCGACTTACCAAACCGATGCAAACTCCGAATACCGATGAGTGATATCCGGGAGACACACGGTGGGTGCTAACGTCCATCGTGGAGAGGGAAACAACCCAGACCGCCAGCTAAGGCCCCAAATTCCTAGTTAAGTGGGAAACGAGGTGGGAAGGCATAGACAGCTAGGAGGTTGGCTTAGAAGCAGCCATCCTTTAAAGAAAGCGTAATAGCTCACTAGTCGAGTCGGCCCGCGCGGAAGATGTAACGGGGCTCAAACTAGGAGCCGAAGCTGCGGATTTGAATTTGTTTTCAAGTGGTAGGGGAGCGTTGTGTAAGCCTGTGAAGGTGTGTTGTAAAGCATGCTGGAGGTATCACAAGAGCGAATGCTGACGTGAGTAACGATAATGCGAGTGAAAAGCTCGCACGCCGGAAGATCAAGGGTTCCAGTCCAACGTTAATCGGGGCTGGGTGAGTCGACCCCTAAGGCGAGGCCGAAAGGCGTAGTCGATGGGAAATCGGTTAATATTCCGATACTTGTTTATAATGCGATGGAGGGACGGAGAAGGTTATGTCAGCCTGGCGTTGGTTGTCCAGGTGAAAGGATGTAGGTTTATAGCTTAGGTAAATCCGGGCTATTTTATACCGAGATCTGATAGCAAGCTGTACTTGTACAGCGAAGTGGCAAATACCATGCTTCCAGGAAAAGCTTCTAAGCAATAGTTATAAACGAATCGTACCCTAAACCGACACAGGTGATCAGGTAGAGAATACCAAGGCGCTTGAGAGAACTCTGCTGAAGGAACTAGGCAAAATGGTACCGTAACTTCGGGAGAAGGTACGCTGTTGATGGTGATAGGACTTGCTCCTTGAGCTGTTGGCAGTCGCAGATACCAGGCTGCTGCAACTGTTTATTAAAAACACAGCACTCTGCAAACACGAAAGTGGACGTATAGGGTGTGATGTCTGCCCGGTGCTGGAAGGTTAATTGATGGGGTTAGCGTAAGCGAAGCTCTTGATCGAAGCCCCAGTAAACGGCGGCCGTAACTATAACGGTCCTAAGGTAGCGAAATTCCTTGTCGGGTAAGTTCCGACCTGCACGAATGACATAATGATGGCAGCGCTGTCTCCAGCAGAGACTCAGTGAAATCGAAATCGCAGTGAAGATGCTGTGTACCCGCGGCTAGACGGAAAGACCCCGTGAACCTTTACTACAGCTTTACATTGAACTTTGACCTGACTTGTGCAGGATAGGTGGGAGGCTTTGAAGCCGAGACGCTAGTCTCGGTGGAGCCAATCTTGAAATACCACCCTGGTCATGTTGGGGTTCTAACTCAGGTATAACAATACCGAGGACAATGTATGGTGGGTAGTTTGACTGGGGCGGTCTCCTCCTAAAGAGTAACGGAGGAGTACGAAGGTGCGCTCAGACCGGTCGGAAATCGGTCGTAGAGTATAAAGGCAAAAGCGCGCTTAACTGCGAGACCCACAAGTCGAGCAGGTACGAAAGTAGGTCTTAGTGATCCGGTGGTTCTGTATGGAAGGGCCATCGCTCAACGGATAAAAGGTACTCTGGGGATAACAGGCTGATACCGCCCAAGAGTTCATATCGACGGCGGTGTTTGGCACCTCGATGTCGGCTCATCTCATCCTAGGGCTGAAGCAGGTCCTAAGGGTATGGCTGTTCGCCATTTAAAGAGGTACGCGAGCTGGGTTTAGAACGTCGTGAGACAGTTCGGTCCCTATCTACCGTGGGCGTTGGAAATTTGAGAGGATCTGCTCCTAGTACGAGAGGACCAGAGTGGACGAACCTCTGGTGTTCGGGTTGTCACGCCAGTGGCATTGCCCGGTAGCTACGTTCGGATGGGATAACCGCTGAAAGCATCTAAGCGGGAAGCCCACCTCAAGATTAGATTTCCCTAAAGAGCCGTTCAAGACTAGGACGTTGATAGGCAGGGTGTGGAAGCGCAGCGATGCGTGTAGCTAACCTGTACTAATTGCTCGTTTGGCTTGACCATACAACACCCAAGTGGTTTGTATACAAGTCTAATTAATCTATCTTGTATAGCTCAGGCTATAGAATAAAGAAAGAATATTTCGATATCACCTTTAACCTTGATTCAGTTAGGTTACAAGTTGATCGACAACAAGCTCAAACTTGATGTCAATAAAAACAATAACAGACTCATATCTAACCCCCTTTGCTGACGACAATAGCGCGATGGCCCCACCTGATCCCTTCCCGAACTCAGAAGTGAAACATCGTAGCGCCAATGGTAGTGTGGTTCGCCCATGTGAGAGTAGGTCATCGTCAGCTCTCTATTCTGATTTGCCCCTTGATACTGATGTATCAAGGGGCTTTTCTTTGTGGAAAACAAAAAATATACTATGACTGGTATTAGGGATTTTTATAGCGATGTATGATACGGCTTCAGATTTAGCTAAAATTAATGCACATAATAAGTTAGATCAAAAAAAATTAACAGTATGATTAGGTCATAGAAACCAAGCCGACGCTGGAAATAATGTTGAATATAATAATTAGTAACTAAAAAAATTGATATACAGTTTTCGAGATTTTATCGTTCGGAATTTAGCCTAAATAATTAATTTGAATATGTCTTAATCAATAATTTGGTGAGCTTTGAGTAAAATTAAATCTAGACTATATTTGACGCTTGATGAGTATTCAAACCAATAATCATTAACATTGTAGGTGTTTAAAATGGAATCTAAACAAGCGGTGGAAGGTAACTATCCTTTAGATGTTGAGTTACCATCGCTAAAGTCATTATTCATAGAAATGTACTTCAATGATCAGTTATTAAGTACTGGTACAGCGACTCTTATTTCAAATACTAGAGAGTCTCATTGTGCTTTGGTCACTAATCGTCATAATGTGACTGGCAGGCATCAAGAAACAGGTAAATGCTTAAGTGCAACTCTAGGCGTTCCTAATAATATTGTTATTTATTTTCACCGTTCAGGAGATGACGTAGGCAACTGGATCAAAGTTAAGCTTCCATTATACAGGGAAGATGAAACTCCATTTTGGATCGAACATCCGGAGTTAGGTGAAAAGGCTGATATCGTAGCTTTGAATTTGAACTGGGGCAGTGATGTACTTAAATTGCCATATTACCTCAAATTAGATTTAGATCGAGTTGGTATGGTGGTAAGTCCAGCAGAAACCTTAAGTGTAATAGGCTTTCCTTTTGGAATGTCAACAACTGGAAAGCTGCCTATTTGGGCAACTGGGTTTTTAGCGCAGGAACTTGGTTTGATTACAAAAAGTAATCCTGTTTTTTTAATTGACTGTAGGACTAGACAGGGTCAGTCTGGTTCTCCTGTCATTGCATTCAGGACATCAGGTCATCGATCAATAAAAGATAAACGTATCAGTGCTAGTCTGTCTAGTAATACTACTTGGGAATTTCTAGGTATATACTCTGGTCGAGTTAATGCGGAATCAGACCTAGGCAAGGTTTGGCACGTATCTTCATTGGAAGAACTTATAAACGCAGCAGAGGTTGATTATAATGAGCGTAATAATGACTTCTAAATATGACATTTGGCCTAACCTAAAACAACTCACCCATCTCAACGTCTTCTTCAAAATCAAATCCTAACTGCTCGCCCTTACGCTGTCTCATTTGCTCTATACGCAGCTTACGTCCTGCGATAAGCCTTAGCACCTCGCGTTGCTGCTCTGTCGTCATGTCATGCCATAGCTGGCGCTCAGTTCGACTACGTAGGCAACCAAAGCAATAACCCTTCTTATTGCTTTGACAAAGACCAATACATGGATTGGCAATCTCGAACAGCTCAAACTGTTGATTCATGACTCCTCCATAATGACTACCGTCATTCCTTTGACCTGCATAAAATCACTGTACAACATTATTATGTCGCAAATACTGACTAATAGTGTGCCATTTTATTGTTATTATTTCCGTCTAGCGGGTGCTATGCTTAGCTTTGATAGCCTTTATAAGATAATCATAACAAAATTAATAAGTGAGATGATACGTGAACTTGATTTATATCCATGGATTGGACAGTGATGCCAACTCGACTAAAGGGGTGTTGTTAGAAAAATATTGCCAGCTTCATCATCCTGATATTAATGTGCTGCGTCCTGATTTAAATAAAACCCCTGCTCAAGTGTGTGAGCAATTACTGTCTTTAATCAAAGCACTAAATAATAGTGCAGATAGAAAATCAGCAGATAAGCAGACTGAGTTATCAAATACGGTATTAATCGGTAGCTCGCTAGGTGGGTATTTTTCTACTTTGATAAGCAATCAGATAGGTTGCCCAGTTTTACTGCTCAATCCTAGTACGCAGCCCCATATCACTTTACAGCGTTTCTCTAATCAATCAGTATCAAGTCAAGATAATTTAAATGAGTCATCTACTAGCAAAGTTCTGCATACGACAGCGGGCGGCTGGAGTATTACGCCTGTAGATTTACAGTGGTTTGCAGATAATCAGCTGTTATCAGTAAATTATCCCGATAAAGTTGCTGTGCTGCTAAAAGAAAGCGACGAGCTGTTAAATTCTGAACTGTCTAGAGATTTTTATCAAAGTCATGGCGCATCGGTAACGGTGCAAGAGGGTGGCGATCATCGCTTCAGTGATTTTAATGATCAGCTACCGATGGTGATGAATATCTTACAGAATTTAGTACAAGCCTAAATAGACGACATTATATGACGTAAGCGATGGAGTATTAACGTTAACGTCGCTATTTTTCGTTATAATGGTTTAATAGAATTAAACGCACGCGAACAGTTAAGGATGCATTTGTGAGTCAATATAATGCGCAATCGTTAGAAGTTTTAGAAGGTCTTGAGCCAGTCCGTCGTCGTCCGGGTATGTATACCGACACCACGCGCCCGAATCATCTGGCGCAAGAGGTCATTGATAACTCAGTTGATGAAGCGTTAGCTGGTTATGCTAAAACCATCAAGGTGCAATTGCATAGTGATGGATCGTTGTCTGTCGAAGATGATGGGCGCGGTATGCCAACTGATATTCACCCTGAGTTTGGTCAATCTGGTATTGAGCTGATTTTGACCCGCTTGCATGCAGGTGGAAAGTTTTCGACTTCTAATTATGAAGTGTCAGGTGGTCTGCATGGTGTAGGTATCTCTGTTGTCAATGCGCTATCAACTCGCGTTGAGGTTACGGTATGGCGTGATAGCACACAGTTTGATATGGCGTTTGAAAATGGTGCACCAGTTACGCCATTAACAGAAGCAGTCAGCTCAAACAAACGCAAACGTGGCACCAGAGTACATTTTTGGGCGGATGGTAGTTTTTTTGATACACCTAAACTTAATGTAAAACAGCTCAAGCATAATTTAAAAGCAAAGGCTGTTTTGGCCGCTGGACTGACGATTGAGTTTACTGACGATATCAATGATGAAAAAGTCGTTTGGCAGTTTACGGATGGGGTAGTCGAGTATCTAAGCGAACAACTAGATGGTTTGGAAACATTGCCTGAAGCGCCGTTTTATTATAATTACGATGCGAAAGCGGGCGAACGAGCGGCTATTACCTTTGCCTTGTCTTGGTTGCCTGATGGTGGTACGCCGATTCAAGAAAGCTATGTGAACCTGATTCCCACAGCTCAGGGCGGTACGCACGTCAATGGTCTACGTACGGGAATTTTAGAAGCTCTGCGTGAGTTCTGTGATATTCATAATTTGCTACCACGTAGTGTGAAGCTAACCGCAGAAGATGTCTGGGATGGGGTGAATTATATCCTGTCTCTGAAGTTCTCTGAGCCACAGTTTTCTGGACAGACCAAAGAGCGCTTATCTAGTCGCGAAGCGGCGGGCGCTGTACAGACGTTGGCAAAAGATGCCTTTAGCCTATGGTTAAACCAACATGCGGAAATGGGCACGCAAATCGCTGAATTGGCGATTAATAAAGCAGGTCGTCGTCTAAAATCTGCCAAAAAAGTCGCTCGTAAAAAGATTACTCAGGGACCAGCATTGCCTGGTAAATTGGCAGACTGCCGTGGTGATTTGCGTGATGGTGCCGAGCTATTCTTAGTAGAGGGTGACTCTGCAGGTGGTAGTGCTAAGCAAGCAAGAGATCGTCATTATCAGGCGATATTACCTCTGCGCGGTAAAATCCTAAATACATGGGAAGTATCATCAGATACGGTGTTATCAAGTCAAGAGATTCATGATATTGCCATAGCTATCGGTGTCGATCCTGCCTCTGATGATTTGTCCGAGCTGCGTTACGACAAGATATGTATCTTAGCGGATGCTGACTCTGATGGACTGCACATTGCGACATTGATCTGCGCTTTGTTTGTGAAGCACTTCCCTGCGCTAGTGGATGCGGGTCATTTATTTGTGGCCATGCCGCCATTGTACCGAGTGGATGTGGGTAAAGAAGTTCATTATGCATTGGATGAGCCGGAGCTTGCACATATCTTGGCTAACGTACCGGGTAATAAAAAAGCCCAGATTACACGTTTTAAAGGACTTGGTGAAATGAGCGCTGAGCAACTACGTGAGACGACGATGAGCCGTGATACACGCCGCTTAGTACAGTTAGATATGGATGACATGGTACTGACCAATAGCGTGATGGATATGCTACTGGCTAAGAAGCGTGCCTCTGATCGCAAGTCGTGGCTTGAGAGCAAAGGTGATTTGGCCGATATTTCTTAACAAGTAGCAATGAATTTAAAGAAATATGTGTGCAAAATATCGAAATAGGTCATTACTTATATTTATGGTTAAACAATCTATCACATAATAAAAGCACGCAAAATTTAGCCTAGCCACAAAGGCTTAATGGTATTATGTCAGTACCTTTCATTATATTGTGCTGTCATGATACCGAAGATTTTTAACCGTTCTAAGTCTGTTGTTTCTAAACCTGCGCGCTCCAAAGTACTCCCAAAACTTAGCAAAAAGCATTTGGGAGACAAGGTTCCAAAGCGTGGTAACAAGTTTGCGCCTGTTATTGCATCCGCGCTGTTAAAGGCGTCAGGTTGGCGTACGGTAGGCGAGATTCCAAATATTTCACAAGCTGTAGTGCTTGCTCTACCACATACTTCTAATGTGGATGGTATTTATGCGATTCCAAGTCTTTTTGCATTAGATATCAAAATCAGTATTATGGGCAAGCACACGCTATTTAAAGTGCCTGTATTTGCGCAATTATTAAATTGGATAGGGGTTATTCCTATCGATCGTGGTAATAAAGGCTCTGTACTGCAAGCCAGTATTGATAAGTTCAAAACTGGTGAACCATTATTTCTGGGGTTATCGCCAGAGGGGACACGGCAATATACTGAGTCGTGGAAGACAGGTTTTTATTATTTAGCGGTGGGTGCTGGTGTACCGATTTTGCCAGTAGCGATGGACTATAATACTAAAGAAATACGGTTTATGTCGCTGGTTTATCCTACGGGTGATATCGAAGCGGATTTACCAAAAATATATTCTCAGTATAAAGGGGTCCTACCAAGACACCTTGAGCGTTTGTCGCAGCCACTACAAGACATCAATAATGCAGCTGAATAAGCCAAATAGTATAAATATTAGTTCAATTAGTTAAGTCAACAGAACTGGTTGTATTGCGGGTACGCAGGCTAACAGCCACCTACGACTAAGTTCTGATAATTGATGTTGAAAAAGCCCCTGATATGATCATATCAGGGGCTTTTTTTGAATAATATTTGGATGTCTATCAGCTTAACAATTTAGAACTGTGGTTGGCCGTTAGAGGCACTAACACCGCCGTCTACAGGTAGATTGACACCAGTAATCATAGAAGCATCATCACTTGCTAAGAAGGTAATGGCAGCGGCGATATCTTCTGGGGTTGCCAAACGTCCAAGCGGACAGCGAGCTAAGAATTTATCCGTCTTAGATTCATTGTCTTGGATAGCCGTAGTCATATCGGTTTTGGTGACGCTTGGATTAACCGCATTGACGCGAACACCATCTGAACCATGATCCAATGCCAATGTGCGGGTCAAATTGGTCACACCCGCTTTAGCGGCATTGTAGGCAGCCATGTTCCAGTCACCACCTACACCTGAGAGCGATGAGATATTGACGATATTACCCTTTGATGCAATTAAGTGAGGCATAGCCGCTTGAGAGACGTAAAAAGTCCCATTTAGATTCACATCGATAGCAGAGCGCCAATCATCAGCAGATAATTCTGTGATCTTACCTTGAGTTGCTTTGCCAGCATTGTTTACCAAGATATCAATCTTGCCGAATTTGTCGATAGCGCGCTCAACCATCTCTTGTACTTGGCTTTGGACACTGATGTCGCATGTAATAATGAGATAATTATCGGTATGAATCCAGGTACGATCTTGCGGCAACTCTTTGGCAGTTTCTTCTAGTGTTGCTGCCGTACGTCCTACTAGAACCACACTAGCGCCTTCCTCAGCAAAGCGAATGGCAGTTGCACGGCCAATACCAGAACCTGCACCCGTTACAACGACGGTCTTTTCTTTAAAACGCTTCATAATGTTTAATCCTTATTATTATATAATAGTCATTAAAAATTCGATGATTAACATTTCAATGACTACGGTTTCGATAAATACAACTAAGTACAGTTTGTCATCCATAAACTTGCACGCAAGCAATACTGCTTTGATATCATCATAACAAGTGATCGCTTTGAAAGCGACTGTCTCTGATAGTGCTTATGTAGCATAATTTTGCATCATTCAAATATTTGTAATACGCGATAATCATGTTTTTATTACGAGCTGGCATGTGCAATATTCATCATACGATAATAGAAGGTTGGAACTTGTGTCCCATTCGATTACTACTATGCCCGACTGGGGCTATCTGACGACGGAGCTAGTCAGTTATTTACAAGCAGATGCTATGGCAGTGACTCTAGCAGGTATGCATACGATTGAACATGAGTACAATGCTCAGTATATCGCTCGTCACTACCAGTATCAGTTGCCACTTGGCAAGCTGCAGCTATTGGAGCTGACACTATATCTACCCTATGATACAGAATCAGTTGATATTAAGGCTGTACGTATGACTGCGGTAAAGTCAGCACTTACATGGTACAAGTCATTATCGTCTCAAAATGAAGAAAATGCCTTAGCTGGTTATGAAGCTATGATTTTTGACATTCAGCTTGTCGGAGGAAGTAGCAGTCTTAATCAAGATGATAACAATGACAGTGCAAATAATTTAAACAGTGCTCTACAACGACTTAAACACAATTTTGGGGTTCGTTATTTTTTAGAAGACTTGGTTGTCGACATGAGCGAAAGCATGCAGCAGCTGCAAGTCTTTAGCTGGGATGACTGGTATTCGATAGCAGCAGCAGTACGCACCCCATGTGAATTATGGCGTTTCTTAGCTTATCATCTGGAGCAGCTGCAGCAATCGGCCGTAAACCATATCCCAAGTTTTGAATCGGAAGACGCTTTGGTTGAGCGCTTCTTACGAAGCCCAGACCTGTTTGCTCCTGCTATTGTAGTTGATAATGCGCTCATCAAAAATGAAGTACAAGACGAACCTAACTCAGCATTGGTCGCCATCACGCTTGCCTACAAGAACCAAAGTTCAACTGCTCAGATGTACCATCAGCATATGATACAAGCGGCCACGATATGGTCTCAGCTAAGTATGCAGATGATAGATACGTATGGTAAAAAGCACGTAACTAATAATGACGAACAGACAGAAACACCGCTAGCTCACTGGCAACAACAACTACTAGATGAGTCTTTGTTTTCACGTCACGAGCTTATTCGTACGCTATATAGACACCCTAAACAAAGCGCAGCACTGCAAAAAGATGGCTACGTCGTACATCAACATTCTTATGAAAGTTTGGGCCGTCATTATGTGCTGGTTTTTTATGGTCAGGAGTCAAAGGGTCCTAATAGCAAAGCCGCTGTCCAACCAAAGCTAGCAAAGATTGCACAGGACATTGCCACACGTTTGCCAATTATTGAACTACATCATGTAGTTGTGCTTGGTATCGACTTTATCACTGAGAATAATGAGAATTTTTTCGATATTGATTTGTGGATTCAGCCAGTTGATGCAATGACTCAAAGGGAGCGCCAACTTACTAAGCAAATGCAGAAACTAAAACAACAAGAATTAGATAAGAAAAGTACGACACCTGCTAGTAGCGTAGAAGATAGTAAACCTGTGAAGGCGCAAAAAGAAAAATTGCCTCAAGTACAGATGAGCTTAACAATTCCAGCGCGAAAAGATAAGCAGTAGATAGACGTAGTTAGCTTTCTACCCGTTTATTAATAAGAAGAACCATGGATTTATTAATATATTTACTGACATAAAAAAAGACAGCCTAGGCTGTCTTTTTCGTATCTAAATTAAACAATCAAAAATACTTATTTATTGATATCGTCATTGAGACCGCTACCAGGAAGTACGTCATCACTGTTGTAGATGTCATTAGTATCAACACGTGGTGTATCAACTACATCGGTACGTAAATCAGTGGTAGGTGTACTAGCAGCAGATGGCGTGTTTTCACGAACTGAATCAGCAACCTTTTCTTGAGTTGATGAACTTGGCTGTAGCGCAGATTTTGCTTTCGCTTCAGTACGTTCATGGTCCATCTTGTCCTGCATTTTACGTAGGAAGCGAGCTGCAGCTTCTTGACCACCAAGACCAAATGATAGAGCAAAGGCAACGGCTACCGCACCTAGTGTTAGACCAAATGCTAAGTTAACGATTGAATCGGCAATACCCATCGCTTTTAGACCCATTGCTAATACTAGGCCCATGATTAATACACGTACGATGTTTGCTAGGAATTGTGAACCTTGCTCAGAACGTTCAACCACACCTGCAATGATATTGGCAAGCCAGAATCCGATAAATAGGATAATTGCGCCTAGGATGATGTTTGCACCGAATGCGATAAACATCGTAATAATAGCTGAGATAGGCTCGAAACCTAACAAGTCAGCAGCTGCGATAGCGGCAAATAGCATAGCGAAGAAGATAATCGCATAACCAACTAGGTCAGAGATTTTCTTATCACCCATGGTTTCTTGTAGACCAACTTTCGCAGGCAATTGATTGATTTGAGTGTTCTCGATCAAACCTTTAATGATGTTGGCAACCATACGTACAACATAGAAAGTTACTACTAGGATAGCGACTGCCATAAAGATGTTTGGCAATGCTTCCATGATTTTGTTAAGCATATTGGTCGCAGGGCGAGCAATTACTTCGATTTTCAATGCGTTTAAAGCAGCAATAATGGTTGGAATGATAACCACAAGAAATGCTAATGAACCTGCAATGTTAGGTAAGCTGTTTTGCTCACTTAAACCTGCTTTTGACGCCAATTCTTGTACATTAAAAGTAGAAACAAGGTTGGTTACGATGCCGCGTACGACTTTGGCAATGATATAACCAACGACGAAGACCACACCAGCAATCAAGATATTAGGGATGAAGCTAAAGATTTTGTCGACCATATTAGTCAGTGGTGCAAACAAACCATCAAGCTCTAATTGACCAAGTACCATGGTCAACACAACCAATAAGATGAACCAGTAAACCATATCAGCAATCGTACTGCTCATTGGTTTTACACCAGCTTGTGCACTTAAACGCTCATCCATAGAGGTTTTTGCGAGTGCAGCGTTGATCGCTGTGCGTGCAACAGTAGCCACGACCCAACCAATCACACCAAGTGCGATAGCGCCGATAAGATTAGGGATAAATGCCAATACTTGATTAACCATATTTGCGAATGGTGCTGAGATAGAGTTTAAGTTTAATTGGCTAAGTGCACCTGAGATAGCAATGATGAAAATAAACCAGAAAACAATTTTGGAGATGATACCTTCAAGGTCGTAGGTCTTACCAGTTGAAGAGTTCATACGCTGATTGAGATTAACTTTAGAGAGTACGCCGCGTACCAGTGCTGCGATACCAAGGGCTACTAGCCAACCAATAACGAATATCAAAATAGCACCAATGATGGAACCGATAGGTCCACCGAGATAGCCGTTAAAAGATGTATACATTGGGTTCATCTTATCCTCCTTGAAGCATCTTATATAACTCGCCAAAAACAATGTTCATACAGCGATTAGTGAGCAAGACATACAGATGGTTGTCATAAATAGTATTTTTAGAATCAGTTATATAGAGATATTATCGTTTTTGAGCATAAACTATTATCAGCAGTATCTCTTATTTATATTACAGTGACTTCGCTATCGATATCTGCTTATTTTTGATAAAAATTAACGCTCGGTTACTTATCTCCTTAACTAATTCAGCTTAGCTGATGTATTGATGGATTTAAAGACAGAAAGCTTTACCTGTTACTATATTTGTGTGATAACTTGTTATTATGATAGAAGATATTAACATAGACTATACATTGACCCGATAATTTCGTGCAAAGCGTGGTTCCCAAAACTAAGATTTGTTATTATAGAGGAATGTGACATCTCGCCACTATTCTTACAATTAGAGAGTACTTTATGAAAAAAATCACTACTTTAGGCGTTAGTGCACTTGCTAGCGCTATGTTGTTAGTAACAGGCTGTAGCACCAACAATGGCAATCAAGAAACAGCCGCTCAAAGCGTTTCCATTACTGAACAAAGCTCAGCTAGTGAAAAAGTAGGTTATAGCTTAGGTTTCATGATGGCAGAAGGCAATAAAGACGCTGTCAAAGATCTAGACCTAAATACTTTTGAAAAAGGCTTCCGTGATGGCTACGAAGGCAATGAATCAGCATTGACCCAAGAGCAAATGCAACAAGTATTGATGGACTATCAAAAAGAACAAGAAGAGCAGTTTGTTAAAGACATGGAAACCAAAGCGACAGAAAATAAAGCCGCTGGTACTGCATTCTTAGCAGAAAACGCTAAAAAAGAAGGCGTGAAGCAAACAGAGTCTGGTCTACAGTATAAAGTTATCAAAGCAGGTACTGGTAAATCACCAAAAGCAACTGACGTGGTTGAAGTAAACTACGAAGGTAAATTGCTTGATGGTACAGTATTTGATAGCTCTTATGAGCGCGGTGAGCCAATTGAGTTCCCACTAAACCAAGTAATCGCTGGCTGGACTGAAGGTCTACAGCTGATGAAAGAAGGCGGAAAATACGAGTTCTATATCCCATCAGACATCGCTTATGGCGAAGCGGGTAACGCTGGTATCGAGCCTAACAGCACGCTTATCTTTACTGTTGAGCTATTAAAAGTAAAATAAGTATCTAAAGCAAATATTGTTTAGGTACTTAACTTAAAAAAAGCCTTCATAATTATATGAAGGCTTTTTTACGATTAATATTTTACCTCAGACTGATATCGATCTTATAAAGCCGATATCAAGTTGGCGATAAACTATAGATTCTTTTGAAAGACTTTAGAGTTGCGGCCGTTATGGTACTTCTCTAAACGTGCTTCAGGTAAAGCACTGGCTTCAACTTCAGCGAAGCCTTGCTCAACGAACCAATGCGCGGTACGAGTGGTCAAAACAAACAGCTTGTACAAACCATGACTGCGCGCTTGCTGCTCTAGAAACGCTAACAAATCTGCGCCGCGGCTACCACTACGATATTCAGGACGTACGGCAACACAGGCAACTTCCGCTGACTCTGAATCTAGCGTATGCAATGCTGCACAGCCCAAAATCATACCATCACGCTCAATCACACTATAGTTATCAATCTCTTGCTCCAAGCGCTCACGTGAGCGGCTGACCAAGATACCTTGCTCTTCTAGAGGTGACAGTAGCTCAATAAGACCAACCACATCATCGATATTGGCACGGCGAATTTCTTCATAAGGGTCGTGGCTAATCAGCGTACCAGAACCATCACGTGTGAATAGCTCTTCTAGTAATGCGCCGTTTTTGGCATACGAAATAATATGCGTGCGATGGACACCTTGACGACAGGCCAAGCTTGCACAGTTTAAGAAATAATTGATTTCACAATTTAGATCACGATCACGTAAGAAGCGATCAACTTCATTAGGAATCATTTCACGTAATAAACGATCGTCGTCGTTGATACCCGCTTCTTCACCTAAGAATATAAGCTTATCAGCGCCAAGTGCTACGGCAGCGCTTAGAGCAACATCTTCCGCTAATAAGTTAAATACTTCGCCAGTCGCAGAGTAGCCCATCGAGCCTAGTACAACGATATGGTCGTGAAGTAGGTTGTTTTTGATGGCTTCTACATCAATAGAACGCACTTCACCCGTCATTTGGTAATCAATACCTTCACGGATACCGTATGGGCGAGCTGTCACGAAATTACCCGATATCGCATCAATACGCGAACCATACATCGGAGAGTTGGCTAGCCCCATTGATAGCTGAGCTTCAATCTGTAAACGAATAGCACCAACGGCTTGTAAGATAGATGGCATCGCTGCACGTGGCGTAATACGGATGTCTTGATGTAGCGGCGATTCAATATTAGCGTCTTTTAAGTTCTTTTCGATTTGAGGTCGTGCCCCGTGTACCAGTACTAGCTTGATACCCAAGCTATGCAACAAGGCAAAATCATGAATAAGTGTGCTGAAGTTCGCATGATTGACCGCTTCACCACCAAACATGATCACGAAAGTTTTGCCGCGATGGGTATTAATGTAGGGTGCAGAGTTACGGAACCAATGGACGTATTCAGGGTTGATCTGGGGCATGGAGCTAGTAGTCATAATGGGAGCAGTAGTCGTTAGAATAAGAAAAGGGGCGCAGCAAAAAAATGCCTAACGCTAAAGATTTACCATAGCAAAAAACGCGGTTATGAGCTATCTTTTATTTCAGCTGTATTCAAGCATTCTGATTGCCAATCGCTGATATACACAACCTAAACACTGGGTTAATGTACGTACAAATGCTTTTTGTTATGCTAAGCGCTATTGCTTTACAGATGCTGAGCGAAGATAATCAGGTTAGATAAATGAGTTCATGTGTTTGATAGATTGTATGAACTATTTCACAGCGATATCTTATATACATCGTAATGCTTTTTATCTGTTGAACAAATTATAAAAATAACTTAAGTTGCACCATCTGTGTTTTACCGATATATCAACCAGGGATAATGAAAATCATGAAAAAAAGTAACCAGTTTGCTAGCCCGTTCAGTGCTTGGAGCGGCCACCGCTTATTTCACGTTGTTGCCGGTACGCTCATCGGTGCAATGGTAGTCACACAAGCTTCAGCGATGCTGCCAACACCAGAGCAAGCGGTTGATAGCTCAATGGCTATTCAGACAAGTGCCAATAAGAGCAGCAACTCAAGTGCTCAGGCCGTTAACAGCAGAATCACAGCGTCATTGGTCAGTGTTGATGCCAACGGTCAAGAAGTGCTTGTCCCTGTAGATACCAATACTCGTTTGCAGTCAGGTAATGTATTGGAGTATCAGGGGTACTTTACCAATACCAATGCAGATCGCGTCCGTAAAATGACCGTTACGATGAGTATCCCAGAGCAGGTAGAACTACTAAAAACGGTTGCTCCTGAATTCCCGTACGGCAGTGTAGATGGCAATAACTTTGCTCGTATGCCATTACGTACCAAGGTAGATAATCAACTACAAGACGTTGCGCTTAAATACTATAAAGCGGTACGTTGGGACCTAGAAGGCGTAGGTCTAAATGATACCGTCGCTGTAAAATACCGCGCGCGCGTCAAATAGTCCTGAATTTTTGGATTAGAATTTAGCTAGCATTGATACAATTAGCACCGAAAACTATCCATTTAGTACTGAAAGCTACCAATAAAAAAGCACCACAGTTTATAGCTGCGGTGCTTTTTTTTATGATGTGTTAGGGCGTTTGATAATTTTACTGATAAGTAAGTAAAAATACTGAGCTACAGCGTGGCATATTTGCTACTAGATTTCTCTTGGATAAGTTGTTTAATTGCATTGATTTGTGGCGTTGTAGCTTGAGCACCTGCTTGTATTA
The DNA here is from genome assembly GCF_014770435.1 of Psychrobacter sp. 28M-43. NCBI lineage: Bacteria > Pseudomonadati > Pseudomonadota > Gammaproteobacteria > Moraxellales > Moraxellaceae > Psychrobacter > Psychrobacter noctis. The sequence goes on along the minus strand of NZ_CP061739.1, from coordinate 3,013,128 downwards.
GACTACGCCGCTGCTTCGTATCTATCGAACTGTTACGACTGACATTGGGAGTAATAACAATATCTGCTCGATCTCGTTCGCTCTGGTTTGATGCGGAGCGATTAGCAGTCAGGTTGGTAGCTAGAATATTGGTTTCTAGAAAGCCCCAAAAGTCACTCAATGAGTTCATAGTCGGTATTAGATTATTAGTACTATCACTGCCTTGAACTCCCGTCACATCTACAGCAATGACAATATCAGCACCTAAGTCATAGGCGCTATCTACGGGTACTAAACTGACCACACCGCCGTCGATATATTTTTTACCGACCTTTTCAGGAATGCGCGGGGCAATAAAAATATTAGGCACGCTACAGGACGCTTGCACGGCAAGCCCAGCATCGCCAGTGGTAAAGACTGTTTTCTTCAGAGTGTGTTTTTCTGCTGCGATTGCCGCAAAAGCAATGGGGAAATCCTCTATGGCACGCGCATTCACTTTGTTATTAATAAAGTTTTTTAACTTAATACCTTCGATGAAACCTTGATTGGACAAGGTAAAGTCTGTGAGCTGGCTATCAGTAGTGGTCAATGCCAATTGCTCAAGCTGTGCAGGCGTGTAACCACTGGCGTATAAGCTGCCAATCAAGCTACCCACACTCGTCCCGACTACCAATGTTGGTTTGATACCGTTTTCTTCTAGTGCTTTAATGACGCCCACATGGGCAAACCCTTTCGCACCGCCACCACCCAACACCAGTGCGACAGTAGGGACCTTAATAACAGGCTCTGGTGTGGCGGGAGTAGTCGATGGCAAGATGCTACACGCACTAATATAAAAACCGAGAATTGGTATTAAGCTCAACCTCAGTAGTTTTAAATTATGACGAATCAGATTGTGACGAAACTGACGAGGCAAAATAGAAATAAGCATAGAAAAACACCTTACGAAATTGCCAGAATTCAAAAAATAAGACATCAGTTATTGATATGATGAGAAGAAGCGGTTTATCTATAGTAGATGGACTGTATAGATGCTATTTTACTAAATAGCCTAGCATAAGCAATTGTATTGTCAGCTATAATGAAATGAGTCGAATTTTTTATACGTACTATCGTTATCGCTATTCTGTGGTACAAGTCATCATGTGCAGCCTACTAAAAATGTTTGATTTAGCATACAAAAATTAAAAATAATATTGTTAGGATCTTTAATGCCAATATCGGAGAGTCATGCCTCAGCCAACTCATTAGATCACTTTAGATCTGATATACCGCTGTCAGCACTAGATATGCCAGTGTCTGCGCTAGCAGGTGTAGGGGTAAAAGTCGCAGAGCAGTTGGCGCAATTGAATATCAAGCGGATATTCGATTTGCTACTACATTTGCCCCGTGATTATGAGGATCGCAGTCGACTGGTATCAATCGCAGATGTAGAACATGGACAATCAGCGCTAATTACTGGTCACATCGTCCATGTTGATACCAAGCGTAGTGGGATGACTGTGACGGTGGACGATGATACGGGTACGATATCGTTGCGGTTTTTTAAGGTCTATCGTGGTCTGGTACAGACTATGAATTTGGGAACACGCTTACAGCTGTTTGGTGAGGTTAAAGTCAGCCGTTACGGTAAGCAGATACATCATCCTGAATATCAAGTTATCACTGACAATACAGTCATGACCGATACGGGATTGCAGCCTATTTATCCTACTGTCAAAGGCTTACATCAAAACAAGCTGCGCACTTTAATTAAGCTGGCATTGCAAACGGTTCGAAGCCAAGGTCTGCCAATGACATTGTTTACAGCTGAAGACTTTGCAGTTGTATCCGATTTGCCATTAGTGCCTTTTGAGCCATCTAAATCAACAGTATCAGAGGCCGAATATACCGAAGATATTTTCTCAACGTTAGCACGCAGCGTGCCTGATAATGCGATTGGCAATAGCGTATATAAACCCAACCCTTCTACCTATCAGGCAGATAATGATATACATAACGTCGCTGCCAGTATTGCTCAGCATAATGTCTATAATTTAACGATATTTGAAGCATTGGTACTGCTGCATACGCCGCCTACTTATACCAGTGCGTCTCAGCAATACAAACTATTCACTCAACTCAGTGCCCGTACGCATGCCGCCTGCCAGCGCTTGATTATTGAAGAGTTGACTGCGCATCAGCTCAGTTTGCTATATCGTCGCCAGCAGTTACATCAGCATAAAGCGCCTAAATGCACTACCAACAGTCCTCTTGCTGACAAGCTATTTTCCGCATTGCCTTTTGATTTAACGGGTGCGCAGAAAAGAGTTATGAAAGACATCACTGCGGATATGGCGACCTCAATTCCGATGCTACGACTGGTACAGGGAGATGTGGGTGCTGGTAAGACGTTGGTGGCAGCAGGGGCGGCAGGTTATGCGCTCGATAGTGGCTGGCAGGTCGCGGTAATGGCACCGACTGAGATTTTGGCAGAGCAGCATCTACTGAATTTTAAACAATGGTTTGAGCCATTAGGTATTGGTGTCGGTTGGCTTGCCGGTAAGCAAACGGCCAAACAGCGCCGTGAAGCATTGGAAGCGGTTGCAGAAAACACCGTGCAAGTGGTGGTCGGTACTCATGCATTGTTTCAGGAGCAAGTTCAGTTCGCTAAGTTAGGTTTGGTTATTATTGATGAGCAACATCGATTCGGTGTTGAGCAGCGCATGGCATTGACCAATAAAGGCGTTGCTAATAGCACCCCGCACCAGCTAATCATGACTGCAACACCGATTCCAAGAACCTTAGCGATGAGCGTTTATGGCGATATGGATACCTCAATCATTGATGAATTGCCACCGGGGCGTACCCCAATTACGACGGTAACTATCGATCGCAATCGACGCGATGAAGTCATAGAACGTATTGCGATTAATTGCGAAGCGGGCAGGCAAGCGTATTGGGTATGCTCACTGGTAGAGGCCTCTAGCGTATTGGATGCGCAGGCAGCTGAAGCTACTTATGAGGATTTAAATGAACGTCTAGATATTCGTATTGGACTAGTGCATGGCAAAATGAAGTCTGCTGATAAGCAAGCCATTATGCAGGAGTTCAAAGCAGGTAATTTGGACTTGCTGATTGCGACGACTGTCATCGAGGTAGGGGTCGATGTGCCCAATGCGTCATTGATGGTTATCGAAAATGCGGAGCGTTTGGGATTATCCCAATTGCATCAGCTACGCGGGCGAGTCGGACGTGGCTCGACCAAAAGCTTCTGTGTACTGTTATATCAAAAGCCGCTATCGGAGACTGGCACAGAGCGACTAAATGTCCTACGAGATAGTACTGATGGCTTCGTCATTGCTCAAAAAGACTTAGAGCTACGTGGGCCAGGAGAGCTGTTAGGCAAACGTCAAACAGGTAACGTTGGCTACTATCTGGCTGATCTGATCCGTGATGAGCAATTATTCGCTATTGCTCAGCGGTTAGCGAAGCATTTGATAGCAGACCCTGCGCGAAAAGCAGATGTCAGTCAATTGATTCATCGCTGGATGCCTGAGGCAAGTCGCTATACCAATGCTTAGTGCTTAGTGCTTAGTGCTTAGTGCTTAGTGTGTAGTACCGGTATTGGCAAATAGGTTCATTGCGTCATTGAACCTAGCTCTGGATATAATCAAACAGCATGGCCGCAACGTTAAAATTCTTTATAGACAACACTCCATCCATAGTCAGTCGTTGAATACATCAGATATTCAGCGACTGGCTATACGCGATCTTATTGCCTTAAATTGGTCAATATGCCTTTAATACTGCATATATATTCGGTCTAAGTTTCAATTAAATTTATGAACGCTAGACACTATATATAAAAATAAGATGATGACCAAATATATGCTATTCTCGATAATTTGATGAACTATTATAATAATAAACAGTGCTTTAGAGAACATCGTAATACTCGCTGTAAGTAACGCTCATAGCCATATATCAGGCTGTCCAAACATTGCTTCGATTGCGTGCCACTTTTTATTATTGCTGTGACTGATTGATATTTTTAGTCATTCCATATCGAGTATTTCAATATTGACTGTACCTACAGAGAGTTATCATGAGCGATTTTGAAGAAACCCATTCTAAGCCGGCAGCTGAATCTGAGTTGCCGCCATATCGTCAAACTGACACTTCACTTCAAAGACCATCTGCAAAACCACCAATATGGTTGTGGCCCGTATTGGCAGCCGTACTAGTGATAGGGGTGCTGCTTGGCAAGTATTGGGGCAATGATAGTAATGCACCTACAGATGAGTCAGCAACTTCTAATTCTGTCGCAAACGATCAGGCAACTGGTAGCGATGCCAGTATTGAGCAATCGGTACTCTCAGTAGAAACAGTCAGTCCAAGCCAAGATGATATCGGCAGCACGCTCAGTGCAGATGGAACCATCAATGCTAAGGATACTGCGAACATCAGTGCAAAAGTCAATGGTGTGGCTATCGAGCGTATTTTGGTCGAAGAAGGCGACCGCGTCAGAGCGGGTCAAGTCTTAGCCGTGTTCGATACTGATGCTATGGAGCAGCAAGTGCTACAGGCGCAAGCAGATGTCGCAGAAGCGGAAGCTACCCTTGCCAATGCCAGCGCTGATGCTGCACGTGTGTTGCCATTGATCGATATCGATGCCATTAGCAAACAAGAAGCCGATCGCTACCGTACCTCGGAAGTCCGTGCCAGAGCTTCTTTGCAAGCGTCTAAAGCCCGTTTGAGCAATCAGCGTTTGACGTTAGAGAACGCAAAAGTCGTCGCTCCTATCAGCGGTATTATCAGTGAAAAAATGGTAGAAGTCGGGCAGGTGGCAGGCGGGGATCCACTATTTACAATTATCAAAGGCGGCGTTTTGGAGTGGCGAGCAGATATAGATCCTAAGCTTGTCGGTGATATAAACGTCGGTACGCCTGTACAAGTCAATCTACCGGGTGGTGATACAGTGATGGGGCAAGTAAACCGCATCGCACCAACCGCAGACAATAACCGCCAAATTACGATTTATGCTAGCCTAGCTAGCAACTCAAAGATACGTGCAGGCATGTATCAAACAGGCGAATTCCTATTAGGAAGTACCAGTACGCAAACGATTCCTAATAGCGCAGTGGTCAGTAATGATGGTTATGATTATGTGATGCTCGTTACCGAGTCGACTACTCGAGATGATCGATCGATGGGACGTATCAAGCAGCAGCGAGTGACATTGGGTGAGCGATTGGGCGAGAGTGTAGCAGTGCTAGAGCCTTTGCCAAGTGACAGCCGTATCGTAAAGCAGGGTGGCAGCTTCTTAAATGATGGTGACCTAGTGCGTGTTGTTGATGGTGTAACTCAAACCAGTAAGCCAGTGCAGGCACAGCCATGAGCTTAAACGTCTCCGCTTATTCGATAAAGAACCCGCTCGTTGCTATCTTGCTGTTTGTACTGCTGACGTTGGGCGGCATTTACGGTTTCATGAAAATGAAAGTCCAGCAGTTTCCGGATATAGATTTGCCAGCTGTAGTGGTCACGGTCACGCTACCCGGTGCTGCGCCTTCACAGCTTGAAAACGATATCGCCAAAAAAATTGAAAACAAACTGACCAGTATCGAAGGCGTGAGCCATATTCGTACCACGCTACAGACGGGTGCGGCGACCATTGCCACTGAATTTACCTTAGAAAAAGACATTCAAGAAGCGGTAGACGATGTGCGGTCAGCAGTCGGCGAAGTACGTGGTGATCTACCAGCTGCGGCTAACGACCCTATCATTACCAAAGTATCTACTGCTGGGTTTCCAGTGGTTACGTATTCTGTCGCTGCTGAAAATATGAGTGTGGAGGATCTATCGTGGTTTGTTGATGATACCGTTACTAAACGGCTATCTGACATACCAGGCGTAAGTACCGTGAGCCGTGTTGGCGGGTTGCAGCGTGAAATTACGGTTGCTGCCGACCCAATTGCGTTAAGTGGTCTAAAGTTTTCTATTTCGCAATTATCGCAGCAAATCGCTGGTATCCAGCAAGACAGCTCTGGCGGGGAGGCGGAAGTTGGCAATACGACTCAGACCATCCGTGTTCTCGGTGCCGTTGAACGAGCAAATGAGCTAAACGATTTGCAAGTGGCTGTCCCTACGGGGGGCACACAAGCTTTAGGTCGTATGGCAGAAATCACTGATGGCGCAGCAGATCCAAGCTCTATTGCTAAGCTAGACGGTCAAACCGTGGTGGCATTTAACGTAACTCGATCGCGCGGTGCCAGTGAGGTCGATGTGATGGAGCTGGTTGATGAGGAGCTTGCCAAGCTGACAGCGGATGTCGGTAATATCAGTATTGAGAAAGTCTATGACCGAGCCACACCCATTGCAGAAGACTATGAAGCCTCGTTAAGAATGCTCATCGAAGGTGGACTGTTGGCTGTAGTGGTAGTCTTCCTGTTTTTGCGCAATATACGCGCGACTATCGTTGCCGCGGTCGCTTTGCCGTTATCAGTGATTCCAACCTTTTTGGGTATGTATCTGTTTGGCTTTAGTCTTAATATCATCTCACTACTGGCATTGTCATTGGTTATTGGGGTGCTGGTCGATGATGCAATCGTTGAAGTAGAAAACATCATACGCCATCTACGCATGGGTAAGACGCCTTATGAAGCGGCGATGGAAGCCGCTGATGAAATTGGTCTGGCCGTTGTCGCCACAACTTTTACTTTGATTGCAGTATTTTTACCAACGGCCTTTATGGGCGGTATCGTTGGACAGTTTTTCCGTCAGTTTGGTTGGACGGCTGCCTTATCAATTTTTGCCTCGCTGATGGTAGCGCGCCTGATTACCCCTATGATGGCAGCTTATATATTACGGCCTGAGAAAAAGCACGTCGAAAAACAAAGCGCGATGATGAAGTACTATCTTAAGATTGTGTCTTGGACTCTACATCATCGTTGGCTAACCATGGGTGCAACCCTTGTTTTATTTGTAGCATCGCTAGCTCTAGTTAAGCTGCTACCGACGTCATTTATCCCTGATAATGATATCGATCAAACTCGAGTGGCTATTGAGCTGACGCCTGATGTATCGTTGGCAGATACTGAGCGCGTGGCGGCGCTAGCAAGTGATCGCATTTTGGCCATGCCTGAGGTGACCAATATCTTTACCTCAGTGGGAGAGGCGCAGGCGTCGATGGGTGCGTCAGATGGTGGTGGCGGTAAGGCTGAAAACATCGCGGGCCTCGATATCGTGCTTGCTCCGCGTGCAGAACGAGGCACCAAGCAAGAGATAGAGCGCAAAATTAGTAAGCTAATGACAGAAGTGCCAGGAGCACGGTTTACAGTCGGGCTATCGAGTGGTGGTGAGAGCGGCTATAATTTTTCATTGACTAGTACCAATCCGCAACTGCTTGAACAAACTGCACAAAAAATCATGTCTGAGATTCGAGGTCTGCCAAGTGCAGGCGCTGTGACCAGTGATCGCAGTTTACCACGCCAAGAGCTAACGGTAACGCCAGATAGATTGGCAATGGCGGATAAAGGGGTGACCACGCAAGATATCGCTACGACTCTACGTGTGGCTACGGTGGGCGACTACGAGCAGCAATTGTCCAAGCTCAATCTTGATACGCGTCAAGTACCAATCGTGGTACGTTTACCTGATGTGGCTAAGCAAAATGTTAGTCAGCTAGAAGGTTTGTACGTGCCGACTACCATGCCTGCCGGTCAAGGCGTGCGCGTCGGTGAGGTTGCTACGCTAGACTTTGGCACTGGGCCTGCGCAGATTAGCAGACTGGATCGAGAGCGTGCCATTAGTATTACAGTACAACCTGCGAGTGGTGAGCTTGGCGATTTGGTACAAGCGGTCAAAGCAGTGCCGACCATGCAGCAACTGCCGCCTTCGATTACCATCATTGATCAAGGCCAAGCCGAAAACATGGCAGACCTTTTTAGTGGCTTTATCATTGCGATGTCCGTCGGTGTGGTTTGTATTTTAGGCGTGCTGATTCTACTTTTTGGTCGTTTGTTGCAGCCTTTTACCATTCTGATGGCGTTACCTCTGTCGATTGGTGGGGCGTTTGTCGGCTTGGTTATTACCAATAGCAGCTTATCGATGCCTTCGATGATTGGTTTTATTATGCTCATGGGTATTGCGACCAAAAACTCAATCCTATTGGTTGATTACGCGTTGATTGCCCAGCGCCGAGGGCTGGCGCGTTTTGAGGCTATCGTAGATGCATGTCGCAAGCGTGCACGGCCTATTATCATGACAACCATTGCGATGGGTGCAGGTATGCTGCCTCTAGTATTTGGTTGGGGCGATGCAGATCCTACTTTTAGGCGACCGATGGCAGCAGCGGTATTGGGGGGTCTGGTAACCTCTACACTATTGAGCTTGGTTGTTATTCCTGTCGTCTATACCTTAATGGATGATTTATCTGGATGGTTTGCTAAATGGCTGGCTCCACATGGTAAACCTAGTGACCTTTAATAGTAAGCCAAATAGCTAACCAAATAGTGAGCCAAGACACGACACAATAGTAGCAATGTGGAAAATGCTGAATGATTAACACGCTCTCAATTAGGTCATATACTCGTCAAACTAGAGGGCATTCTCATGACTTTCATCAGATTGTTTTGCCTTTGCGAGGGGCAATAAATATCGAAGTTGGGAGTTATATTGGAAAAGTTATCCCAAGCGAATATGTTGTGGTTAAGACAAATGAAAAGCACTACTTTAGCGCTGAAGAGAATGCAAAGTTTATCGTTGTGGATACAGATCTGTTGCCAGAAAATGTGCTTCATTCATCACAAGTTGTCTTTTCTATAAATTCGCCATTGTTGGCATTTTTGGAGTTTTCAGAGAGTCAGTTAAGGTATCAAATCAATCCTGAAGTAGAGAGATTAATGTTTGATACCTTTTATAAACTCCTAGAACAACAAAATCTATTTGTGCAATATGACGCTCGAATTAGAGCAGTCGTCGCATATATTCACCACAATTTTGCTAAAAACCTTTCTGTCGAAGTGTTGGCGGATATCTCTTGTCTCAGTGCTACACAGTTTAAAAAGAACTTTAAATCGCAAACAAGCCAAACCGTCACTGAGTACATCACAAAGATCAGAATGCAAAAGGCGCAAGCTTTATTATTACATACTGATTCACCTATCGCTATCATAGCCGAACTGGTTGGTTATACGGATGTTAGCGCTTTTAGCCGCCGCTTTTCTAAATATTTCGGTATTGCTCCTTCCAAATTAAAACACGTCTAACCAGACATGCAAACCGTCTAATCTGCAAAAATTATATTCTGTAACTCTCTATAATAATGTTATTCATTATAACGTTAGAGGTGGCTACTATGCTGCAGAATAAATCTAGTCTAAGTGCTATTTTATGTGTGATAGCTGCCAGTGTCCTTTGGGGAACGACAGGTACAGCCTCTGCTTTTATACCTGACGTTAGTCCATTAGCCGTTGGTGCGTTTTCGATGGGGGTAGGCGGTGTATTGCTAGTATTGAATGCTAAGAATAATTTATTAAGCGATAGACAGAAACTAATTTCTAAACCCAGTCTCTTATTCATCGGTAGCCTATGCGTTGCTATCTATCCTTTAGCTTTTTATTCCTCTATGAGATTGGCAGGTGTCGCTATTGGTACAGTGATCTCAATTGCCAGTGCGCCATTTTTCACTGTTATCATGGAGCGTCTGATTAGCAATAAAAAAGTCACTAGTCGATGGGTGGTAAGTTTTATATTTGGTGTGGTTGGCGTTATTTTGCTGACTTTAGGGAAAACCCAATATTTAGATATAAATGCACAAGCAAATAATCAAATATTAGGCGTGTTGTTAGGGTTAGTTGCAGGATTGACCTATGCCACATATTCGTGGTCAGCACGTCAAATGATAGAGAACGGGGTAAACTCGAAATCAGCGATGGCCAGCATGTTTGGTCTGTCGGCAATCTTATTGTTGCCATCATTATTATTAACAGGGGAAAACCTGTTTTTAGATGCAAAACATATAAGCGTTGTCCTATATCTGGCAATTGCACCGATGTTCTTTGGTTATTTACTTTTTGGTCAAGCGTTGAGAGTGATTGAGGCGAGCAAAGCGACGCTTATCACTTTACTAGAACCTATCGTGGCCACTATATTGGCAATCATTATAATCGGTGAAACATTCTCTCCTATCGGCTGGCTAGGAATGTCACTCATGATAGTCTGTCTCTTACTGCAGGTAATGAAGATGCCAAAAATGATAAGGTATCGAAGAAGACATGCACTATATAAGTAACCAAGCAATATAAGTAACCAAGCAATTTTTTTGACGATAAGCAGTATTTTTGATGAGTTACTGCTTGGTAAGTATGACTCTTTGTATGACGTTAGTCTAAAACTGGTAAGTTGAATGGATTAGTTAGGTCAGTCTTTGCTATAGTCTGTCCAATCAAATTAATTGAAGAAATTGTTTATCTCTTATAGCACTATTTTAATTTTACTAACATATTAATAGCTTCTAGAACGATAAACCAATCTCTAAAAAAACTAGAAAATAAGGAATAACTATGATTAATGCATATGCAGCAAAAGAGAAAGGTGGCAAATTTGAGCCTTATGAATATGATCCAGGTGCTCTAGGCGATCACGAAGTAGAAATCGAAGTACATAGCTGCGGTATCTGCCATAGTGATTTATCGATGTGGCAAAACGAATGGGGCATGACTCAATATCCGTTTGTCGGTGGGCATGAGGTTGCAGGTAAAGTTCTCAATAAAGGCAAGCACGTCAAGCATCTAGAATTGGGCGATAAAGTCGGACTTGGTTGGCATAAAGGGTACTGTAACGTTTGTGATCTATGCATCGATGGAGACCACAACCTATGCCCTGAGCAAGAAGGTACGATCATTGGTAACCACGGCGGCTTTGCAGATAAAGTACGTGCAAAAGATACTAGCGTTATTAAGATACCTGAAGGGCTTGATTTTAACGCGGTAGGACCACTGTTATGTGGCGGTGTCACAGTGTTTAACCCACTTATGCAGTACGACATCAAACCAACTTCTAGAGTGGCTGTAATTGGTATTGGTGGCTTGGGTCATTTGGCATTGCAGTTTGCCAATGCGTGGGGCTGTGAAGTGACGGCATTTACCAGTGAATCAAAAATGGAAGAAGCAAAAGAGATGGGCGCTCACCATTCACTAAACTCAAGAGACGATAGCGAAATTGAAAAAGCCGCAGGTTCTTTTGATCTAATCATCTCAACAGTAAACGTCGATATGAACTGGGATGTCGTGATCAAGACGCTAAGACCAAAAGGTAAGCTGCATTTTGTTGGACTGCTAGAAGCACCACTAGAGATATCGGCTGCACCAATGATTATGGCTCAGAACAGTCTATCAGGCTCGCCAGTTGGCTCACCATCGACGCTACGTAAAATGCTAGATTTTGCTGCGCGACACAATATTCAGCCAGTCACTGAAACATACAAAATGTCTGAGATTAATGAAGCGTTTGAGCGACTAGAGAGTGGTAATGCTCGCTATAGAGTGGTGCTAGAGAGAGACTAAACGTCGTTACAGGCGACTAAATGTAGCCACTAGATAAGCACAATGATAGTGATACTCTAATTAATAGATAGAGTGTCACTATTTTTTTTGTATCAAAATTCTGCTTTTCACCAGTTTTTAATATATGCGAATTATTTGGAGCTGGATCTAAGTATTTTTATTTGATTCTTTACTGATGTAGTTCTTACTGCTTTTTTCTAAACTGCTAGTAGGTCGTTTTAAACTTATAAAAAACCCCTGCTACTGAGTTTACAATAGCAGGGGTAAATACTTATCTTTTTCAGAGCTCTCGTAGAGTAATTCTTTTATTCTACCGTGACTGATTTTGCCAAATTGCGTGGTTGATCGACGTCTGTGCCACGCATTACTGCTACATGGTATGACAACAGCTGCACAGGCACGCTGTAGACGATAGGGGCAAGCGTCTCACAAACATCGGGTACATACACTAAGTGCAATCTATCTTCCGCGACCATTTGACTGGCTTCACTAGCGAATACAAATAGCTCACCATGACGCGCATGCACTTCTTGCATGTTGGCTTTTAATTTATCAAACATACTGTCTTTGGGCGCTAGTACGACGATGGGCATGTCTTTGTCGACCAATGCTAATGGACCGTGTTTGAGTTCACCTGCCGCATAACCTTCTGCATGAATGTAAGAAATTTCTTTTAGCTTTAACGCGCCTTCTAGCGCAATTGGGAACTGTAGCCCGCGACCTAAGAATAGACAGCTCTTCTTATCTTCAAAGCTTTCACTCATGGTCTTGATAGGAGCATCAAGGTTTAAGCTGGCGTAGAGTTGTCCTGGTAATTGATGTAACTCACCTAATAACGTATTTAGGTGTTCGTCAGTCATGCGCTTCTGAGTGACGCCAACTTTTAATATCAATAATATCAAGGCCACAAGCTGAGTGGTAAATGCTTTGGTAGAGGCGACGCCAATCTCAGGCCCTGCCAATGTTGGCAAGAAAATATCTGTTTCGCGTACCAACGATGACGTCGGTACATTACATAGTGCCAAGCTGACTAAGCCTGCTGGTGTTTGCTTCTGGATATCACGTAAAGCTGATAAAGTGTCAGCCGTTTCACCAGATTGAGAAATACAGATGACCAAAGTATTATCGACGACGACAGGATTGCGATATCGGAATTCGCTGGCAACCTCGACGGAGCAAGGTATACGGATAAGGCTCTCAAACCAGTATTTTGCGACCATACCGGCATGATAACTGGTACCACAAGCAATCACTTGCACATGATGAATACCTGACAACAGTGTCTCATGACGCTGTAAAAAATCGTCGCGTAGTTTGGTGGTTTCACCATTATCCAAAGCCATCTCTATCGTACGAGCGACGGCATCTGGCTGCTCGTAAATTTCTTTGAGCATATAGTGTTTGAACTCGCCTTTATCGGCATTGTGCTGGGTTGCATCAATTTCATGTATCTGACGTTGGACTTCAACACCATCTGCATAAACCTGAATGCTATTGCGAGTTAATTTGGCGATATCACCTTCTTCTAAGTACATAAAGCGGTTAGTCACTGGCAGCAACGCCAACTGATCTGATGCGATAAAATTCTCACCGATACCGACACCAATCACTAAAGGTGAGCCTAGGCGTACAGTAATGAGCTCATCAGGGCAATCTACGTGTACGATACCCAATGCAAAAGCACCGTGCAGTAGCGGGATAATGGTACGGACCGCTTCTAACAAGTCAGGCGTTTTTTTGTAGATATCATGGATTAGATGCGCCACAACTTCAGTATCTGTCTGTGAAGTAAACACATAGCCCTTGGCTATTAACTCTTCTTTTAGTTCAGCGTAGTTTTCAACGATACCATTATGAACGACCGCAATCTTACCTGACACGTGTGGATGCGCATTACGCTGTGCTGGTTCGCCATGGGTTGCCCAGCGCGTATGAGCAATACCAATATGACCATCAAAGAACTCTGGATTGATAGCAACGGCATTAACCAGTGCCTGTACTTTACCTACTTGGCGCTCACGGTGTAATTCGCCATCACGAATAACCGTCAGACCAGCTGAGTCATAGCCGCGATATTCTAAACGTTTTAGGCCTTCAAGTAAGATATTAGCGATATTTCGCTCAGCAACGGCGCCTACAATTCCACACATGGCTATTCCTTAGATTTAATTTTTAGTAGTTCAATATATAATAGTGCAAGATCAAAGAATTTGGTTGGACATTAATGATGAGTCATCAAACGACAAATATAGCGAAGCAGCACCACAAAGATTGCCGTACTGCTTAGATTTATTCAAAAATGACTGAGGTTGGCTAAACCACCAATGAGCAATTATTTTTTAGTGGGTCGTTGAAAGTCATTTTTTTGTACTTGACGCGCACGACCAAATGCCAACGCACTACTGTCAACGTCTTTGGTAATCACAGAACCAGCGGCAACGGTAGCTGTATCGCCAATCGTCACTGGTGCGACTAAGCTAGCATTGGAGCCAATAAACGCATTGTCTTCAATGATGGTTTGCGATTTATTGGCACCGTCATAATTACAGGTAATGACACCAGCACCGATATTAACGTCTGTGCCAACGGTTGCATCACCGACGTAGCTTAAGTGATTTACTTTACTGCCTTGACCAATAGTCGACTTTTTAATTTCGACAAAATTACCAACTTTGCTGTTATCAGATAGTACGGTATCAGGACGCAGATGCGCAAAAGGCCCGATATCAACACCAGCACCAATATCAGCGCGATCGATCACACAATACGGTTTGATGTAGCAGGCATTACCAACCTTGGCATTTTTGATGACACAGCCCGCTTCGATATAGACGTTGTCACCCAAGGTACAGTCACCTTCAAATACCACATTGACGTCAATAAACACATCTTGACCAGCGCTCAACGTACCACGAATATCGACACGAGTAGGGTCGGCAAACTGTACGCCAGCTTCTTGTAAATCAGCAACTAGCTTGCGCTGCCAAGTTCGCTCTAGACTAGCAAGCTGTTGGCGGTTATTAACCCCTTCAATCTCAAACGTATGCTCAGGCTCAATCGCCGCGATAGTAATACCATCGGCAACTGCCATTTTAACGATATCCGTCAGATAATATTCTTGCTGTGCATTGTCGTTAGAGAGCTCAGGCAAGTATTTGTGCAGTAGCGCATTATCGACACAGTAAATACCGCTATTAATTTCTCTAATGCTTTGCTCTTCAGCATCAGCATCTTTTTGTTCAACGATGGCTTCAATATTGCCTGCTTGGTCACGCTTAATACGACCCAATCCAAATGGATTATCGACAGTCAATGTCAGCATCGACATACCATCAGTATTGGCAGTTTTTAATGCTGTAAGCGTCTGACAGCTTACCAATGGCACATCACCGTAAAGAATAAGACTTTGTCCTGATTTGGGCAAATCAGACAGCGTCACCTTGACTGCATGGCCAGTTCCCAATTGCTCGGTTTGAGCAACCCAAGTAATCGATGCTTGTGTATATTGAGTAGTAATTTCTGACTTTACTTGATCACCACCAAAGCCATGAACAATGATGGTTTCATCAACAGTGAGCTGATGACAAGTATCTAGTACATGGCCTAATAAAGACTTCCCAGCCAATGTCTGCAATACCTTTGGCTTTGCCGATTGCATACGTGTGCCTTTACCGGCAGCTAAAATAATTACAGAAAGAGGAGATGTCATAATAGGCTCACAAATGTAACAAAATATAATATTGGATTATAGCGCAAATGTTTATTTATAAAAATGCTGTGATGTGCAGGCTTTGTAATTTGAATACCAATAACTTAAGTAAGTAAAATCAAATATATAAGACAGCTAAAACTGTAGTAAATATTTCTGTGCGCTAATATCAAAAAGACATGAACATCATCACAATGACGTAAATAACCAACCAAATGACCGCTGCCATGATGCCTGCAATAATATCATCTAACATTACCCCAAGACCGCCAGCAACTTTTTTGTCTGCCCAGCCAATCGGGGGCGGCTTCAAGATATCAAATACGCGAAATAGGATAAAGGCGGTCGGTAGCCAGCCCCAAAACATAGGCATCATCATTAACGACAATGTGTTTTCAGGCTTAGGAAATAAATAAGACAAAATGTAAGATAACGGTAATAAGGTAATCCACATGCCTGCCCATTCATCCCACACAATATGTGGATCATCGTGCACCTGCATTAATTCAGAAGTACGCCCACAGATCCAGATACCAACCAAACAAGATAAAATAGTCAGCAGTAAAAAAGGAATAAAACCTAGACTCATGAAGGGCACGCCCACAATCAGCCCACCAAGGGTACCCCAAGTACCAGGTGCACGGCGTGGTAAACCACTACCTAAACCAATACCGAGCCAATAAACCACACGGTCAAGCACGCTAGCACCGACCGGTAAGGGTGGGCAGTCATTTGCTTTACGGATGTCAGGCTTAGATAAGTCGTGATCAGTCATGGATTAGCCTGTAAAGTGTTGGTAGCCAGTAAGGTTGGGCCACGTTAAAAACGGTGCGGGCTGAGTAGGCGTTACTGGCTGATTTTGATAAAACAGTTCAAGACGTGAGTTATCAGAAGACTTAGTATCTGTCGCTATCGGATCTGCTAGTGCAATTACCTCGCCGATACAAGTGACAGGTGTGTTGCCTATAGGCGGTTTGATATTCGCAGGCAAAGTAAATGCCAATTCATAATCATCGCCGCCCGCTAGCTGACCTAATAAGCGATCAGACAAATCGACAGTAGACAATGACTCGCTACTCGGTAGCTTGTCTAAATGGATGCGCATGCCGACAGAGCTTTGTTGACAGACATGACCAAGATCTTGATAAAGACCGTCGGAGATGTCTATCATCGCTGTTGCACCCATCTTTGCCAATGCTGCACCTAGTGCAATACGCGGCGTTGGCATATGTAGACGATGCGCCAACTCGATACCTTGTGCGCTGTCAGGATGCTGCAAGGCGAAAGCGGCATCACCAAGTGTGCCTGAGACATAAACCTTATCACCAACTTGTGCACCTGAGCGGTAAATGGCTGGTGTATCTGCGGTCAGCAACCCTTGTGCGCTGATACTGAGTACTAAGCGCTCACTACGCGTCGTATCACCACCTATCAGCGTCACGCCAAACAGCTGGCACGCATGAAACAGCCCTTTGGCAAATTCAGTGAGCCATTCGTGATTTGCTAGACATTCAGGTAGTGCCAACGCTAGCATAATGCTATGCGGCGTCGCACCCATAGCTGCAATGTCTGAGACATTAACGGCCACGGCTTTATAGCCAATCGCAAATGCTAATTCGTCAACTCTTTGCCAGTCAGCATGAAAGTGACGACCTTGAACCAGTGTATCAATACAGCTAACCAAGCGTGATCCTGCTGGCAATGCCATCACAGCTGCGTCGTCACCGATACCTTTTTCGATACCAGTCAATGGCGCATGCGTGGCCTGCATCTGTGAGAATATACGCTCAATCAGCTCAAACTCGTTCATGGCTAGTCTTAGTCTTTGGTATCGTTAGCGTTTTTCTTGCTCGCCTTAAAGTCACTGATATTTGCATTGGCTTTACTGGCACTACTGCGTTTAACGTTGGCTTTGTTAGCACTGATACGCGGCTTGTTTGATGCAGTCGGCTCATCGACGATCGTGCTTTCTGTTTCAGCAGCAGTTTCGATATTATCGGCTGAACTTACTTCAGGCTGTTTAGCCGCCGCTTTTTGTGACGTACGTAGATTGGCATTGGTATCTGCTTGTACCTCTAAAGCACGCAGCTCACCAGCCATTTTATCCAGTACCGCATTAATCAATTTATGAGCATCAGTCGCCCCAAAGTGATTATTTAGCTTCATCGCTTCATCAAGCACGACTTTATAAGGAATCTCTACACGGTTTTGTAGCTCATACGCGCCAATCAATAATATAGCGTGTTCAACAGTATCTAGCTTATCAACCTCACGATCGAGATGCTGACTGATAAGCGCATCGAGAGCTTCAATTTGCTCTGGGATGTCGCGCATCATTTCATGATAATAACCGATATGGACGGTATGCATGGCATTGGTTGCACGCGTGCGAGCAGCAATATCGTGCGGAGCATTGGCTTTCCAGCCAAGCTTACCATCTACATCAAAGCGGCGATCAGTGACGAGCCATTCGTATAGGCCTTGCATCGCAAAGCGACGTGCCTTACGTATAGCAGTGTGACTGGTCTTGTAAGAAGACTCACTCATATCGAATGTTTGATCACCCGCACTACTGCTCGCTATACGGGTAGCCTCAGCTTGTCCATCATTGGCTTGTGCGGTTTTCGCAGCGCTAATAGCGCGCTTGAGTTGGTCAGTCATAGGGGGTCTGTACCTAAATTTTTGAGATGATACCCAGTCAAAATATAAATTAGCAAAGTAGTTTTTTAGCTATGCTGATTCAAAGCTTTAAAGGGTATGGAAATACGGCGAAAATTCAAAAAGTAGCCAATTGTTTCGATAGCTGGCTATTGCTATGAGGTGCTGTTATTACTAAATAGCAGCACCAGTTAAACTAATAAATTTGAGCTTTAAAGCTTACGCTTCATCGATATCATCAATATCAAGTTGTGACAAAACAGCGATCATTTCTAGTACAACCATCGCAGCTTCAGAGCCTTTATTGCCCGCTTTAGTGCCAGAGCGCTCGATAGCTTGCTCGATGCTATCAGTAGTGATGATACCGTTAGCAACAGGGATATTATAATCCATTGCCACAGCGCTCAAACCTTTGGCAGATTCGCTAGCTACAATATCAAAATGCGGCGTGCTGCCACGGATGATTGCACCCAGTGCCACAATCGCGTCAAAACGATCTGACTCAGCAGCACGTTGGGCAACAAGTGGTAGCTCAAATGCGCCAGGCACACGAATAACAGTAATGTTGCTACCCAGTACGCCATGACGGAGTAGGGCATCGATTGCACCATCAACCAATGACTCAACGACAAAACCGTTAAAACGACCAACAACGATACCAATGCGAGCGTCAGCGTTTTGATGTAGGTTACCATCGATATGAGTCACGTCGTTGCGCTGCTGTTGTAAATTCGACATAAAAAATCCTTTGCTTAATAAGCGTTCAATTGAAATATAGGCGTCAATAAGTAGCTAAATAGTCTGATGCGTTCAATCGACTCGGTCGCCTATTATTTTGGCGTTGCCCTAGTTAATTGAACGAAAATAAATGGTTAGCGCTATGATAGCATTTTTTTGGGTTTTATTTGTATATTACGAGCGTGCTAAAGACGCATCTGTATTCCTTGCGCTGCCATATACTCTTTGGCTTCCAATACCGTGTACTCACCGAAGTGAAAAATACTGGCGGCAAGTACGGCATCGACGCCGCCTTCCAGTACACCTTCTGCCAAATGTTGTAGGTTACCAACGCCGCCTGATGCGATAACTGGTACATTAACGCGGCTCGTAATTTGCTGCATCAGCGCCAAGTCGTAGCCTTTTTTGGTGCCATCACCGTCCATCGAGGTGACCAGTAGTTCACCAGCGCCTAGCTCTGCCATTTTGCTCGCCCAAGCAACGGCATCGATACCCGTTGGCTTACGGCCACCATGAGTAAAAATCTCCCAACGTGGTACGGCAATACCATCGACGTTGATATCAGCGACGCGTTTGGCATCGATAGCAACGACGATACACTGATTACCAAATTTCTGCGCGGCTTCACCAACGAACTCTGGCGTAAATACGGCTGCTGAGTTAATCGCCACTTTATCCGCGCCAGCATTGAGCAAATTGCGGATATCAGCGATTTTTCTTACGCCGCCGCCAACAGTCAGCGGAACGAATACCGTTTCTGCCATGCGCTCAACAGTATGATAAGTGGTATCGCGCTCATCATTGGTCGCAGTAATATCCAAAAAAGTAATCTCATCAGCGCCCTGTTCGTTGTAGCGTTTGGCTACTTCGACAGGATCGCCTGCGTCTTTTATATCGACAAATTGTACGCCTTTGACCACGCGGCCATTGTCTACGTCCAAGCAAGGAATGATACGCTTTGCTAACATAGGGTCTTTCACCTTATAATCAATTCATAGGCGCTAGTCTAGCAAAATCACTGCTATTTCAGGCAGGTTTTCGCAAGATTATTACGCTTTTCACCATAGTTTTATCATGCGCGGTACAATTGCTGTTATTACCGCATAAATTTATCCTATTTAACTTCTTATCCAATTGCTATAAGTGAGATGTCATGTCCGTCTATACCCAGTTAACCGATGATCAGTTTGCCGCCTTTTGCCAAAGCTTTGGCGTGTCGTTTGCCCGCGCGATTCCGATCACTCAAGGTATTAAAAACTCAAACTGGTTTATTCAAACGACTGACGATGTAGACGGCACATACTCTTACGTATTTACTTTATTTGAAGAACGTCCGCCTGCTGATATCGAAAAAATGGCCGTTATTCTTAATCAATTAAATGGCAAGCTACCAGTCGCCGCGCCGCTAGCCGTTGTTGAATCAAATAGTTCGCAAACGGATGGCGATGATAAGCGCTATGTCATCCACTATGAAGACAAAGCGATTACGCTAGTGCCATGCTTAGCGGGCTCACATCCGGATCAAACCACGCAAGCGATGTGTCATGACATTGGCGCGGCATTAGCCATGCTGCATGAAACGCTACAAGCATTGCAGCCAAGTGAGCAGTACGGAGTGCCTTTGTACCCATGGGCAGATGTGCGCGACCGTGAAATGCAGTTCATGCCAGGTGACGAAGCCAAGCTGATGAGCGATATCTGGCGCTCTTATTCAGAATTGCCACTGGCAACCTTGCCAAAAGGCTTATGCCATTTAGACATGTTCGCCGACAATACCTTATGGAATCTACAAAAAGGCGAAGCGCGTTTGACAGGTTTATTGGACTTCACCGAAGTCAGTGTCGAGCATTACGTGATGGATATTGCGATTACTATCAATGATTTTTGTACCACGTGGGGCGTTGCAGAACAAGGCGAATCCGTTAACTTTGACCGGAGCAAAATGGCGGCGTTCTTACAAGGTTATGAATCGATCCGTCCGCTAAATAACGACGAAAACCGTGCACTACCTGTTATGCTGGCAAAAGCCGCGGTGATATTCTGGTTATTACGCCTAAACGTGATTCACTACAATCGTACCGAAGGCCGTACGGGTGATAACATCATGGTCAAAAACCCTGACTTGATGAAACGTCTGGCTGCTTATCATTGGGCGCATGTTGAAAAGTCGCAAAATACCGTATTCGTATTATTAAGCAAACCAGATAATCAAATAGTCGGCGTGTTTAGCAGTATCACGCAAGCTGAGCAAGCGCAGGAAACATTAAACAGTAGTGAGTTTGCAATCAAAGAATATACGCTAGATCAATTGTCTTAAGCATTGCCTATTCATTTATTCTAGTACCAATGCTAGTACTAATTTTAGCACCGAAACCTTAGAGGCGACCCCATGACCGATCAAGTTGATAACTGGCACAAACTGGCGCGCTACGATACCAATATGCAAGGTGAGCTACACGCCAACCTACTACGTAATAATGGCATCACCGTGTCCTTGCAGCCGCTAAGCGCTATCCCTGGGATGAACTCGGGTATCGTTCTCTGGGTAGAAAATGCAGATCTGGCAGAAGCTCAGCGCATTTTGGATACCATCCCAACTGATGGTGCCGCCTTACTAGATGAAATGAGTGATGCTGACTTTGATGCGCTGTCTGCCGCTCAAAGCAACACTCCTCAAGGTAACTCGATGATAAACGACAATAACGGCGGTAACGATTAAATGTGTCAACTCTTAGGAATGAACTGTAATACCCCAACGGATATTGGCTTTAGCTTTGCAGGGTTTCGCAAGCGCGGCGGGATGACGGACAGTCATGAAGATGGCTTTGGTATTGCCTTTTTTGAGCGCAGCGAATGCAGCAATAATGACAAAACCAACGATGAGACGGCAAATGACTCAACGGGTCTGCGTTTGTTTCATGACAATCGTCCAAGCCATCTGTCGCCAGTCGCTGATTTGGTTAACAATTATCCAATCAAAGCCATGAATGTCATTGCGCATATCCGTAAAGCGACGCAAGGGCAGAACTGCTTGGCAAACACCCATCCATTCGTCCGTGAAGTATGGGGCGAGCAGTGGGTGTTTGCGCATAATGGACAGATGAATAGCGAATTTATCAAACGCTGTCAGCGCTTACAAGACAATGGCAATGCCTCACATTGTCAGCCAGTTGGTTCAACTGATTCTGAAATGGCATTCTGCTATTTGGTCAATCGTCTAAAAAGCAGCTTTAAATCGCGTCCTGATGACAAAACGTTGTTTAATTTTTTGACTACGCAATGTCGTTATCTCTCTGCCAATGGGTTGTTTAACTGCTTAATATCGAATGGCAGGTGGCAACTGGCTTATGCAGGTAGCTTACTGTTTTATCTCACGCGCAAAGCGCCATTTGGTGAAGCGAAACTCGCTGATGATGATATGGCGATTAACTTTGGTGATGTGACTACAGATACAGATAAAGTCACTATTTTAGTCACCGTGCCATTGACTGAAAACGAGAAGTGGCAGCAGTTGGCGGTCAATGAATGCTTAATCTTTCAAGATGGTGATGTCATTTATAAAGACAGCCCGAGCCAGCGCAAGTTTTTGACGGTTGATGAAGGGATTGCAATTGCACGAGCCGTTGGAGCGAGTGTTTAGGGAACGATAAATAACTAAAATTGTTTAAATATAACTTCCACAACACCGTTTAAACTTTTCACCCGACCCACAAATGCACGGTTGCTTTTGGCTGACAGTCATCGCAACCGTCGGGTCTAAAAAGTACCAGCGCGCATCTTGATTAGCTTTGCTTTTTACCTTTACGAAAGTAGAAAGTTCATGATGCACCTGTATTTTTTCTGCTAAACCACCTGATGTTTCCTCAGCGCTTTTAAAATAAGCTTTAAATTCAACCTGTGCATGACATTTACCCAGCTTTGGCGTGTGCTCTACAATCTCTAGTCCTGCCCAATCCGTCTCTTTTGCCCAACTTTCAATCGCTACAACATCAAGTAATGCTTGCTGAGCAGGCACTGTGGTCTTGACGATATACTCTGGTTTTATGAGCACAAAGGCACTATAGCGCGTACGCATAAGCCGTTCGGCTGTCTCCGCTTTTATACCATCTGCTTTGTCAGCCTCATCATTATAAAAAGCACCATTATAAAAAGCATCATGATAAGGCTGGCAGCAGTCTTGATAGGATAGTGGAGCGTCTACCGTCTCTGCTGTTGGATTGATTTGGCAAGGGCAAGTATCTGGGTAAGATTGCATGTTTTACTCTAATTTTTGTTTGGGCCTATTCGTTTAGGCTCAGTGGTCTTTTGATAATTTTATTGCAGCATTCTTTTTATTAATTCTGGCAATATGCCGACTTTGAGCTGCGCCCATGCAGAAGGATCACTTAATCGTGACCAAAACATCTCAAAAGGTGGGGCGGCGTATACCAGTAGTGCAAGGATAGTATATAAGAGCAGATACCACCATTTGTCTTTTGGCTGATAAAACTTCATTGCCGTGCCCGATGAACGTTTCATTTTCATATTGGACAAATTGACGCTATACAGCTCGTCCAATGACAAATGCACCATCGCGCCACCAAATAAAAACAGCCCATAAAACCAACTGGTCGTCAGTGGTAGGTGCAAGCCATAATAACTTAGGCACGTCAGACCCAATCCCAGTAGTGCCATATACGGCACAGAGTGGATGACGCCGCGATGCACCGTCATAGTAGTAAAAATATGAAAAACGACATAACGCATAAAACCGTAGCCTGCCAGCCACAATACTATTAGTGCCAGTAAGCTCAAATCACTACGCCAATGCATGACCAGACCAAAGGCAAATATAAACGAGGTGATATTAAAACCGAGCTTAATCGGTGTTGAATTATCAGAATCCAAGTCTGGCAGCAACCCACCGATAGTACCAAGCGCCACACACACCAAAAATCCTGAATCATCAATCAATCCAGCTTTATAAACCGTCAAACTCAGTGTGCCGCTGACCATAAAGGCGACATTTAAGTGGGTATTAAAATTTGCCATAAAACTCATTCATCCATAGCGCTCAAAAAGTCCTTTCGAGCGGCGTATCTAGCAGTAAAAAAGCGCACCATGATACCATAGACCGTCCATACGTCTAATAGAGATAGCCTGTAAGAGAGAGCTTCTATGCCTGCCAGTGATTTACCCGCCACACTTAACTCCGTTACTCATACTAAGCAGCTACCTGTAGTAGAAGGTCAGCTTGATCACAGCTTTGCTGCCATTGATTGGCAAGCGCCCTGGCTGTCTCATATTACTCAATTGAGTTATGTCAGCAACACGATTGAACACCTTAGTCGCTCGAAATCACAGAGAAATAGCTTGGATAGTTTAAGTAATTTGGGTGATTCAGAAAGTTTGGATAATGTGAAAAGCATAGATGAGCACGATATAAATGCTTCTGACATCAATACGCCTGACACGATTGCCAAAGTCTTAAAAACAGCGATAACGCAGCAGGCCAATCATTTAGAGCAGCCGTTACCGCATACCAAACCTGCTCATGACCACAAATCTCAGACGCTACAATTCGTCTCTCAAAATGCATTGCCTGAAGGGGAGGCTTATGAGCATTTCATCGGCACAACTGGCAACATCCCGACGCGTGATAATTTGCATGATTTGTTTAACGGCAGTATTTGGCTGACCTTTCCGAAGACTAAAGCTATGCTCAATTACTACCATATGCTAGAAATCGCTAAGCAGGGTATTAGTGAGCGTCGAGGGCGTGTGCGCGACACTATTACAGTCTTTGATGAGAATGGCGCAGTGCTAGTGACTTCTGATGCTAATATCGGTGAGGCATTGGTTGATTTTGACTGGCAGGCAAGTTTGGTGAAACCACGTGCTAAATGGGACAACCCAACCCAGCCTGATAACAGCGCTCAAGCCGCAGTCTATATTTTTGGGCATGCCCTGCTTGAGCAGTTGGTACACCCGCGCAAACCTCTATGTGCTCACAGCATTGTCATTCACGTTGCACAAGAATTCTTTACCTTATCCTTAGCTGAACGTATGAGCTATTTGGATGACAAGGTTGCAGAATATATGGACACGTTATTATCAAATGACGATGTGAAGCCGCGCCAGCTTGCGCCGCTACCGATCTTAGGTGTACCGCATTTTTGGGCAGAAAATGCAGATACTGGCTTTTATGAGGACAGCTACGTATTCCGCAATGGACGACGTAAAAAAGATAAAAATTGAATAGGAATAAATCATTTAACAATAGCTCGCTAAACCGTTGTTACGTTTACGATTGTGCCACGATTCGACAACGTCCAGACGTTAACAAAGCCTTGTATGTTTGTTATGGTAAAAGGGAGTTTCTGTTAATCACTACAGATATGATTATCTCTTTTGTTAACACTGACTCATATCAGACAGTTTTGCGAAACTGCGATATTGATTTAAGACAGATCAATCATTTATTGAGCCACCAGTCATACATAAACTTATAATAATTTATGTCCAGGATTTATAACAACGATAAGGAAGCTATCATGAGTGATATTTTTGATGTAAAAGACACCCTTTCGGTTGCTGGCAAGGAACATGCCTACTACAGCCTACCAAAGCTGACCGAAACTTATGAGCATATCAAGACACTACCATTTTGTATGAAAGTGGTATTAGAAAACCTATTGCGTAACGAAGACGGCGGCCAGTCGGTTGGTAAAAACCATATCGAAGCGGTTGCCAACTGGGATGCAGGGGCTGAAGCGTCAAAAGAAATCGCTTTTATGCCAGCGCGTGTGGTATTGCAGGATTTCACTGGTGTACCTTCAGTAGTCGATTTGGCGGCGATGCGTGATGCAGTTGTCGAGCTTGGCGGTAAGGCTGAGCAGATCAATCCGTTTATCCCTAGTGAGCTGGTCGTCGATCACTCTGTACAGGTTGATGCTTATGGCCGAGAGGACGCGCTAGATTTGAACGAAAAAATTGAATTTAAGCGTAACAATGAGCGCTATGAGTTTTTACATTGGGGCAAGCAAGCCTTTGAAAACTTCGTCGTGGTGCCACCAGCGACAGGTATCGTGCATCAGGTTAACCTTGAGTATTTAGCCCGTGTCGTGATGGCAGCAGACGTTGATGGCGAGCTGACAGCTTATCCAGATACAGTATTTGGTACAGATAGCCATACCACGATGATTAATGGTATTGGCGTACTTGGTTGGGGTGTGGGCGGTATCGAAGCTGAAGCTGCAATGCTGGGTCAACCGTCATCGATGCTGATTCCACAGGTAGTCGGTTTTGAGTTAAAAGGTAAGCTAACCGAAGGCGTCACGGCGACCGATTTGGTATTACGTGTGGTTGAGATGTTGCGCGCACATGGCGTAGTGGGCAAGTTCGTCGAGTTTTATGGCGAAGGCTTACATAGTATGCCGCTAGCGGATCGCGCTACCATTGCCAACATGTCACCAGAGTATGGTGCGACTTGTGGTATTTTCCCAATTGATCAAATGGCAATTGATTATCTGCGTCTATCAGGTCGTGACGAAGAGCAGATTGAACTGGTTGAAAAATACGCTAAGGCGCAAGGCTTATGGCACGATGCCGATACACCTGCGGCGACTTATTCAAGTAAACTAGAACTAGATCTGTCGTCAGTACAGCCAGCACTAGCAGGGCCAAACTTGCCACAGCAGCGTATCAATTTGTCTGATATGCATGAGAAGTTTGGTGAAACGCTAGAGAAAATGACCAAAGATCGCAAGTCAGAAGTAGAAGGTAAAGTACGCTTTGATCAAGAAGGCGGCGAGCAAGAGCAAGCTGAACACTTAGCGGCTGAACCGAATATCGAAGTTGATACCAGTGATGACAATGCAGGTTATGCGCCAGCAAACAATGTCTTTTCAAATGTCAGTATCGATGACAAACAACACAAGTTACGAGACGGGTCGGTAGTTATTGCCGCCATTACTTCTTGTACCAATACTTCAAATCCAGCGGTAATGATTGGTGCAGGTCTAGTGGCCAAAAAAGCTGCTGCCAAAGGGCTTAAAGCCAAACCTTGGGTTAAGACATCGCTCGCACCGGGTTCTAAAGTCGTAACCGATTATTTAGAAAAAACCCATCTAATGGATGAGCTAGAAAAAACAGGCTTCTACTTAGTAGGGTATGGTTGTACGACTTGTATCGGTAACTCAGGGCCATTATCAGAAGAGATCGAAAAAGGCATTGAAGAAAACGACTTAGTCGCGGCAGCGGTACTGTCTGGTAACCGTAACTTTGAAGGTCGTATTCACTCGCATGTCAAAGCCAGTTATTTAGCATCACCACCGTTGGTCGTTGCTTATGCATTGGCAGGTACTGTTGATATTGACTTGACGACTCATCCGCTCGGACAGGATCAAGATGGCAATGATGTATTCCTAAAAGATATCTGGCCGACTTCAGAAGAGATCAACGAGCTGATTGCCAATAATATCGATGCCGATATGTTCCGCAAAAACTACGGCGAAGTATTTGACGGTAGTGCAGCGTGGAACGCAATTAGTTCAGCGGATAGCCAACTGTATCCATGGGATGAAGGGTCAACGTATATTAAAAACCCACCGTTCTTTGATGGTATGACCATGGAGCCAGAAGGTATCCCTGATATCGAAGGCGCGCGTATCCTAGGTCTGTTCGGTGATTCAATCACCACCGATCATATCTCACCAGCAGGTAATATCGATCCAGACTCACCAGCAGGTAAGTACTTGCAAGAGCGCGGTGTAATGGAAGCAGACTTCAACAGCTATGGTTCACGCCGTGGTAACGATGCAGTCATGACCCGTGGTACCTTTGCCAATATCCGTATCAAAAACACGATGATGGGCGGTAAAGAAGGGGGCTATACCTATTACTTCAAAGATGACAGCGCTACGCTACAAGATGGCGAAGAAATGCCTATCTATAACGCAGCGATGAAGTATAAAGAAGACAAGCGTCCGCTAGTGGTATTGGGCGGGGCAGAGTATGGTTCTGGTTCGAGCCGTGACTGGGCAGCCAAAGGTACTATCTTGCTCGGCGTAAAAGCGGTGTTGACCAGCTCGTTTGAGCGTATTCACCGTTCGAATCTCGTCGGTATGGGTGTGCTGCCATTGACGTTTAAAGACGGTCAAAATGCAGAGACTTACAAACTAGATGGTTCTGAAGTGCTGAGCATCACGGGGCTAGATAATGGTGAAAGTAAAACAGCCACGGTTACGGCTACACGTGCTGACGGAACGGCAGAAACCTTTGAGGTAAATGTCGGTCTACAAACGCCAAAAGAGCGCGAATATGTGCGTCATGGCGGCGTATTGCACTATGTACTACGTCAACTGGCTGCTGAGAGCAAAGAAGCAGGCTAGTGATGTATTAGACTTAGTATGAAAACAGCCCAATCTCCTTCAAAGTAGGGGATTGGGCTTTTTTATGGAAGACGTTTTTTCTTCCTGTTATTTCGCTAATCAAGCCTTTTCAGTCAATAACTTAATTCCTAGCCCCATAAATACGATACCACTTATTTTATTCATCATGGATTCAATTTTTGGATTCTCTCTTAATTTTTTGCTGAACTTTGACGCCAGCAGTGCCAAACTCAAGCACCATATAAAGCCTGTAGTGGCAAAAGTCAGCCCTAACATCAAAAATGACAGCATGCCATAAGCATAACTAGCGTCGATAAACTGAGGGAAGAACGCCAAGAAGAATAAAGCGACTTTTGGGTTAAAAGTATTGGTTAACACACCTTGCTTATATATTTGCCAACCATCTACAGCCTTTCGGCTAGTCACATTCTGATCTTTGGATAGATTGTTTGTTATTGAGTTAGAGCTTTTGCTCGTCAGCATCTTGAAGCCTAAATAGCACAAATAGCTGGCCCCAACATATTTGACAATCATAAAAGCGGTAGGGGAATTGGCAAGCAATACGGACAACCCTAGCGCCGCCAATAACGTATGTACCAAAATACCCGAAGTAATGCCAAGAACAGAATAAACCCCTGCTGTTTGTCCCTGTGAAATACTACGGGTGATGATGTACATGCTATCCGTACCTGGCGTTAGGTTTAACAAAATAGCCGCCAAGATAAACCCCAGATAATTCTCGATACCAAACATAGCAATCACTTCCCTTTAATCACGCTAAGCCCCATCATTTATAGTATGTGGCTGCACTTTATAAATATGCTTATCAGATCGATATTAACGAGTATTAGATAGGTTGGCAATAGCGCTATCAACACTAAGCTAGCAGCTATTAATAATAAGCTAACGACAACAGAATAGAGGATGTTGAGAAATGACAGACATAAAAAATCCCAGTCACCGTATGATGACTGGGATTTTTCATTGTTCGCTTATTAGTCTAATCTGATGCTAAGCAAAAGTGCTAATAAGTGACGCCGAATAGTGGCGTCCCCAGGGGGATTCGAACCCCCGTTACCGCCGTGAAAGGGCGGTGTCCTAGGCCTCTAGACGATGGGGACGCATAGAGTGTTATAACCAGTGGTTACAACGGTACTTCACAATATCAGATAGCTTAGTAAATAAGCATTGCCTAGGTGCTGATATCGTCCTACTAGCGAGTATTTATTATTACGTTTCAGTAATACTGAGCGTTGCTATAAATAAGTATGGTGGAGCTAAACGGAGTCGAACCGTTGACCCCTTGCATGCCATGCAAGTGCTCTACCAACTGAGCTATAGCCCCTCGCTAAGAGTGTGCGTATTTTATGTAAGAGCGGCAGTCTTGTCAACCACTATTTTAAAAATAATGCATAAATATGCAAAAAAAAGTGATTTAGCCTATTTTAAAGGTTCAATAAGCCCAAATTAGCGTGGATTTTGCTTAATGGCAATCTCTTTTAGGGCTTTATCGGTATAAAACTCTTCTTCGCTACCATCAGAAAAAATAATAGCACAGCATTCAGTTGGCATATATTGACCACCTTTCTCTCGGATCGTTCTTATACCTTTGACGCCAATGATGTCATATTCGCCCAATTTATCTAGATTATGTTTGGTGTAACCACAGTAAGCGCTGTATATCCATTTTAAATCTTCGAAGTCTTGGCCCTTGGTCAGGGTCAAAGTTGCATCAAACAGCTCCTTTACGATGGCATCATAATATTTCTGTGCTTCTTTTAGCGTGTTAAAGACATAATCTTTGCTTTCTATCGTGACGGTTTTGGCAGCCATGTTTAGTTCCAGTTCATAAGAAGGTTTAGCGAGTTATAAAATATAAAGTCCATCTATTTTATAGGTTCTTATCTAGAACTTGTGAGTTTTATAAACATACTATCCGAAATAGATTATTAGATAGCATTACCACCGGCACTATTCCATGCTTTAGTAAATCCTATTACAGGGAAGTATGTTTTTTCATTATTAAACTGAATCTCAATAGGTGAGGTAGCTATCTTGAATAGATTGACAACATAATTATGACCACGTTCTGTTTGAGGAGTTAGACTAAAATAGTAACTGCTAGAATCTCTAAATTTTTGGCACCAACGTGACATTTTAACTGCTTGTCCATTGAATATCATTGTTGTGCTGTCAGGTATAGTAGTTGTGTATTTGCAGCTATTAATATCTGCAGCATGATAATCGCTAAAATAAAGCCTTTGACCTCCTGACTTCGAATGACTTATTTCAGCTTCAAAAAATTTAGCTTCAGCTCCATAGTTACTAGTGTACTTAATCCATGCTGATCCATTACCTAGCTGTGCCCATGACATAAAGTCTTCGATTTCTGTGGCATAACTTTGTGTTGAAATCATACTGCCTAGAAATAATGATATTAACAGCTTTGTAATTTTCAAATCTTTCATCTCCAAATGAATTAAAATATGTAAGGCTTAGGTAAGAGTCTACAACATTTTAGTTTTATTGAGAAACTCAAATTTTTGATAAGAAAAAGCGTGAATTTTGCTATTGCAAAACCCACGCTAATTAATCTTAATTTACAGAATAAACTTCTTTCAAGAACGTTTCGATGAGTAGGAGTTTAGGTGATTTTTAATAATGAAAGCTCCAGCAGTACTACTCAGCAGCAGCCAAAAAGTCTGGCAGTTCTGCCGCTTGTTTCTCAAGTTTTTTCAGTTTCTTTTTACCGAGGCCGCCTAATACATCAACTGCGTGACGCAAGCGAGTCAGAGTCATATCAGCACCGATAATCGCCATAGAGTTCATGACTGGCGTCGATGAGGTGCTACCAGCGATAGCGATAAAGAACGGCGCCATAAAGTCGCGCATCTTGATATCCAGATGAGCAGCAAGGCCTTTTAGCGTGGCATAGATGTTTTCTTCTGACCACGTTGGCAAGACTTCTAACTGCCAAAGCGCTAATTGCAGCATCTCAATAATTTGCTCAGGCGTGAGCGATTTATGAGTGAAACTCTCAGCATTGATGTCAGGTAGGTTTTGGAAGTAGAAACCACCCCAATTAACCGCATCAGACAATAGCTCGATACGTGGCTGAATTGCGGCTGCGATAGCGGTTAGTTTGTCACTGTTGCTGGCCCACTCAAGGATTTTATTCTTTAGTTCTTCAGGGCTAAGCGCACGTAGCCATTCAGCATTGAGCCAGTTTAATTTTTCAATATCGAAGATAGGGCCACCAAGCGACACACGCTGAATATTAAAGCTGGCAATCATTTCTTCTAGCGTAAACTGCTCAGCATCATTGGGCATTGAGTATCCCATACGACCGAGATAGTTTAGCAGCGCTTCAGGTAACACGCCTGCATCACGATAGTAGGTGATAGAGGTTGGGTTTTTACGTTTAGACAGTTTTGACTTATCAGGGTTACGCAGTAGTGGCATATGGCAAAGGGTCGGCATTTCCCAACCAAAATAATCATATAGCAGTTGATGCTTAGGCGCAGAGTTCAGCCACTCTTCACCGCGCATCACATGGGTGATTTCCATCAAATGGTCATCGACGACGTTGGCTAAATGATACGTTGGCATGCCGTCTGTTTTTAGTAGTACTTGCATATCGACTTGAGTCCAAGGGAACTCAACGGTGCCACGTAGCATGTCTTGTACCTGACAAGTGCCTTCGGTCGGTACACGCATACGAATCACGTGCGGTTTGCCTTCGCTTACCAATTGCTCAGTTTTTTCTGGAGCAAGATGGGCACAGCGACCATCATAACGAGGGGTCTCGCCATTGGCCATTTGTTCAGCGCGCATAGCGTCTAACTCTTCACTGGTACAAAAACAGCGGAACGCATGGTCTTTTTCTATGAGTATCTCAGCGTGCTTTTTATAGATATCGCTACGCTCGCTCTGACGATAAGGGGCGTGTGGGCCGCCAATATCTGGGCCCTCGCTCCAATCCAGACCAACCCAACGTAGGGCATCCAAAATCATTTGTTCTGATTGCTCAGTCGAGCGCGTCTGATCAGTGTCTTCGATACGTAAGATGAATTCTCCGCCATGCGCTTTAGCAAAAGCTAAGTTAAACAGGGCAATATAGGCAGTACCTACGTGCGGGAAGCCAGTTGGTGATGGGGCGATACGCGTGCGCACAGGGCGCTTGCTGTCAGTAGAGGTTTGCATGATAAAATTCTCAAAGTTTGCTATCGATATAAGCTATCAGTATAAATAGCGATGAAAGATATGAAGTCGATGTTAAGAAATAGCGTAAAATATAGCGCTAGTATAACAGAGACATGTGATATTTTTAATGAAAAGCCCTTCTAGTGCTTGACTACAGGTGTATCCTTGCGATAATAATGCTAAGCAAGTCATAACTTGTTTATTTTCATCTAATTACTGGCCAGTATGGTCGTCATCTATTGAGTTGTTTGTGTCCCTATCAAAGTCTAAGCCAAAATCGAAAGCCAGTCCTTCTGCCGCCGCTGATCTCTCTGAGTCAGCGTCTAATCCTTCTGCTGTAAAGGATTCGTCTACGCAAGATGTCGATCTGGATGTTACTCACGCCCGTCATGAGGGCGATATCACGTCTGATGAATTAAGTTTTGTCCATGATGCGGTGCTGCTGCAAGAGACTGTCGCTGCGGTACTCGGCGTAAAATCCTTGCCCAAGCAAAAAGAAGGCGACCAAAATAGCTTAAATATAAGTGGCATCTACGTTGATGCAACCTTTGGTCGTGGCGGCCATAGCCGATTGCTATTAAGTCAACTCGCTGAAGATGCAACACTGATTGTCTTTGACAAAGATCCGACAGCCATTAGTGTGGCGCAAGAGTTGGCAAGCAAAGACAGCCGTGTGCGTGTGGTTCACGATAGTTTTGCGACGTTGACCGACAGTCTGGCTGCTATGGGTATCACTGAAGTTGATGGCTTGATGGCAGATTTGGGCATCTCATCACCGCAGATTGATGATGGTAGTCGCGGCTTTAGCTTTATGCGTGACGGGGCAGTAGACATGCGTATGGATACCAGCCGTGGCCAGTCAGTTGCCGAATGGCTCGAGAAAGTCGATGATGAAACGTTGGCCAATGTGCTTTATGAGTTTGGTGAAGAGCGTCATAGCCGCCGTATTGCACGAGCTATCAAACAGATGGAGAGCTACGAGTCTACGCTTGAGTTGGCAGAAGTCATTAAGATAGCGCATCCTAATTGGCAACGCGGTAAACATCCAGCCACGCAAAGCTTTCAGGCCATGCGTATCTTTATTAATAATGAGTTGGGCGATGTTGACGACTTTTTAGAGCAAAGCATTCCTATCTTAAAGTCAGGTGGGCAGCTTGCAGTCATTAGCTTTCACTCATTAGAAGATCGCCGTATCAAGCAGTTTTTGCAGCGACATAGCAAAGGGCAGTATCCAGAAGACGAAAACCTGCCAATGCCGCCAAATCGACCACGCTATTTTAGCAAGCCAAAACGTGTTGGCCCAAGCAAAGCTGAGACGAGTCAGAACCCGCGCGCGCGTAGTGCATGGCTGCGTATGGCAACGCGTACTGACACAGCTTATGAGCAGATGACAGCACCATAGAACATCATGCTGCCACAAGTCATAGTCGAATATGATTATTGAGTTGTCTAAGATTGCTAATGTTTGTCTAAATGATGCGCAAATGTCCTAATGGCTACGCCACTGTTAAAAATCTGTAAATATTGTCTGTTAGGCTCAGCAGTTGGTTTTTATCTGCATGATAGTTGCACAGATTTATATGTAGTATAGCCATGCAACGTGCTTGGTTGTGGTATGACATATTGATAGCCATCAGTTGTAATGATTTATGGCTCCTGAATATATTAGCTATTGGATGTGTTTTTTACATTCGGTTTTTAGGTTTAGTTTTTACACTTATAAGTGTCTTTGGTTTTATATTTATCGATGGTACGACCGAATAATGACACGTTCATCTTTCGCAATCCGTTATCTACTCTATCGTTTACGTTCACCTTTTTGAGATCGTCATGGCAATATCTGACAAACCTGCGAATCGCCGCACTGCTACACCTTATAATACCGATGTCGGCGAGCTGTTCGTGCGCCGGTTTAATGTGGTGAGCATTTATGTAGTCGTGCTACTGTTATTGGCAGCCACGATTGTATGGAGTGGTATCAAAACTGCCGAAGAAGTTCAGCAATATCATCAGGACTACAAAACCTTGCAAGACATGAAAAAACAAGAACGTAAGCTACAAGTAGAGCATCAGCGTCTATTGATTGAGCAGCAAACCTTTAGCGCCACTCCGCAGATTGCCAGTCGAGCGGTTGCTGAATTGGGTATGTATTCGCCAACGTTAAAGGATAAGCTGATTATCCAGCCTGGTGTCGCTACTGCCTTGGTGCCAGTGGTTACGGAAGACTCAGATGAAGATATGTCTGACGTGATTGGGCCACGTGCCTCTACGGACATCTCTCCTGAAGAACCAGCGACGGAGGCAGGACAATGAGTGAGAAAAAGCCTAAATCCACCGCAAAAAACACTAGCAAGAAACCAGCCAGCGGCAAGGTAACCAAACCTCTCCGCCGAGCCAGTGCTGCTAAGTCTGGTCAAACAAGTAGCAAGCCTGATAAAGCTGCAAGTAATCGTAAGGCTAAATTGTTTGGTCGCATCAAAAAAAGCGACACCCAAGGCGCTTATACCAGTGTAAAAAACCGCAAAAGTAAAATGGTTTTTTCGAGCAAAGCGTCAGGTGCGTCAGCTCTTGGCGGTTTCGAACAAGACAAAAACCGTTTTCGTATGGTCTGGGGTCTAGCGCTGGTCATATTAGCGCTACTGATTAGCCGCGCCTATTATATTCAGGTTGCCAACGCACAGTTTTATCAGGATAAAGGTAATGAGCTCATTACCAGTGAGCGTACCCAAAAATCTTATCGCGGTATGATTACCGACCGTAATAATCTACCGCTTGCAGTCAGTGCGCCGCTCGCGACAGTTTCATTCAGTCCGCATGATTATTCTCGTGAATATTACGAGCTAAAGCGCATTATCATCACCAACCCTAGCAGTCCCCAATTACAGGCACGTATGCAAAAGCGTCTAGATAATATGGATCTGACAAAGCTAGCCGCTGCTGCCAATATCTCGGTCGATGAGTTGAAAAAAGTCACGGCTATTGATGACAGTATCGATGTGACCGATGAGAAAGCCGTAAAAGCGGCTTTGCCATCTGGCGCAGGCTCACACTATTTGCCACTGCTTAATAAAGTCACACCTGAGATTGCCCAAAGCGTCAGCTCACTTGATTTCCCAGGCGTCTACGAAAAGAATTTCTTTCAGCGTTATTACCCGCAGCCACAGTCTAATGCGCAGCTGCTAGGATTTATGGGTCAAAACGCCAAAGATCCTGAAGGCGGCTACGAAGGCCGTGCTGGTATTGAGCGTCAGTACGAAAAAGATCTGGCAGGTGATGACGGAAAAGTTTTGGTTCTAAAAGACGCCAAACAAAACAGCCTAAAAGAAATCAAACAAATCGAGCCAGAAGTACCCGGCAAAGATGTGGCATTGACGATTGATTCGCGCTTACAGTATTTGCTATATAAAGAGCTAGAAAAAGCTGGACGCTTACAAAAAGCACGTTGGTCCACGGGTATGATCGTTGACGTACAAACTGGTGAAGTGTTGGCATTATCAACATGGCCGTCATTTAACTCAAACAACCTTAATGAGATGACGGGTGAAAACCAGCGTAACCGCGCACTGTTAGATGTGTTTGAGCCAGGCTCAGTGATGAAACCGTTTACCGTTGCAGCAGCACTAGACTCGGGTAAATATACGCCAACGACTTTGATTGATACCAATCCCGGCTCGATTCGCGTACGTGGCTATACCATTCGAGATCATAATAATTTGGGTATGATTAACATGGCCACGCTATTACAGAAATCTAGTAACGTTGCCTCCACCAAGATTGCGCTATCACTGCCAGCCGATGCTATTAGTAATATGCAACGACAGTTTGGCTTTGGCTCAAAAACACCTTTGCAGTTCCCAGGTGAGGGTAGTGGTCTGATCGTCACGCCAAAAGAAAAAGAAACCTCGCGTCGTGCGACGGTTAGTTATGGTTATGGTCTACAAGTGACATTGGCACAGGTTGCACAGGCGTATTCAGCCCTAGCAGCAGGGGGAGTCATGCATCCATTAACTTTAATTAAAGATGACAAGTCGCAGCCAAGCAAACGCATTATGGCGCATGAGCAGGCAATGTCTATCGTACAAATGCTTGAGAGCGTGACTGAGCCTGGTGGTACGGCAAAAGCTGCTGCCATTGATGGGTATCGGGTGGCAGGTAAGACAGGTACGTCACGCCGTATCAATCCAGATGGTGGTTACTATACTGATCAGTATCGTAACGTCTTTGCTGGCATGGCACCTGCATCCAATCCAAAGCTGGTAGGCGTAATGCTTATCGAAGACCCACGTGGTCAGATTTATGCTGGTCTAACGGTCGCACCTGTCTTCCATAATGTGATGAAAGAAGCATTGCGATTGTATAATGTGCCTTTGGATAAGCCACTAAAAACGGAAGCGCAGTAAGCGTTCAATTATTTTAAATGTTCAGTTCTACTGAGCTGACACGTTTTAACTGTTTAGGATTTATCTATGACTATATCATCGCTAGATAGCGCTACTGTTACTTTACAACAGCTTATAAATGCCAATAAAAGCCAGCAGCAAAAACTGGCTGAGCAGCTTACAGCGATGATAGCAACATCGATTCAGGAAGCATCCAATCAAGCGAGTTTAGATCAAGCTCAATCTATTGCCCATATTCCTTTTCAACAGTTTCGCTTGGATAATCGCCAATTGGAAGCGAATGACGTATTTGTCCTGTTAAAAAGTCAAACAGCCAATTCTGAAAAAAGTCGCGATTATTTATTGCAAGCCGCTGAACAAGCCGCGTTTATTCTCTCAGAGATTGACCCTAGCGTTTTGCTTAGCGAAGCAAACAATCACTCAAATACCAGTAGTGAACCGCAGACAGATAGTATTGCTAATGCACCTCAGCAACTAGCAGCATTACCATGCCCTGTATTGTACGTTCCTAATATTCGCGACTTTTTGGGTAGCTTAATTCAAGCGCGCCTGCAATATCAGCAGCCAGTGACCCTACCGACCGTGGTTGCGGTGACTGGTACGAATGGTAAAACAACCATCAGCCAGTTAGTAGCACAGCTTATTCAGATGATGGGTCAGAGTAGCGCGGTGATGGGTACGGCAGGTAATGGTAGACTTGGCGCTCTGGTGCAAGCCAGTCATACCACGGGCGATGCGTTAGCTGTCCAACAGTTCTTACATCAGATGGGAACAGAGCAGGCAGAAATATTGGCATTAGAGGCTAGCTCTCATGGGTTGGATCAGCAACGTCTACAAGGGATGCCAGTCACTGTAGCGCTTTATACCAATTTGAGCCGTGACCATTTAGACTATCATGCTGATATGGCAGAATATGCCGCTGCCAAAGCCAAGCTATTTGATAAAGCGCATTTCCCAGATTTGACCCATGCCATTATCAACATCGATGATGAGCATGCTCAGGTTATGTTAGATACGGCAAACGTCAGCGGTTTGACGGTATGGACATACAGTTTGGATTCATTAAAAGCTGCTACTTTTGTTGCCGCTGATATTACGCCGAGTCTGCAAGGCGTCAAAATAAATCTGCGTACTGATTTTGGTGATGAGAAAGCTGACAACATAGAGATTGTCAGTCCATTATTAGGTCGCTTCAATGTAGCCAATTTGCTCGCAGCGATAGCAGCCGTCGTAGCACTTGATACTGACTTGGCTATGAATATCGAGCGTATTGCGCCTGCTGTTGCACAGTTGCAAGGTGCGGTTGGGCGTATGCAGCGTGTACCGTCAAATGACGGCTGCTTTATCGTTGATTATGCACATACTCCAGATGCTCTAAGCCAAGTGCTGGCAAGTTTAAAAACCCACTGTAAAGGTCAGCTTTGGGCAGTATTTGGTTGCGGCGGAGATCGTGATGCAGGCAAGCGACCGTTGATGGCGCAAGCAGGTCTGGCAGGTGCTGATCAAGTTATTTTGACCGCGGATAATCCACGTACCGAAGACCCAAATGTAATTTTGCAAGATATGCAGGCTGGTATGACAGCTGAGCAATATCAACGAACCCATATCGAGCCTGCCCGTCAGACGGCCATTGAATATGCAGTTAGTCACTCGGGTGTGGATGATATCGTGGTCATCGCAGGCAAAGGTCACGAAACCTATCAAGAGATTAATAACGTTCGCTATGATTTCGATGACAGTGTTGTTTTGCAGCAGGCATTGAGTCAAGCGGGACGTGTGTAATTGATAGGCTTTCGATACATGCATCAGTAAAAATCGATCATTAAATATAAAAATTAAGTAGTCATCATATAAGGTAATCATTATGACAGCCGACACCGATAATACTGCCCAGTCGCAAGGGCTCTATGTCTGGCAAATGGACAATCTGCTCGCAGCGACCACGTCGCTCGATGGGCATTGGCAACTACCACAAGGCCATGCAGCAGAGCAGACTGCTTTAGCCAGTAAGCGGATAGCCACTGATACTCGTACGATAAAGCCAGGCGATATATTTTTGGCGCTAAGCGGCGACAATTTCGATGGTCACGATTATATCGAGACAGCGATATCAAAAGGTGCAGTTGCCGCTGTTGTCTCGCGTCCTATCTTGTTGTCCGGCCCAAATGTTATTCCGCAATTGGTAGTCAGCGATACTCGTTTGGCACTAGGTCAATTGGCAGCGTATCGTCGTCAGCAGCATACAGATTTAACCGTGATTGCTATTACGGGCTCTAGCGGCAAGACCACTTGCAAAGAAATGCTAGGTAGTATTTTTGGTAGATTGGCACCGACTTTGATCACTCGTGGTAACCTCAATAACGATTTGGGTGTGCCAATGATGCTTCTTGAGCTATCAGATCATCATCGTTATGCTATTTTAGAATTGGGCGCAAACCATATTGGCGAGATTGCTTATACGACTGAAATTGTTCAGCCTGATGTGGCCTGTATCTTAAACATCGGTACAGCGCATTTGGGTGAGTTTGGTAGCCGTGAAGGCATCTGCCAGACCAAAGCAGAGATTTACCATACTTTGACGGACGTGCAGTTTGCGATTGTTCCTGATAAGGATGACTTTACCAATCAGCTACGCCGTATCGCTGAAAAGCATACCTCACATGTGATTGGCTTTGGTAATACGGATGTAAGCGCAAGCCATCTAGACGTAGAGCCTGAACGTAGCGAATTTAAGCTACATATCGGTAACCAAGTCCATGATATCAACTTGCCATTGGCAGGTGAGCATAATGTCAATAATGCCTTGGCTGCTGCTGCCTGTGCGCATGCGCTAAATATTGAGGTAAGTGACATTGTGATTGGGCTAGAAAATGCGCGTCCTGCTAAAGGTCGTTTAAATAGCCAAATACTTGGGATGCATCGTCTTATTGATGATACTTATAATGCCAACCCTCATTCGGTACGTGCCGCCGCCAAAGTATTGGCTGCGCAAACGGGCACGCAAGTCATGGTACTGGGCGATATCGGTGAGCTCGGTGAAGCAGCTATTAGTGAGCATCAAAGCTTGGGCCGTACTATTGCGACCACAGGTATCAACGTGCTGCTTTGTGTTGGCGAATATGCCCCTTATACCGTTGCGGGTGCGCAAGAAGTGTCTGATATCAGTGCTCATGCTTTTGCCGACAAAGACA
Source organism: Psychrobacter sp. 28M-43 (assembly GCF_014770435.1). Classification (NCBI taxonomy): domain Bacteria; kingdom Pseudomonadati; phylum Pseudomonadota; class Gammaproteobacteria; order Moraxellales; family Moraxellaceae; genus Psychrobacter; species Psychrobacter noctis. Next base: position 2,973,333 of record NZ_CP061739.1, on the reverse strand, counting down.
ATTTATTACAGTATTTACAGCCGTATTTGCAAGCGCAACAAGCTAAGCCTTGTACTGTGTTGTTCAAAGGCTCTCGTTCCATGGGAATGGAAACACTTATTCATGCGCTAGTAGAGGAGTAGGCGGTGTTAGTTTGGTTGTTCGGCTGGCTTGGCCAGTATTATACGCCGTTTTCTGCGGTTTCTTCGTTGACGCTGCGAGCATTGCTTGCCGTTGTTACCGCCCTTATGTTTAGCATGATGTTTGGTGGCCGTGTCATTCGGCACTTGCGTTCGCTCAAATATGGTCAGGCCATTCGTAATGATGGGCCTCAATCGCATTTAGCCAAGACGGGTACACCAACCATGGGCGGGGTATTGATCCTAAGCGCCATTGGCATATCGACGCTACTATGGGCACGATTAAACAATCCTTATGTTTGGATTTTGCTCGTGGTCATGGTTATCTTCGGCGCCGTAGGTTGGGCTGATGATTGGCTAAAAATTAAGTACAAAGATCCAAAAGGCTTAATCGCTCGCAAAAAGTATTTTTGGCTGTCTATGGGCGCGCTATTTGTCGGTGTTTCTTTGTACTATATCGCCACATTACAACCCGATATCAACACCACGCGTGAGATGCAGGATTTGCTATTGCCAGTATTCAAAGACTGGATGATTCCATTTTCAGCGGTGCCATTTGGTATTGGCTTTATCATCTTTACCTACTTTGTGATTAATGGTGCTTCTAACGCAGTCAATCTAACCGATGGTTTGGATGGTTTGGCGATTTTGCCAGTCGTTCTCGTCGCTGCAGGTTTGGGCGCGATGGCTTACGTATCAGGCGATGTACGCTTTGCTGATTACTTACATGTGCCTTATATTCCTTATAACTCCGAAGTCATCATCGTTTGTGGTTCAATGGTCGGAGCAGGCCTTGGTTTCTTATGGTTCAACGCGCATCCAGCACAAGTGTTTATGGGTGATGTTGGCGCGCTAGCACTGGGCGCGATGCTAGGTACTATTGCCGTGATGACCCGTCAAGAGATTGCCTTTGCGATTATGGGTGGTTTGTTTGTCGCAGAAGCGCTATCAGTGATGTTGCAAGTTGGCTCGTACAAACTGCGCAAAAAACGCGTCTTCCGTATGGCACCGCTGCATCATCATTTTGAGGAAATTGGCTGGAAAGAAACGCAAGTGGTGGCAAGATTTTGGATTATTGCAATTATTCTTGTCATCCTTGGGCTAATGACGCTAAAACTGCGTTAGGCTATAACCGCCAAATATCTATATAGATATCAATTTGCAAAAATCCAAAAAGCCGTTTCAATCGTGATTGAGACGGCTTTTTGTCGCTCAAGGCAGATGAATTTTGTTAAAATGCGAAGCATATTGCTATCACTTTGAGATGCCCGTGTCATTATTTATTTGTCCACTTTGTCAGTCACCACTACAGCCTGCCGCAGATACTTGGCGCTGTGATGGCAGTTTGAATTCCAAACAGACTTCACATCCTTTTGATGTAGCGCGTCAAGGCTATGTCAACTTACTGCCAGTACAACAGAAAAAGTCCAAAGCACCTGGGGACAGCCAAGAATCTATCGATGCGCGTAAACGGTTCTTGAATCATGGGCACTATGCCTTGCTCCAAAACGTAATTAGTCAAAAAATGACAGAATTGCTGTCTAACGATGAGTTCATAAACGAGCAAGATAGCAAGCCAGTCAGTTGGCTTGATATTGGCTGCGGAGAAGGCTATTACACGCAGGCAATGGCACAAATGGGGTTGAAGGTTATAGACACGCTGATAGCCGCTGACATCAGTAAGCCTGCAGTGGTTGAGCTGGCCAAAGTCAGTAAACTAGCAGGTCGTCTATGGTATCAGCCTCGCCAAGAAGATACTGCCAAAACGACAGCGGTCTATCCATTAGTGACCAGTGCTGCACATTTACCATTACGCCCGCACAGTATGACGGGTATTAGCAGTATTTTTAGCCCTATCTTGCCCGAGGCGTTTGATAATGTGTTGATGGATGGTGGCTATCTGATCATTGCCAAGCCTGATGTCGGGCATTTGGCAACGATGCGTGATGCGCTATTTGATGATGTGCGTGAGCATGATTCTGATAAATTCTTGCAAGAATTGGCACCGTATTTTACGTTGGTTGAGACTTGCCGTGTCAGTACGGATCTGACGTTATCCGCAGAGGATTTGGCTGATTTGATGACGATGACACCTTATGCGTACCGTGCCCGCAGCGAAAAAAGGCAAGCACTATTGGCCGCCGTAGAAACAGCAGCATTTAGCACAGAGGCAAAGTTTGTGGTTTATATTTTGCAGAAAACGTCTGTTTAGCACATTTAGAGCATAGCAGTATGGAGTATTGCTATGCTCGTGTTAAATATTAGCCAGCAACTTCACCGTTTCCGTATTTGCATTCTTCAACAATCAGCTAGTCATTCGCGTTTTTATAAATATCCTGTTTACGATGCTTACCGATAAAGCCTAAATACGCTGTCATTTAACCAAACATTACGCCAATACCTAATATGCCTTTAATTACGCATGCCCTCGTAACAATCGCAACCTTTCTTCAAGTTTCATAAATCTACTTAATACTAGAATCATTTATCATTCTCTTTGTCGATAGAGTAAAGCTTTATCACGATAGTTCATTTAACACTAAGTGAATTATCTATAACTACTCTAAATATGAATTCAAAGGAATAAAATGATGAAAAAGATACTAGTTAGTTCGATTTTAGCCGCTACTGCTTGTTTGTCGATGGTGGGTCAAGCCAATGCTGCACCTAATTTTAATAAGCATCATTCAGCTCAAACACAGCAACAAAAGCACAGCAGCAATAAAGCGAGTAATAACTATAAGCAAGCCAAAGCTAAGGCAGCAAAGTCACATCACAAAGCGAACGTAGTGGCTGCTAAGCACAAAGCAATAGCCAAAAATGCCCATGCTAAAAACAGCCACGACAAAAACGGTCATGATAAAAATAACCATGATCGTCGCTCGTAAAAACACGATTTTACCATCCAAAAATAGCGCCTTAATGAGGCGCTATTTTTTTGTTTTTATATGACGCTATTGATCGTTACTAATTGAGCAAATGCTACTGACTGATAAACGTCATTGATTTGGATGTGCCGCTTTTATTAGGCTGAGTAAGTGTGACTTTACTACTCAAAACATCGCCTTTAGCATTGATTTTATAGCATTCTGAGGACGTACCTGCAGCATCAGAAGTCAAAAGTAGATTGCCTGAGGTTTCTATACAGAGCCACGCCGTGCTATTCGTGTCTTGTGTGAGCGACCAGTCCTGCTTATAAGTGGCGGTTTTCTGACGCATACTGCTGTCAGCATATACGTTTTCAGTGATGAGCTGACTTGAGTCGCCCACCGTAGCTATCTTAGGGATACTCGTCGTTTGGTTAGCGATTGAATACTCACCCGTACTATCCGTAAAACCATGGAACACCAATGGATTTAGCGTAAAGTAATTGATAGCGACTGATTGATCCGTAATCTGCTGATTCACTGTGTTGATTGTACTGACTTCTGCACCTTGTACCATTTTATTATTAAAGCGCATGCTGCCTTTAGGGGTGATTTGAATATCTGCGGCTACGTTTTGGCCGCCGACAGTAGCTACCAGTTTTTCACTACGTTGTTTGGTATAGATATTGAGTAGGGCAGTCTCAACTGGATATTGAGTGACGACTTTATCAGAGCTGTTATTTTGATTGGTATTACCTGTTGCCATGCCGCCCATGCCAGTCGCGCAAGCACTCAACCCGAGTCCTGCTACGATACACATTCCTAGTGTTTTCATTATTGTATCCTTTAGTTTATTTAAATAAATACTACGGATATCTACTATAATCCAATTTCTGGACAATGGCACTTGCCGAGTATCAGAGACCCTATCGTTATTACATTTTTGTACGGAATAGCAATATTGACTAGCATTGATATAAAACTAGATTGAATGCTTAAAAAAATTAAAGCCTTTTTGTATAAAGGTTTAAGAAAAAAACTAAGCTATTAATAAAACGAATCTTAATAGAATATCGACTCATTTTATGAGTTACTCTCAGCCCATGGTACGAAATTTTTAGCTTGGTCAATTAATGTGTTATTAGAGTAGATATATATTTATTAGATTCAAACAACACACGGAATTAAGGCTTAAAAGGAATGCTTCAGACAGCAGTAGAGGATGAGTATAGACTGAAAGTCTTACTGTTAAAAAATATAAAGAATATTGAGAGAAGGGTAGAACAAGATAGAAAAGCTGAGATTTTGCTTAAGCAGAATAAGATTGGCGGTGAAGGAGGGATTCGAACCCTCGATACGCTATGAACGTATACACACTTTCCAGGCGTGCGGTTTCAGCCACTCACCCACTTCACCGTTTTTTGAACGCCTAAGTATAGCGGATACCATGTAGAATGTCACGACTTGCGCGCTATCTTTCTTTATTGGCAAGCGCCTGCTAGGATAGCAAGTATGTAACGGCAAGTATAAATGGTTGAAAGTTGAATGATAAGTTTTAGAAGGCTTAAGTACGGATGTAAGAATAGTGCGCTGATGGCAGTATTGCTTGTCGCGACGGGTATTACCCAGACACACGCTGATGATTTGACCCAGTGTAGCCAGTCTTTTTATGGGGGTGTTTATCCTGAATTTACCAATACCAAGTTAAAAACAAACACACAAGCGCTATGCATGGATGGCTTTGCGGTTATGTACTCGGGGGTATCGCGTACACCGCTCTGGTCAGCAGAGCATCTCGATCGCACGCGTCTACAACAAGCTAAGCAGATTGATCGTGAAGACAGCTTTCACGAAGAGAGTAAACTGCCAAAGTCAGCACGAGCCTCATTATCTGATTATTCAGGCTCTGGCTATGATCGAGGACATTTGGCACCCAATGCCAACATGGCCAATCGCAGCCAGCAGTATGATAGTTTTAGTTTAGCCAATATCGCTCCGCAGTCACCACGTAACAATCGCTACATCTGGCGTAATATTGAATCTGCCACTCGGTATTTAACGCAGCAATACGGTGAGGTGTATACCATCACAGGTGTGGCATTTACTGATAAAAAAACCAAGCAGCTCGCTAATCGCGTCCTTGTACCTAGCCATTTTTTCAAAGCTGTATATATCCCAGCAACCAATCAAGCAGGCGTGTATTACGCCCCAAATGATGAGTCAGAACGCATCGATGTGATCAGTATCGATGAGCTGACCACTGAGATTGGTATCGATGTATTACCTATGCTAGATAGTCAGTCCAAATCTCAAGCGTTTGATTTACCATTGAAGGCGGGTGAGAGCTCAGATACCCCTGAGGCACCTGTGGAGGAGCCTGAGTGGATGCTGTTTGTCTGGGCTATTTTAGAGTGGTTAATTGCACAATTACAGGCTTAAGCTGAAAGTAAGACTCTAAAATAGCCTAATTTTGGAAAATATAAATGTTACTGATAATAAGGATAATCAAATGATTGAGCCATTCGCCAACGACCATCAAAGCATGCAGATTGGTGATCTTGTCATTGAAAATCAAAAAGACAAGATTATTATATATGGTGATATTGATCTCACTTTTGATGAGTTAGGATACGCGCAAGCCCAACAGCTGTATGAGCTGTCGGGGAAAATCGTACAGGCATTTGCAGATAAAAATCTATATAGTAAGAATGATGCTGAGTCAAAGGAAAATGATGACCAATTAGATAAAGATATCGACAATCCTTTCCTATAAGTCTTTGATATGGTTTTATTTTTACAGAAATAAGAAACTGTAAAAAAATTACTAGGCAAAACCTAAAAATTGCTTATAATGAGTTAAGACATCGCTTGTGTCGCTCGAATCTTTAACCAAAAGCTTATAAGCTGTCATGGTAACTATCATTTAAAAAGGTCGAAACCGTAAAGCTCGTAATGAAAGGTTCTAGCAAAGGATAAGCATAGGACAACAGAAACATAACGTTTCGAGTAATCATTGTATGAAGGGAGTCAATCTATGAAATTATTTACAAAGACCACTTTAGCAGTTGCTGGTATTGGTATTGCTAGCATGGCATTCGCCGCTGACCCATTGGCCAACACTACTTGGCAGACATATGATGATGGTGAACCAAAAGGTACGGTAAAAATTACTGAGTCAAATGGTGTTCTGACCGGTACTCTTATTGCTGCTAACACTGCGAAAGGCAAAAAGCACGTTGGTACGACCGTTATTAGAGGTCTAAAAGCTGACGGTGGTGGTAAATATAGTGGTGGTACAATTACTGATCCAGCAAAAGGTAAAGACTATCGTATGACTGCAAGCTTAAGCGGCAACACATTAAAGCTAAAAGGCTATATCGGGCCATTCTCTCGTAGCCAAGAGTGGAAAAAGAAATAAACTAAAAAGTTAGTCTTAGCTTAATATAGAAAATCCCGCGTTACCGAAAGGTCTCGCGGGATTTTTACGTTTTAGATTTAAGCTTATATTTCATATCTTCAATAGGCGAGAACTTTAAACACTAAAATTATAAACGCCGATACTACAGTAGGTAGTATCAGCGCATTTAACAGCAGTCTTTAGCTTACTTGAAAGGAGCTTATCTTATAAATTCTGGGTAAGCTTCCATACCACATTCTGCAATATCAGCACCTTCGTACTCGTCTTCTTCAGAGATACGTAGACCGATAACCAGCTTGATGATAGACCAAACCACTAGGCTGGCAATGAACACCCAAGCAAAGATGGTTGCAGCACCCACAATCTGACCGATAAAGGTAGATGCTGGGTTAGTGATAGGTACGATTAGTAGACCAAATAGACCGACCACACCATGAACTGAGATTGCACCAACTGGATCATCAATTTTGATTTTGTCTAAGGCTAAGATTGATAGCACTACAATGATACCGGCGATAACACCGAAGATAGTGGCTTGTAGTGCAGAAGGGGTTGAAGGCTCGGCAGTAATGGCTACTAGACCTGCTAATGCACCGTTTAAGAGCATGGTTAGATCCGCTTTACCAAAGATGATGCGAGCTAAGATTAAGGCACCGACAGCACCGCCAGCAGCAGCAGCATTAGTGTTCAAAAATACCATTGCAACAGCATTAGCACTAGCGATGTCGCCTAATTTAAGCACTGAACCACCGTTGAAACCGAACCAACCCATCCACAAGATTAGTGTACCGAGTGCCGCCAATGGTAGGTTGGCACCAGGAATAGCGCGTATCTCGCCGTTAGGGCCATATTTACCTTTACGTGAGCCTAATAGTAGTACACCTGCTAGAGCTGCTGCAGCACCAGCCATATGTACAATACCGGAGCCTGCAAAGTCAGAGAAGCCCATGTCGCCTAGGTTGAATAGACCAAAGACATCGTTGCCGCCCCATGTCCAGCTACCTTCTAGTGGGTAGATAACACCAGTCATGACCACAGCGAATAATAAGAATGACCACAGTTTCATACGCTCAGCAACAGCACCTGATACGATTGACATACAGGTTGCTACAAAGACCACTTGGAAGAAAAAATCTGATGCGGCAGAGTAGACAGAGTCGCCACCGAAGCCATTTTCAGCAGAGGCTGCTAAGGCGTCTTCTACTAACGTATCACCGCCTGCAATTCCGCTTAAGAATAGATCGCCACCATACATAATCGCATAGCCGCATACCATATACATGATACTAGCCGTTGCAAATAGTGCGACGTTTTTAGTTAAGATTTCGACTGTATTTTTTGATCGGACCAGTCCGGCCTCTAACATAGTGAAGCCTGCTGCCATCCACATGACCAACGCACCACATATCAAAAAGTAAAACGTATCGAGCGCATATTGGAGCTCAAAAATTTGACTTTCCATTTAAATTCCCCCTTGAATTTATAATATAGATATCGGCATTACCGATAGATAAAAATGCTGTAAGAGTCTGTACCTATAAGTTTATGCCCGTAGGTAGGTCTTCAAATTTAGATAGCGTCAGGTCCTGTTTCACCCGTACGGATGCGGATAACTTGCTCAAGTGCAGTGACGAAAATCTTGCCATCACCAATCTTACCAGTGCTAGCGATACGAGTGATTGCCTCGATAGCAGGCTCAACCATTTCGTCGATCACAGCGACTTCGACTTTTACTTTAGGTAAAAAGTCCACCACGTATTCTGCGCCGCGATAGAGCTCTGTATGACCTTTTTGACGACCGAAACCTTTGACTTCAGTGACAGTGACACCTTTAACACCGATGTCGGAAAGCGCTTCACGCACGTCGTCGAGCTTAAACGGTTTTAAGATCGCAGTGATTAGCTTCATAAAAAATTCCTTATTTGTGTGATGCCGCAGATTGATAGAAGTACTATGGTGCATCATCATATCTCTGCCTTGCTTACTGTAAGTTATTCAAGAACCATGCCAACCTACTCAAGGGGGGAGGTAGAACTGGCGTTGTTCATTAAAAAGTAATGACAGTAGTAACATAGAGTATGGGCTACGATGCAACGATTAGAGCCATCGCTACAAGCATAATAAAGGTGAATCAATCTTTAGCGTTTGGTTAACGAAAACTTTATTATAACCAACTTTTTGAGTGCTTGGGGAGGCTATCCCTTTATTTCATGTGACGATTTGCTAACTTGAGTTTGGTCGTTAGCTTGGCCTTTTCATGCAAGCGTATCAAAGATGAATGGCGCGAAGGTAGAGAGAAAATAGATATAAGCGTCAGAGCCTAACATAGTAGTCAGACCCCTGCGCTTAGGTAGATAAAGGGTTTGGACGTGTTTATATATACGTCGTTATGCTTTAGGAAATAGTAGATAAGGGGTTTTTGTACTGACCAATAGCTTTTTAGTGTCGCTACCTTGTAGTAATTCGCGTAGACGAGATTGGCCAAAAGCCCCAGTCATAAGTAAACCGATATCATGTTGGTTTTGATAGTAGTTCAAAGCTGCTGCAACATCACGGCAGTCAAGCAATGTCTTTTTGGATTTAATACCCGCCTGTTTGAGTTTGGCGTAGGCTTCACGCAACGCATCACAGTTATCAGAAGTCTCCTTGCCAACCATCACAATATGAACCGTTAGTGCACGCACCAGTGGCGTTTTGCACAGCCAATTTAGTAGTTTATGGCACGTTGGACTGTTATCAAACGCAAATAAAGCGGTAGTAGGGGGCAAAAATGGTGCATGTGTCACCAAAATGGGGCAGTGACTGACTCGAATGAGTTGGCTCAGTGTTGATTTGCAAGTGACATGATGACCTATAACGATCATTTGTGCTTTGTCATCAACGTAATCAATACTTTGATTGAGGTTCTCATGACGATGCAATGTGTATGTCTTTAGCTTATGACGTTGCTGCTCACAATACGAGGTTGCTTGAGATAATAACAATCGGCCCTGTGCTTTTAGCTCACAGTTGCTCAGATGCTCTTTGGATGTGAACTGTTCGAGCAAAGCATTTTCGTCATCAATATTGAGGCAACCAGAATAATTAATAGCGGCTTTTTGCTGCAAGCTTGGCATCGAGTGCAATAAGCCAACAGGCGCGCGCAGGCGAATAGAAGCCCACATACTGGCCTCTAGTACCGCTTGAACATGATCAGGACAGTCCAAGCAAGCAATCACACTATCTGGTTTTAAATTACTCATAAAACGACCACATCATTTTAATAAAAATCGGCTATCTCAGTTTAGGGTTGGCGTATGCAAAATACATCCAACCCTTTTACCAATATAACTGTCTATTAATATCCGATATATTAGCCATAGACTAATAATATAGCCACATGGCAACCGCGTAGATTCGCTTAGCAGTTTCGCTTAGTCTAACAAGCCAATGTCTCGGCGGTCATGAACAGAGAAGCGATCAATCAGTGTTCGACTCGCATTGTTGAGTCCTACCACTTTGACATCAATGCCTTCACGTTGCAAGCGCATCACTAGCTTGTCCAAGGTATCAACAGCGCTGACATCCCAGAAATGTGCTTGGCTTACATCAATCTGAATACTATCTACAGCCTCTTTGGTATCGAAACTATGCAAGAACTGGGTGGTAGAGGCAAAGAATACCTGCCCTTGAACATAATAGTAGCGGGTATTGCTGCTGTCATCATATTCACTAAAGATGGTTAGGAACTGACCAATTTTATTGGCAAATGCCAAGGCAGATAGCAAGACACCTACGCCCACACCGTAAGCTAAGTTGTGAGTAAAGACAGTAGTCAATACAGTCGCTAGCATGACAATATTGAACGACATTGGATGCGTTTTAAACTCGCGAATAGACTGCCAGTTAAACGTACCAATCGATACCATAATCATGACTGCAACTAGGGCTGCCATTGGAATCTGACTGACCCATTCGCTCAAGAATACTACCATGATAAGAAGAACAACACCGGCCATCAAGGTAGATAGACGCGTACGACCACCCGATTTGACGTTGATCATTGACTGACCAATCATCGCGCAGCCTGCCATGCCACCAAAGAAACCTGATACGACGTTGGCCATACCTTGACCACGACACTCTTTGTTTTTATCACTTGGGGTATCAGTCAGTTCATCGACGATCGTCGCTGTCATCATAGATTCTAAAAGACCAACGATGGCAAGCGCGATAGAATAGGGTGCAATAATCAGCAAGGTATTTAGGTTTAATGGAATGTCAGGTAACAAGAATACTGGCAATGAATCTGGCAAATCACCCATGCTGCCAACATTACGGATATCAAGATTCATATACATTGCAACAGCGGTCAAACCTACAATACAAATAAGCGGTGAAGGAACGATGCGACCGATTTTAGGAATAAGCGGAAACAGATAAATAATCGCCAAACCAGCTGCCGTCATGATATAAACGGTCATGCCAACACGTTCAGTCATCGGGTTCAGTTCTGGTAATTGCGCAGCAAAAATCAATATTGCTAGAGCATTGACGAAACCGATAACCACTGAGCGGGAGACAAAGCGCATCAGATTACCAAGCTTTAGAATGCCCATCACGACCTGAATGGCACCGCAAAGCAAAGTTGCGGCAAGCAAATATTGCAGACCGTGGTCAGCAACCAAATCGACCATGACCAATGCCATAGCGCCAGTTGCTGCCGAAATCATACCTGGACGACCACCGACAAAACTGATCACTACCGCGATACAAAATGAGGCATATAAGCCAACCTTTGGATCAACACCAGCGATAATGGAAAAGGCAATAGCTTCTGGAATAAGGGCTAGGGCTACAACCAAACCCGATAAAACGTCACCGCGAACATTGGAAAACCACTCGTCACGCAAGTTATCAATAAAAGATGTCATAAGTAAACTACATAGGGTTAGAGGCAAAAAAAGTAATCATTACTCATTTATAAAATGATCGCGTCGCTAATAATAGCTATTCATTTTTCTTTTACTTCAACATGCACTAGGTCATGTTGCTGTGTTGGATTGTGAGAAACTAATAACCAAGATATCTAACTAATAACCAAGATATCTAACTAATAACCGAGGTATCTAACTAATAATCAAAGTATCTACTGATTTTTTTGGTCTCAAAAATACGATCATCAATAATCAATACGATGATAAGGGCAGTAAATTACCTAAAAATATTTTTTAAAAGATTGCTTAAAATAGGCAACTAGATAGATGTACCTACAATAATATATAGAGTCAGCAATCACTTGCTGTAGTAGAAGGTGATATATCACTCGTCAAATTATCAAAATTGTCTGATACACCCTTATCACAACAAGAATCGTTGATGAAGAGGCGTGACAATAGCGCGATAAATGTGACAACATGCTAAACTAAAATGCTTGAGCAATGTGCTCAGCAAAATACTGATAAATATTAATCAAGCTAACTATTATAGCATTAGCCACTTAATATAAAAACAGGCGAATAATAGCATAAACTCATAAAAAATCAGTACCGAAATCTGAACGATGGCGTTAAGATGCTGCATATCTTAGCGGCGTCGATTAGATTCGCTATATAGCAGATTTATTTGATACAACTTTTCTCGTTTAATAGAAGGAATAGATATGACCACTCATACAGCAACAGAAGCCTTACTTCATAAGGGTAGTGGTCTACAAGTCGTGGTAGGTTTGGGGCAGTCTGGATTGTCAGTCGCGCATTATCTGGCCAAGCAAGGCTATCAAGTCGCAGTCACTGATGCTCAAGTTACCCCTAAATTGGCCGATCAGTTGCCAGCCGAGATAGAGATTCGTCAGTTTGGTGGGATAGATGCCGATTTATTGCAGCAAGCGGCACGTATTATTATTAGCCCAGGTATTTCTCTTGAGACTACCGCTGTGGCTGCTGCTCGCCAAGCCAATATTCCTGTAGTTAGTGATATTCAACTGTTCTGTGAAGCGTGTACCGTACCCATCGTAGCGATTACAGGTTCTAATGCCAAAAGTACGGTCACTACGTTAGTTGGTCAAATGGCGGCAGATGCTGGCGTTAATGTGGGTGTTGGTGGCAATATCGGTGTGCCAGCTTTAACATTGCTAGACAATCCTGATATGGAGCTTGCGGTGCTTGAGCTGTCTAGCTTTCAGTTAGAAACCGTCACTAACTTGGGCGCAAAAGTAGCGACTGTGCTCAATATGTCGCCTGATCATTTAGATCGTCATGGAGATATGCTTGGCTACCATCAAGCCAAACACCGTATCTTCCAAGGTGCCAAGTCGGTGATGATTAACCGCGAAGATGCACTGACTCGTCCATTGGTCGCAGACAACCTACCGAGAATTAGTACCGGTATTCATGCCCCTGATAAAGGTCAGTATGGTCTGATTACCGACACAGAAGGCCAAACTTATCTTGCTCGTGGTACAGAACGATTACTGTCGGCAGACAAACTGTTGATTAAAGGTCGTCATAATCTACTGAATGCGCAAGCAGCTCTGGCCCTTGGTGAGCTTGCAGGATTACCGCTAGAGAGTATGTTGACCACTTTACAGCAGTTCTCAGGCCTTGAACACCGTTGCCAATATGTGGCAAATGCTGCTGGTATTGATTATTTCAATGATTCTAAAGGCACCAATATTGGTTCGACCATGGCTGCTATCGAAGGCTTGGGTGCAGTCTATGCACCAAAAGACGGTAAGCTATTATTGATCTTAGGCGGGCAAGGTAAAGGGCAACAGTTTGGTGAATTAACGCCTTTTATCAATCAATACGTGAGCCAAGTCTTGTTCATTGGTGAAGATGGCCAGCAGATTGAAAAGCACCTAAGAGCTGCAAAACTGAGTGATGATGTTGCGCTACATCAGTGTCAGACATTAGAGAATGCATTTGCGACTATTCAACAAGTTACTACCAGTAGTTTATCGCAAGTGCAGGCTGTGTTGTTGTCACCTGCCTGTGCCAGCTTTGACCAATATAGTGGTTATGCGGCTCGCGGTGAACACTTTAGCCAACTAGTTAATCAATTAGACACCGCACAATCAGAAGCTTAATAGGTAGTCGAATATATTAAGCAGCTATATAGATTGGCATAGCAGATGTCTCTTCTCTAGCAACAGCCAGTATTTTCTGGATAAATGATTGTTTTGCTTATAGATTGCTGCTACTGTCAAGCATATAATCCTGATTACTGAAATAGGTGCTAGCTAAGGCGTTTGCCAATGGTTAAAGGTTTTCTATCACCATCTATTTAGTACGATTTATTTTATGATTTTTTAAACGGTGGCGTTTCATAGACGCCGTGTTTTTTCGTTTGTTAGTGTATATAAAATTATGGCGCTCTCTTCTTTTTTTCGTTCCTCGCTCCAAACCAAGCAAACCTCTGGCTCAGACGGTGTTCTGTCTATGCCGTCAGCGCGCGCAATTTTATTATCTAGCGTCGGCTGTATGATGGTGCTTAGTCTGCTGATGGTTGCTTCTGCTTCTATTCCTTTTGCGCTTAGCCGCGGTATGACAGAGCTGTATTTTTTCAAAAACCAGCTGTTGTATATGACGATTGGTTTAATCGTTGCGGTTATTCCTTATTATGGCGTGTCTTTACGCACCCTATATAAGACCGAGACCCAGTTTGCTTTGTTAGGTATCACAGGGCTATTACTTGTTGCCACGTTGTTTAGTACACCAATTAATGGCTCTAAACGCTGGCTTACGGTAGGCGGTTTTAACTTTCAGGTAGCTGAGTTAGCCAAACTGGTCATGATTGTGTTTGTATCTGACTTCGTGGTGCGCCGATCTTTTGAAGTTCGTAATGGCCTAGATGGTTTTTTGCGAATTATGCTGGTAGTGGCGCTGATAACGATACTGTTATTGTCGCAGCCGGATTTTGGTTCTTTTGTCGTCATTATTGGTACGCTGTTCGCGATTTTTTATATCGCTGGGGCACCTTATAAGCATTTCTTAGCATTGGGTGCTGCTGCTGTTGGCGGAGCTGTATTGATGGTGACTACGGCAGAGTACCGACTGGTGCGTGTGATGTCGTTTATGGATCCATTTGACGATGTGCAGGATACTGATTATCAGCTGGCACGTAGTTTGATCGCCTTTGGTCGTGGGCAGTTCACGGGTGTTGGCTATGGCGAAAGTGTACAGAAACTGTCGCATTTGCCTGAGGCGCATACGGATTTTTTATTAGCCATTACGGGTGAAGAGTTAGGGTTCGTCGGTGTCAGCATGGTACTGATACTTGAAGCGTTGATCATCGGTAGTGCGATGCGTATCAGTTACAACGCGCTAAAACGTCGTCAAATGCGCATGAGCTATACCGCTTTTGGTATTGGTGTGGTGTTTATTGCCCAGACGATTATTAACGCTGCAATGAATATGGGCGCCATTCCAACCAAAGGTCTGACTATGCCGTTCTTTAGTTATGGCGGATCGTCTATGTTGATTAGCTTGGTTATGGTCGCGCTATTATTGAAGATATATAAAGAAAGCCCTGAAATAGAAAAAAGCCAATGCCGTTATTACTAATAGGCTCTATATATAACAGTCTCTGCATAGATTCAGATTTTAGGTAAATAGTGTTTAGTATTATTGCAATAAAAAGCGTCACTCATAGTGGCGCTTTTTATTGTCTATTTATAGCTTTTGAACTCTTATTAATAGGACAAGTTTAATTGCTGCTTGCCTTGTAGTGGGGTATTGTCCCATTGCGCAATGGCTTGTTTGAGCATGTTTTCTGGGGTATCGATATCGACCTTTGCTTGCTGTAATAGTGATAAGGCTTCAGCAATAAGTTGACTCGGGTCTGATGTGTCGATGGGTTGAGCAAGGTTTTGCTTAGAGAGTTTTTGGCCGTCAGCATTATTAATCAATGGCAGATGATACCATTGGTCAATAGTGGGTAGTCGCGCGGCTTGCATGATACCGATTTGCGCGGTCGTCATAGGTAGAATATCAAGACCACGCATGATATGAGTAACCTGCTGTAGACCATCATCGAGACTGGCTGCCAGTATGTAATTAATCATGCCATCTTGACGACGAGCAACCATATCGCCTAACGTCTGCTGCGGATTATCCCATTGTAGTCCTTGAATACCATCATTGAACCCAATCCGATAGTCTGGTAGTTGAATACGTAGCTTATGCTGCTGTCTATCAAGGTCAGCTGCCACACAGCGACGTGGATAGCGCTGCCGATTTGGCTGTACTTGGTCAATTGATGAAACTTGTTCGTTTAATGATATCTGATCAGTTGGCGCAGCTAAGCTGGCACGACTATGGTTTCTACTTATCTCTTCTTGCGCCCAGTACTGTTCTAAGTCTTTACGGGAGCATTGGCAGCCATAGGTCAATGGTCGCAGGTATGATGATAGATAATCGTTATAGATATCAATGCGCTCAGACTGATAAATAATATCACCATCCCAATGCAATCCAAGTGCCTCAAGATCCATCAAAATTTGCTCAGTGAACTGCCTGTCACAGCGTTCAGTATCGGTATCTTCCATACGCAAAAGCCACTTGCCACCGATTGATTTGATATGGCAAAAGCTGGCAAGTGCAGTCGTTAAAGAGCCGAGATGTAACTCACCCGTTGGTGAAGGCGCAAAGCGGCCAATGGGCTGTGATGGTGGCGTTTGAGTCGGCATGGCGGTAGGTATTGTTTTCAAAATAAATGGCTGTCTATAAAAGGTAATAAAGATAGAATAATAAATATGAGTATCAAAAGATATTCATTAAATGAGATTGTTTTGTTAGTTGTATCATTATTCTAGTGATTATATCTTTTGAAGTAGTGCTATTACGTTAGCAAAGTAATGAATATCTAAAATACAAAAAGCGACCTATTATAAGGTCGCTTCTGCTTACATTCATATCTGTAATATCTGATCTAAGCGCCTTGGTTTTGACGTTCTTTGATTTCAGATAAGGTTTTGCAGTCGATACATTGAGTAGCGGTTGGGCGTGCTTCAAGGCGACGTAATCCAATCTCTACACCACAAGTCTCACAAAATCCATAGTCGTCATTTTCGATTTCTAACATAGATTTGTCGATTTTGCGGATAAGTTTGCGCTCACGGTCACGAGTACGTAATGCCAATGCAAACTCTTCTTCTTGAGTGGCACGGTCATTGATGTCTGGCATGGCGCTTGACTCATCTTGGATGTAGTTTTTAGTACGATCCGCTTCGCCAATCAGTTGGTTTTTCCAATCCAATAAAATAGCCTTAAAGTGCTCCAACTGCGCATCAGACATATACTCTTCGTCTTTGGCCGGCACATAAGGAGTAAATTTAACTTCACTCGGATTCGTGGTCAGGGTGCTCATATGGGTATCCTACTTTTTCAAATTAATTCAATAAAACGACGTATCAAAAGACAAGACGTTATTAATGCTACAAACGCTACAATTTGTCCTTTTATCAAACGTTTCACCACTTGGTAATACAAGTAACACAGCTGATCAAATAATATCGTAGACTTTATATACTGACAGTTATATACCGATTGTTAGATAGGTTGTTATATAAACTTCGGTTTCAATAATACTGTCTAAAGCATGCCATAGGTCATTGATTGTGAAAACTGAGCTTGTGGTTAATGGGCCATCCTAGCTATCGTGCAGTGACTTCATATTAGATATTGGGCCACCCTTGCTTTATTTCATAAGTTGTATCATTGTTTGTAATAATAATGAAGTGATTTTTTATATTGAATGCATATTTTATTTGTTCATCACTGCATTTTTGATTAGGAATTATTGACGAAAGCTATAAGTATAAAGGGCTAAGGGTTATACTATTCCCAATAATTCTGGGCATCAAGTATCCAGTCTTTCAACCCAGCTTGCAACTGTTCCATTGTTGGCTAATTGCAACCAGCGATATCCTGGTAAAGCATACTCATCATAAGAAAAATCATCTTCATAAGGTTTGAACTGATAGCAGGTAGATGGCGTGCTATATACCGTGACGCCTTGGCGCAGTCGAACTTGCTCTTGGTGAGTATGTCCACTGATCACCACTTGTAGCTGTTCAAATGGTGCCATATGCTGCCAAAAACTCTCAGTGTTTTCTGCCATATGGGTATCAATCCAGTCAGAATCAACTGGAACAATATGGTGGTGTAGGGCGATTAATGCGGGCTTATCACAGGTGCTGAGTCTCTCACATAACCAATTGATATCAGTAGGCGTAATCTCGCCTGCGACCTTACCAGAAATGGAGGAGTCTAATAACAACAGCTGCCAGAATTCAGTCTCAATGACATGACGACTTAACAAGCGTGAGTCAGCAGGCTGAGCGACAAGCTCTCGCTGAAAAAACGGCAAGTCTTTACCATTCTCGTCCGTCACATCATGATTACCAGCAATACAAGCAAAAGGAATCTGAGTCGCCTGCAATACAGTAAAGATATGATCATAAATTGAGGACTTTACTCGATTGACCAAGTCACCGGTCACAATAATCAGATCACAGCGAATATCTTCACTAAGTGCCTGTTGAAGCACTGCTTCAAAGCTATGCTGACAGGCCATGTCATCACTATAGGAGTTACTCTCAGCAACAAAGACAGGCGTCGATAAATGCAAATCAGTAATCTGTAAAATATTTATTATTTGGTCGGAGGTGCTTAACTTATTGGCAGGATAGTTTGGCATTGGTTCAGTCCCTTATCGAATCACAACAATAAGTATTGTTAGCGCGAGTATGGATAAATGAGCTACTATTTTTCACTGGGTATTTATAATTATCATAAATCTACTATAGAAGAGCACAGCGTTTATCTTGAGCTTACTTTGACTCGAATCAACGATATTTATACTATTAATTAGCAATAGCAAATTTAAAGTCTAGAGCCACTTTATAGTATTATTGAGCTAAAGTATTCATTATATTAATAAAATAAAGTCGAACAAAAAGATAGTGAAAAACAGTCATGTTTTATTTATTATAACGTATTTACAGCGACGCTAACTAAAGTTTTATCTTTATCAACTTTGAAAAAATGAGTGCAGTAAAAAATAAAGCAGCTAATATCAAGACGATAGAAAGACCTGTCTGAATATCTAGCCAAATACTGCCCCACACACCAAGTGTCACACCCAGTTGAGCGATTATCAACGCTATAATCACCATTTGTTTTGGCGATGCCGACCATAGACGTGCGGTCAGTGCAGGTAGTACTAATAATCCGCTGATTAATAGACTGCCAACTGCCTGTAGAGCAATCGCACAAAACCCTGCTAGTACACCCATAAAAAACAGCCGTTGCCGTGTTGGGTTGATACCTTGAATACGTGCCAATGCTTCATGCGTTGCCAGCTTGATTTGCGCAGGCCAAATGTAAATAAGCAGTCCCAAGCCAGCTAATACGCTACCAGCAAGCAAAGGCAAATCTGCCCAATCAAGATCTAGCAAGTTGCCGAATAAAAACCCGAGCACATTGGCCTGTTGGTCAGTCAATTGGGTCAAAGCCAGTAAGCCTAGGCATAATAGCGATACTGACACGACTGCCAATACAGCATCCACTGGCAGACGCTCATCATCAATCAAGACCAGTCCTAGCACGACCATGACACTGACCAATGCAATGCCAATGCCCATTGGCAGTTGCCACCATACAGCCAAGGCTACACCTAGCAACGTGCCATGGGCTAAGGCATCGGCGAAGAATGCCATACGCCGCCACAATACCAAGCAACCTAACGGCGCTGATAATAACGCTAATATACTGCCAGCGATCCAAGCAGGCGCAATGATGGCTAACCAAGCAGTCATAATGAATATCCGTAAAATTTTTATAAATAGAGTAAAGCCGTATTATTTATATATTTGATAGTTTTGGCTTTGATGAGCTAGATTTCGAGCTTTGTCTATTAAACCTATAACTCGCTTGGCGCATGGTGTTCACAGGCATGGGGCTGATGTACGTATGGCTGCTCGTAATGATGACCAAATAGCTTTTGAAATTCGGTACTAATAGCTAGCTCGCTTGGTTGTCCTTCACAGCAAATATGTTTGTTCAAACAAATGACGCGGCGGCTGCCTTTCATGACCCAGTGCAAATCATGAGACACCACTAGCATGGCGCAACGTAAGAAATCTGGTAGCTCATCAATGAACTGATATAGCCAAACTTCAGTATCAGGATCGAGCCCCTGCATTGGCTCGTCTAAAATAAGCAAATTGGGTTTGTCTAGTAGCGCTCTGGCCAATAGTACGCGCTGCGTCTCACCACCTGATAAATGCAACATCTGCCGTGACAGTAAATGCGTTAATGATAAGTTATCAAAGATAAACTGCCGCTGCTCAGGGGTTAGACGTTTTTTATCTGCTTGCGCCAACAAGTCGCAAACGCGTAATGGCAATATCGGTGGCACAGCAAATCGCTGCGGTACGTAGCCAAGCTGTAACGGCTGATGTGCTGTCATAGAGCCATCAGTTGACTCAATCAAACCTAAGATAAGTTTGACTAGCGTTGACTTACCAGCGCCATTGGGACCGATAAGGCTGACTGTCTCGTTAACAGCAATGTCAATATCGATGTGAGAGAGCAGACATTGAGGCCCAATATGATAACTGATATTGTTTAAGCTCAATAATTTGTCAGCGTTACTCACAGTACTGTCATTTGTAACAGCAGGATTTGACTGATTATAAGGTAGGGTAGAGGTATTCATAATATGACAACGCATAGGTAAATAGACAATCGACGAATCATGCTTAAAACGTTTACACAAACCATAGTAGCTCTACTGACAAGCTTGGCAACGACCGCTAAGCTCAATGACACTACGCTCAACCACAAACCCCACATCTTGCTCGGCGAAGCTCATCATTTCCTGAACAGGTAGGCTGCTGCATTCTTGCACTCGTTGACACTGATCGCAGATCAAAAAGGCGGCTGTATGTTGGGCGCGCGGATGACAGCAAGGAACATAAGCATTGATAGAGGTTAATTGATGAATCAACCCTTCACTTAGCAAAAACTCTAAACTGCGATAAACCGTTGGTGGCGCGACGTTTTTTGGCGCGCGTTTTTTGGTTGTCTTAGTTTCTACCGAAAGTGTTGGTGAGCTCGCTACTTTTTGAATATCGCTGTCATCAGGTATAGACAACCGCATTTGCTGCAACTGAGTGATTAGGTCATAAGCGCCAACGGGCTGATCCGCCTCCAAGACCAATTGGTATATCTGCTGACGCAAAGGCGTAAAGCGCGCGCCATTTAGACGGCAATGCTCTTTAGCTGCTGCTAAGCGTTCATAAACATCATGCGGAGTCAGATCTTGCACATCATGCAAATGTTCGCAGATCGATGAAGTAATAGACATGGTACAGGCTCCTAAAAATAGCATGGTAATCGCATGACGTTTTTTATGATAGCGTTTTTTATTGTTATAGTATAACATACTAAAATAAGAACTGAGTGAATTGTCTTATAGTAGTCTTGTATATCTACCCTTTTTACAGGAGTTGGGCAGTACACTATTGATCCTACGTTCGTTATCAAACAATGCTATCTAACAATAAAAGAGCTTACTATGAACGCTGTTTTTACTTACTCCGTACGTTCGCTTATCACATTACAGTGCTTGCTAATGACAGGACTGATAGTTTTAGGAACTTTTACACTGAATGCACAAGCTGCAACGGTCAGTGTTAGTAATTATCCGCTATTCTTGTTAAGTGAAGCAGTAACAGAAGGTGCGCCATCAGCCAATCGACTATTGCAAGCGGGGGAGGTGGGACATCATGGTAGTATCAGCCCAGGTGATATCAAGGCAATCAAAGACAGCAAGTTCGTCGTATGGTTCGGTGAGCCGCTAGAAAACAATCTAGCAGCAAGTCTAAAAACAGCCCCAAATGCCATTGCTTTATTTGAGTTTGATGCATTCAATCGACATCCATTACGTGATGTAAAGGGCGACGCTATCGCGGGTACACTAGATCCACATATTTGGTTAGACCCTGAAAATGCCAAAGCCATTACCCGTGCATTGGCTGTAATTCATAGCCATGCCAATCCGCAATATAAAGATCTATACCAAGCCAACGCGAAAAAATTTGCACAGCAACTAGACAAAGAAGTTACTGCATTTGAGAAAATCTCTATTCAAAGTGCCTCAAAAACACGACCTTATTGGGCTTATCATGATGCTTATCAATATATCGAAGATAGCTTACACTTAACGCTCGTTGGCAGCCTTAGCGTAGATCATCATCTCTCACCCAAAGCAAGCCAACTCCGTTGGTTAAATGAGCAACGCCCAGCCAAGCAAATGTGTTTGATTAGTCCAAGTGAGCCAGCAAAAGGCTTACTTGCGAAGTTACAACCAGTGAAGAGTACGGTACAGCCAGAAGATATGAGTAGTAGCGATGACTTTATCAGCGGTTGGCAGAGTATGGCCAAACAGATATATCAATGTATCTCGTAATATAATCAAGAATAGCAATTTGCTAGGATTGTTTGAGTTGGTTGTATAGCTTCGCTTCAAGCATTTATTACAGACTAAATACTATAATAATCTTAGCAAAATGCGTTAGGTGACTGATAAAAGTCATATTTTACTTGCTTAATAGTTACGCTCTACCTATAATAAGTAGCGTTTTATTTTGGCCGAAAGGTAATGCCTGTAGAGTAAGTCATTCACGGATAAAATTATCATAAGTATGATATATTGTCCCAATGCTGTAAGGGCTATAGGAATACCGATGACCAAGCCTGCCAAACGCACGCAAAAAGACAAGATTGGCATCTATATTAAACGACAAGCATGGATACTATTTATCCTTATTATCATTGCTTGGTTAGTAGATACTATTTGGCTACATAGTGAGCTTACGATAGCAAAAAGCGCTGCAATTGGTGCGCTACTAAGTTTTATCACTCAAGCAGTATTTGCGTTTTTTATTTTTTGGTACACCGGATATCGCGCGCGCCAACACATCGTTAGCCAGCTATATCGGGGTCAAATGTCAAAATGGTTATTGACCGTGTTTGGTTTTGCACTAATTTTTATTACCGTACAACCCCTATCTGCGCCAGCGCTGTTTATCGGTTTTATGGTAATGCAAATTAGTCACAGTTGGATGTTGTGGCATATACGCTAGCGCTAATAAATGATCGCTAAACAGATGGTTTATTAATAGTACTGGCAAGTCACCCTGCCGTCCAGCTTCTCTATGACTAGTTCGAAAAGTCGAAGCATAACGCTGTCTTAGGATAGCACCAGTGATTATAAAGACCGCACTATGAGTCTCAATGTTAGACGTAGTATGCAGTGAGAGGGTAGGGGTTATTCAACTATCTGTATCACTGATAATTAGAGTACTGATATCTAATTATGGTTAGTAGCTATATTAGCAAGTAAAACTGGTGGCTAACTTATTCATACAGTGGATAAAAAAATCACAATTGACTTTACACGAATACAACGCTGCATTAATATAGGCGGCTAAATATTTTGCTTATAAGCGCTACATTAAGCGCCGATCGTAAAAAACGGTCAGTGGGCAAGCACATATATAATAATTTTGCGTATAAAAATGCAAGGGCTATTACTGAGTTATCATAAGCCCTTTTTTGATAGCTAAAATTTATCTCACGCTATCAAATATTGCATATTAGTAATAGAACTTTGGGTTGGATGTTGTTGGTTACATGAGTGATTTAGTACGGTTTATTTGTCTGCTTAATAGCAGGATAGATATAAATACTACACCTCATCAGATGACAACCATATTTTTGGTAGTTGATTAAATCGTTGATTAATAAGAAGCTTACATTATGGCATCCGAGCAAACATCATCAGAATATATCTCTCACCACTTAACGAATTGGACGTATGGCTATCTGCCGGGCGAAGGTTGGAAAGTTGCTCATACTGCTGAAGAAGCAGGGGCAATGGGCTTTAACGCTATCCATCTTGATTCTATGCTATGGTCGATTGGTCTAGGTATCTTATTTTGCGCCGTCTTTTGGATGGTTGCCAAAAAAGTCACTTCAGGCGTGCCAGGAAAAACTCAGGCAGCAGTTGAGATGATCGTTGAGTTTGTTGATAACAACGTTCGTGATTCATACAGTGGTACATCAAAACTGATTGCGCCATTGGCGTTGACCATTTTTGTCTGGATCTTTTTGATGAACTTGATGGATTTGATACCTGTTGATTTCATTCCAGGTATTGCTGGGCAAATCGGTGCCGCTATGGGCCATGATCCACATCATGTTTTCTTTAAGATTGTTCCAACGACTGATCCTAACATCACGCTTGGCATGTCGTTCTCTGTCTTTGCACTGATTATCTTTTATAGCATTAAAGAAAAAGGTTTGGGCGGTTTTATCGGTGAGTTAACACTGCATCCGTTTGGCGCCAAAAACCCAATCGTACAAGCGATTTTGATTCCCATCAACTTCATCCTAGAAGCAGTTACTCTAATAGCCAAACCTGTATCACTTGGTTTGCGTCTATTCGGCAACATGTATGCTGGGGAATTGATTTTCATACTGATTGCTCTAATGCCGTTTTGGATTCAATGGGCGTTATCGGTACCGTGGGCTATCTTCCACATCTTAGTTATTACACTTCAAGCGTTCGTATTCATGATGCTGACGATAGTTTACATGTCGCTTGCATCATCAACTGAACATTAATTAGACATTCAATAGGTAAATGAGGATACATCAATGGATCCAGTATTAGGTGGTTACACAGTTATCGCAGTAGCACTACTTATCGGTCTTGGCGCACTTGGCACAGGTATTGGTTTTGCTATTCTAGGTGGAAAATTCTTAGAAGGCGTTGCGCGTCAACCAGAGCTTGGCTCACAATTGCAAACTCGTATGTTCATCGTAGCAGGTCTTCTTGATGCTATTCCGATGATCGGTGTTGGTATTGCTATGCTATTGTTGTTCGCTAACCCTCTAGCAGGTTAATCCGAAAGCTCAGTTGTAAATGTTTGGTATTCGGAGACTTTCTATCAAATATAGTCAAGATTTGACTACCAAACATGATCAATGAAACTGATTTTTCATTAACAAAGAGGTGATCACGTGAATATCAATTTTACCCTCGTCGGTCAAGCCATTGCTTTTGCAATATTTGTGATTTTTTGCATGAAATTCGTGTGGCCACCACTTATCGGTGCCATCAATGAGCGTCAGCGTAAAATTGCTGAAGGTCTGAATGCCGCAGAAAAAGCAAAAGCAGATTTGGCGACCGCGGAGCAAAATGTCCAGCAGGAACTTGATCTTGCAAAGACCAAGGCTGCCGCTCTAATCGAGCAAGCGAACAAGAGTGCCAATCAGCTCGTCGAAGATGCAAAATCGCAAGCCCAAGCGGAAGGCGAGCGCATTCGTCAACAAGCGCAAGCATCTATCGATCAAGAAATCAATCAAGCGCGTGAATCATTACGTGCCCAAGTTGCTGAACTGGCTGTACTTGGTGCAGAGAAGATTTTGCAAGACAAAGTCGATGTGCAAAAACATGCCAGTATGTTAGACCAACTGGCGGCGAAGCTGTAATTGTGAGGATATAATGGCTGACTTATCAACCTTAGCACGACCGTACGCTAAAGCCGCGTTTGACTATGCCAACGAAAACGGCGCAGTCAACGAGTGGGAAAACTTCTTACTTGTTGCTAGCACTGTTGTCAATGACAAGTCGTTCAGTACTTGGCTAGACAATCCAGCTGTTTCTGCTGAGCATAAGTCAGCTGCTTTGGTCGATCTTTATGATACGCAAGTAGCTAGCGCTAATGATTCTGCTTTTAAGCAGTTATTAAGCGAAGCTCAAGGGACTAGCCTTGACAGTAACGTAAGCTATCCAAAAGTATCAGTAGCACTTAGTAACTTCGTTAAACAGTTATCAGAACAAGAGCGTCTGGCGCTGCTTCCTGAAGTTTATGAGCATTATCGCCGTCACAAGGCAATAAGCTTAAAGCAGCTTGACGCATATGTGACCTCTGCCTACCCATTGACTGATGAACAGCGTCAAACGCTACAAACGCGTCTTGCTGCCTCGCTAAATGCTAGTGTAGTGATTCACGAATCAGTTGATCCAAGCCTATTGGCAGGCGCTACAATCAAAGTCGGTGACAAAGTCATTGATGATTCGATGCGCGGCAAGTTACAACAGTTAAAAACACAGCTAACTGCCTAATGCCAATCATCAATACAGTCAAATATTGACTGTATGATTATAAGAGCAATTAAGTCAGTGGGCGGGTTATCATAAATTAAAGGAAACAAGGCAATGCAACAATTGAATCCAGCGGAAATCAGTAACCTGATTAAGCAGCGTATTCAAGACCTTGATGCGGGTGCAACTGCAAAGAATGAAGGCACGATTGTCAAAGTATCTGACGGTATCGTGCAGATTCATGGTCTTGAAGATGCCATGTACGGCGAAATGATTGAGTTTGAAGGCGAAATCTACGGAATGGCTCTAAACTTAGAGCGTGATTCTGTTGGCGCGGTAGTACTTGGTGATTACCTAAAGCTGCAAGAAGGTCAAAAAGCCTATTGTACTGGTCGTATTCTTGAAGTACCAGTAGGTCCTGAGCTGTTAGGCCGTGTTGTTGATGCTTTGGGTAATCCTATTGATGGCAAAGGTCCTATCGATGCCAAGATGACTGATAAAGTCGAAAAGATCGCTCCAGGCGTTATCGACCGTCAATCAGTAGATCAACCAGTAATGACTGGTTATAAAGCCGTTGATACCATGATTCCAATCGGTCGTGGTCAGCGGGAGCTTATCATTGGTGACCGTCAGACTGGTAAAACAGCGATGGCTATCGATGCGATCATCGCACAGAAAGCGTCAGGCATTAAATGTGTATATGTGGCTATCGGACAGAAACGTTCGACTATCGCTAACGTAGTACGTAAGCTTGAGCAAACTGGCGCACTAGAATATACCACTGTTGTGGTTGCTTCAGCATCAGAGCCTGCAGCACTTCAGTATATCGCACCGTACTCAGGTTGTACGATGGGCGAATACTTCCGTGACCGCGGCGAAGATGCACTGATTGTATTTGATGACTTATCAAAGCAAGCAGTTGCTTATCGTCAGATTTCACTACTATTACGTCGTCCGCCAGGTCGTGAAGCTTATCCTGGTGACGTATTCTATTTACACTCACGCCTACTTGAGCGTGCATCACGTGTAAATGCTGATTATGTAGAAAAGTTCACTAACGGTGAAGTGAAAGGTAAAACTGGTTCTTTAACCGCACTACCAATCATTGAAACACAAGCCGGTGACGTATCTGCATTCGTACCAACCAACGTGATTTCGATCACTGATGGTCAGATCTTCCTAGAGTCTAGCTTATTCGCCTCAGGTATCCGTCCAGCAGTAAACGCTGGTATCTCGGTATCTCGTGTTGGTGGTGCCGCTCAGACTAAGATCATCAAAAAGCTATCTGGTGGTATTCGTACCGCTCTAGCTCAGTATCGTGAACTAGCAGCATTCGCTCAGTTCGCATCAGATCTTGATGACGCAACTCGCGAGCAGCTTGATCATGGTGAGCGTGTGACTGAATTGATGAAGCAGAAGCAGTATCAGCCGATGTCAATCTCTGAGCAAGCAGCCGTTATCTATGCTTCAAACGAAGGCTTCTTAGCTGACGTACCTGTCGAAAAGATTGGTTCTTTCGAAGAAGCGTACCTACGTTATATGCATGATGAGCAAAGTGAATTGATGCGTGAGATTGATGACACTGCGAACTACAATGATGATATCGCAGGTCGTTTAAAGTCATCTCTAGAGACCTTTAAACAAAATCACAGTTATTAATTTAACGGGTTAAGCCGAATTGGTTATAACTGTAGCTTAGAGCTGATAAAGTGGCGCGTTGTCTGACCAGATATTTGCGCCACTGTTTTAACCATTACCGGTATTAGATCGCGTAATGCCACAAGATATAAAATGTTATTCTGTAGGATTGATGTTGTATATCAAACGATTGTCGCATGCGCCAATGCTTTTTAACCCTCTTATATTGGAATCATTATGGCAAGCTTAAAAGAGATACGTGCCAAAGTCACCAGTATTAAAAGCACCCAGAAAATTACTCGTGCTATGCAAATGGTAGCGGCAAGTAAAATGCGCCGTGCACAAGAGCGCATGGAAGTGGGTCGCCCGTATGCTGATAGTATGCGCCGGGTTATTTCACATTTGGTGCATGCCTCATCAGACTACAAACATCCGTATATGGTATCGCGTCCAGTCAATAAGGTTGGCTATATTGTCATTACCTCTGACCGTGGCCTAGCGGGTGGTTTGAATATTAACTTATTCAAAGCCCTAACTAAAAGTATCCAAGATTATCAAGATCAGTCTGTACAAGCTGAGTTTGCAGTCATCGGTGCCAAAGGTGTGAGTTTCTTCAAAAACTTTGGTGGTAAAGTTACATCGGCTGTGACCGATTATGGCGATAAACCAACGTTTGAACAATTGAATGCACCGGTTCAAGCGATGCTTGAAGACTATAGCAACGGCAATATTGACCGTATCTATGTGGTCTATAACCGATTCATCAATGCGATGACTCAGAAACCAACAGTCAATCAGTTGGTTCCTCTACCAGAGCAGTCATTTGATGATGAAGACAGTGGTCTACAGACAGAACTTAGCTGGGATTATATCTACGAGCCTGACATCAAGACGTTAATTGATGAATTGCTTGGTCGCTACATTGAGTCGATTGTTTATCAAGCGGTAATGGAAAACATTGCCTCTGAGCAGTCTTCACGTATGGTTGCGATGAAAGCGGCAACAGATAATGCTGGTGACCTTATTAACGATTTACAGTTGGTTTATAACAAGCTGCGTCAAGCGGCGATTACCCGAGAAATCTCGGAAATCGTTGGCGGTGCTGCTGCTGTTTCATAATTGACTACACCTATATATAGAAGTTCAAGGAGAACGCAATGAGTAGCGGTCGTATTGTACAGATTATTGGCGCGGTTCTTGACGTTGAGTTCAACCGTAATGAAGTTCCTCAAATTTTTGATGCCTTGCAAGTAGACGGTACCGAAACTACCCTAGAAGTACAGCAACAGCTGGGTGACGGTATTGTACGTACTATTGCAATGGGTTCAACCGAAGGTTTAAAGCGTAACCTACCTGTTACTAATACTGGCGCACCTATCTCTGTGCCTGTAGGTACTGGTACGCTAGGTCGCATCATGGATGTTCTTGGTCGTCCTATCGATGAAGAAGGTCCTGTTGTTGCTGACGAAAAATGGTCTATCCACCGTGAAGCGCCAAGCTACGCGGATCAGTCAAACAGCACTGAGCTACTAGAGACTGGTATTAAAGTTATCGATCTACTTTGCCCGTTTGCTAAAGGTGGTAAAGTTGGTCTGTTTGGCGGTGCTGGTGTTGGTAAAACCGTTAACATGATGGAGCTGATCAACAACATCGCTCTAAAACATGAAGGTTTGTCAGTGTTTGCTGGTGTTGGTGAGCGTACTCGTGAAGGTAACGATTTCTATCACGAAATGCAGGAAGCCGGCGTTGTAAACACGGAAGACTTCAGTAAGTCTAAAGTAGCAATGGTATATGGCCAGATGAATGAGCCACCGGGTAACCGTTTACGTGTTGCACTGTCTGGTTTGACCATGGCTGAGTACTTCCGTGATACCAAAGATCCTGTGACTGGCAAAGGTCGTGACGTACTATTGTTTGTTGATAACATCTACCGTTATACACTAGCGGGTACAGAAGTATCAGCACTACTTGGTCGTATGCCGTCAGCGGTTGGTTATCAGCCAACACTAGCTGAAGAGATGGGCTTACTACAAGAACGTATTACGTCAACTCAGTCAGGTTCTATTACTTCAGTTCAGGCGGTATACGTACCTGCGGATGATTTGACTGATCCATCACCTGCTACAACGTTTGCTCACTTGGATGCAACAGTTGTACTAAGCCGTGATATCGCATCACAAGGTATCTATCCTGCGGTTGATCCATTGGATTCAACGTCGCGTCAGTTAGATCCACAAGTAATCGGCGAAGATCATTACAATGTTGCTCGTGGTGTTCAGGAAGTTCTACAGCGTTATAAAGAGCTTAAAGACATCATCGCTATCTTGGGTATGGATGAGTTATCAGAAGAAGATAAATTGGTTGTTTATCGTGCCCGTAAGATTCAGCGCTTCTTGTCTCAGCCATTCCACGTAGCTGAAGTCTTCACTGGTGCACCTGGTAAATACGTACCACTACGCGATACCATTGCTAGCTTTAAAGCAATCATCGCCGGTGAATACGATGACCTACCAGAGCAAGCGTTCTACATGGCTGGTAGCATCGATGAAGTAGTCGCTAAAGCTGAAAAAATGAAGTCTAAGTCAGCGTAAGTTGTATGAGCATAAGCTAACGAGTAGATATAATATAAACCTTGTATCTACTCTTCAGTAACGCATCGCAGTTTTACTGTTTTTTGATCGCGCTTTGATGGTAAGGAATTAAGTATGGCAACGTTACAATGTCGCGTCGTAAGTGCTCGTGAAGAGTTGTATTCAGGCGAAATTAGCATGTTAATAGCTACTGGTACCGAAGGCGAGATTGGTGTATTGCCAGGTCACACACCGCTTATTACTTTGCTAAAGCCAGGTGCAATGCGAGTGCAAACACCAAACGGTGAAGAAGAAGTAATTTACGTCTCAGGTGGTGTATTAGAAGTACAGCCTAAGATGGTTACGGTATTGGCTGATACAGCCATGCGTGCACACAATCTTGACGAAAGCAAAATCGTTGAAGCACGTAAAAAGGCTGAGCAAATGCTAGTTAACCAGTCTGATACGCTACAAACCAATGCTGCTTTGGCCTCACTTGCAGAGTCAGTAGGACAATTACAGACTATCCGTAAGTACAAAAACCGCGCGTAATTTATTATTGATGGCTCTAGCTAATCATTTAGAGTTATCGCTAAAAGTAATAATAAAAAGACAGTCCATTATATGGGCTGTTTTTTTATGTCTATTCATTATGAAATTAACGGTTCTGCGGTAAATAGACATGGTTGTTATTTGTCTATTATTTGTGGCAGTTCAATCTATTCTCAGGAAAAATCTTTTATTATCAATGAATCATCGTCCATTGGAATTTTCTTAAAAAGACACTGGCGACAACGGTAATATATGGTTATATTAGACATAACGTATTATAAGTAACGGGCAGTAACTGTACGCGATAATGTTGGCTCGATAGTTTGGCTAATCAGCAAACAATAGATAATACAAATTGCGATGTACTAACGAAGTAATTGGCGTAATTTTTGGACGCAAACTAAAGTTTTGATAGGGGTAGTTTATAGGTTTTGTTACCGACTATCAGCTATAGTATAGGAAGCTGATAATTTAATAGTATACTGTGCTACCAAGTTTGTAACAGCTATACGAACATCAATTGTGCCACTATATGGTGCTATTAATTTTACCGCTCTTACTTTTACTGCTTTTAAATTAGATGTATTAGAGGATATAACAATGACAACGAATGAAGAAGACAACACCCCCCGAATCTTGATTGTTGAAGATGATGAGCGTCTGGCCATGTTGACTCAAGATTACTTGGTCAAAAATGGTTTAGAAGTGGCAATTGAAACTGATGGTAATCGCGCTATTCGCCGTATCGTCAATGAGCAACCAGATATGGTTGTACTTGATGTCATGCTACCTGGTAGCGATGGTTTGACTGTATGCCGTGAAGTACGCCCACATTATCAAAATCCAATTTTGATGTTGACTGCACGTACTGAAGACATGGATCAGGTATTGGGTCTTGAGATGGGTGCTGACGACTATGTTGCCAAGCCTGCTCAGCCACGTGTATTGCTTGCTCGTATTCGTGCGCTATTACGCCGTTCAGAAAATGCACCATCAGAAGATGTGCCACAACGTCTAGAGTTTGGCGAGTTGGTAATTGATAACGGCGGTCGTTCAGTTAACCTAGGTGATGAGTTGGTTGATTTTACCAGTGCTGAATATGATCTACTATGGTTGCTTGCTTCTAACGCAGGTCGTATTCTATCTCGTGAGGATATCTTTGAGCGTCTACGCGGTATTGAGTATGATGGTCAAGATCGTTCAATTGACGTGCGTATCTCACGTATTCGTCCAAAAATCGGTGATGATCCAGAAAATCCAAAGCGTATTAAGACCGTACGTAGTAAAGGCTATCTATTCGTAAAAGAAGGCAACTAATATTGTTGCTTCTATAGGTTGATTAATTATTGATCACTATTCGAAAAAACCAGCAACGATGCTGGTTTTTTTGTGGCTAAATTTTAATTTTTAAACTTAAATGCAGTGTTATGTGGTTTAATTAAGCCATTATTATAGACGCTGACTAAATATATGTCATACATATAAGTCTTTGGATGATTGCCACATATGAATTAAAATGCGGTAATTAAAAGTTAAAGTCTATCTCTATTCGATCATGTTCGATATCATCAAACACATAGTACTATCTATATGTTTGATGAGATTGGCAATCTCTATTTATTAAGTTGGTCACGGCACGTATGTCATTAGTCTCTTCTTTAAAACACAGTATTTTTGTTCGTATCTATGCTGGGCTACTTATAGTCTGTTTGTGTGTGGCACTGTTTGCGCAGTTATTGATGGATACCATTAATAAGGAGCGTGTGCAGTCCTATCGTGAAAATATGGCAATGGGGGCGTTCCATTTGGTGAGTGAAGGAATCTCTCACCAAAATAGCGAAGAAGAGCGTGAATATTGGTTATCAGATGCGAGTAGTTTGTTTGGTACTACTTTTAAAGTCTTGCCTATTGACGAAGTAGATTTTAGCGCCAGTGAGCTACGCCGCTTTAAAAATGATAATACCGTTGTGCGTTATTTTAACCAGCCTGTATATGCAGATGTTTATTATCGCTTGCCGGATAATAAGAGTGTGTTAACAGCAAGAATCTCTCAAGTTACCGAACAGCAAGTACGGGCAATCGCGGTCTTTTTATTAGATGATTTGTCTTATCACATGACATTATCGGACAAGCGCGCACGTTTGGCTGAATTGGAGAAAAAGTTTTCTTTTCCTTTAGCGTTCAAAGCAGTCAATACACTTGAGTTAGATTCAGATCAGATGTCTCGCCTGCGCCGTGATGAAGTTGTTATATCGCTGCAAGATACTAACAGTAGTACGAGTAACTCTGCGATTAGGGTAATAGTACCCTCTGAAATCAATGATATGGCAATTTTGATTGGGCCTATACCGTTATTTAATTGGTTCCCGCTTAACTTAATTATTAGTATGATTCTTATCAGTATGTTCCTAATTAGCTTAGGTGTATATGCGCTCATCTTCCCGCTTGAACGTAAGCTACAATTGATTCAGGTAGGTGTGAATGAGGTCAGTCAAGGTAACCTTGATATTCAAGTACAGGTTATTGGTCAAGATGAAATAGCGCGTTTGTCAGCGACTTTTAATGCCATGACCTCGCATATTAAGCGTTTGATTGAATCACAGCGAGAGCTTACCCGAGCGGTCTCACATGAGCTGCGTACGCCAGTGGCTCGTATTCGATTTGCGGTAGATATGCTTGCTGATACGGATGACGAAGACTCACGTTTTATGCAGCGTGACTATATTGATGAAGATATTGAATCGCTTAATGGTTTGATTGATGAGATTTTGACCTATGCTAAGCTTGAGGAAGGGTCACCTAAGCTAGATTTAGAACCAGTAAACTTAAGAGAGCTGTTAGAGCAGATCGAGCGCGAAACCAATGCGCTAGGTAAACCTATCAAAATAGTAACCAGTTTGCCAAATGCAAAAGTAACGGCAGTGGCAGATAGACGTTACTTACACCGTGTGATTCAGAACCTTGCAGGTAATGCATTACGCTATGCAGAAACAACCATTATCATTAGTGCAGGTGTCAAAAAAGGTAATGCCTTCGTCAGTGTCGAAGATGATGGACATGGTATTCCTGAAGCAGATCGTGAAAAAGTGTTCATTCCATTCTCACGCTTAGATGACAGCCGTACACGCGCGTCAGGTGGCTATGGTCTAGGCTTGTCTATTGTATCGCGCATTGCCTTTTGGTTTAATGGTAGTATGAAGGTAGATGAGAGTCGCGAATTAGGCGGTGCAAGGTTTGTGATGACATGGCCTATCAAACCATTAACGCAAATTCTTGCTGCTGATGAATTGACCCAAGAGAAAAGCGAGCGCGACTTCGATACTAAGTTGTCAGATTAGACCAAGTTATAGGGCTAAGCTATAAGAGCAAGCTATCAGGCTAAATCATCAGGCTAGGCCATAATTATTAGTCATGATACTAAAGACAATCAGCGTCATCTTAATGGTATAACAGGATACAGATTTATAGCTGGGTGACGCACTTGTCGCTATTTTTAAGACAGTTGGACAATGTCATAGGAGGGCATAGGATGCCATATTTATTTGGTGGCTTGGTAGTGTTGAATGCGATTACGCTAGGCTATTATTTGTTCTTAAAACAGCCGTCAACGACCCAAACACTACAAACAGCTCAGGCTGAAATTACCCAGCCACTAGCTTTTACTAACAGTGCTGAGTATATTCCGCCGGCTATTGGTAGCAAATACTAGCGTTGACCTCTTTGCTTATTCAGATTAAAGTCTCATCACTATTTTGAATTTGGTACCGTATTGTCTACCTCAGATACCTCTTCTACATCAGCCGCTAGCGTAGTATCTCCAGCGACTTTGGAGAGTAGGGGAATACGTACGCATACTTGTAGCCCGCCTTCAGGGTGGTTGATGGCTTCAACAGTACCATGATGTAATCGTGCAATACGATCAACAATCGCAAGACCTAGTCCACTACCTTGAGTAGTCCGTGCCGTCTCTCCACGTTCAAACGGTTGCATAATTCGCTCTAATTGATCGTCAGCGACGCCATCACCGCAATCTCGTACACAAATCACTAGCTGTTCTTGAGCTTCTTTATTCACCACATTTTCGCTGACCACATCCGTATCTTCGTCTTCGACAGTTTCTATAAATGTCGGTACAACCGTTGCTGATAAATAAATAGGTGGCTTTCCATAACGATTGGCATTATTGACCAAGTTGATAATCAGACGCTTGATGGATAATGGACGTACAGGGACGACCTTGTCGCATTCTGACTCATATACAAACTTCATTGGCGCAAACTGCACCATGATTTCATTAAATATAGTGTCTAGGTTGGTCAAGCTGACTGGCTCATCAGAACCATCTTTCATAAAAGAGATGAACTGCTCCAAAATGGCATCCATATCCTCAATATCGTAAATCAGCCCTTCACGGAAAAAATCATCTGGTAGCATTTCTGCGGTTAAGCGCATACGTGTCAACGGCGTCCGCAGATCGTGTGAGATGCCGGCAAGCATGATTGTTCGCTCTTTTTGCGCCTGATTCAATGTTGTGAACAGTCGGTTAAACGCCATATTAACTTGACGTATTTCTGTGGGGCCTTTTTGCGTTGGCAGTGTGGTTGCATGACCAAGACGAATATAGTTAGTAGCCGCCCGTTGTAGGTAGCGTAGCGGGCGATTCAACTGACGGGCTAATAGAATAATCGTTAGTAGCGATAGGATAGGCAGTCCAATCAAAAATAGCACCAGTAACGTCGGGCTATACTGCGAATAGTAGACGACAGGCTCACGCACCCAAAAACTGTCATCACGGCTGTCTTGTACCCATAGCTGCGGTGTTGGCTTAAATTTAAAATAGACTTCTACAGGGCGACCAAGCTGTGCACCGATTTCACGTTGTAGTACGTCCGTAAAAAAGCTCACGAACGGCTTGTCAGCGACTTCTGGAAAGTCACTAGGGTTATTTACTACGACGACATGAGAGTGCTGGTAAATCCATTGGCGTACTTCGGGCCGTCCTTGCCAATCTTTATTAACGCTATTGATCAGCTGCACCTCACTCGTCAAATAACGCGCATGATTTTTTAACTCTGGCAGATATAGACTGCGCCAAAAGAACAAAATTGACAAGCTCACACTGATAAGCACGATAAAGGCAACCATCAAGGTCGTTAGCCAAGTATTGGAATAAGAGCGTGGCAGCCAACCTTTACGACGCGGTTTTGGGTTTGGAGATATCATATGTGTCCAGCAGAGTAAAAGAAAAGTTAGTGTGATATAGCCTGTAGCTCTTTAAATACGATTGCCTTAAGGCGAGTATATACGTTAATTTATGGCGGTATATCATAGAATAGCATAACCAATAAATAGTACTGATACAGTATGCAATCGACGAACGAGCCGGATAATTATTGGAATAGATATAAAGTTAAGCTTAAGGATAGGTGTATCTAGCAATCATCTGTTTTTCAGAGAGAGGGATAGTAACCTATAGAACCTAAAGAAAAACTTTAAAAATAAGCCATTATCATCAGTTATATTTTACTTAGGTCGTCATTTAAGCTATTGTTAATAAATAATTAAATATGCACAGTTTATGTTTTCAACAAATAAAGACTGTGATATAATTATGCCCTTTTTGGTATACCTGCGAAAGAGAGAATTCACATGGTTGTTATTCGTTTAGCACGGGGCGGTGCCAAGAAACGCCCATTTTATCAAGTAGTTGTTGCTGATCAACGCCGCGCGCGTGACGGTCGCTATATTGAAAACATCGGCTTTTTTAACCCACTCGCTAAAGAGTCTGAAGAAGCAGTACGCCTAAACATGGAAGCGTACAATGCGTGGATCGCAAAAGGTGCACAACCTTCAGATCGCGTTGCTTCATTAGCAAAAGCTTACAACAAGTCTGCAGCTCAAACTGAAGCAACTGCTTAAGTTTTGGTTGTTACTGAGACGTTCGTAGCAAAACTATGACATGACTCAGTAGACTTTAGAATACATAGCGTAACTGGTCTGACCAGGGTGCGCCATTAACTGTTTATCGCTTTTGACGCAATTGTTTTTGCAATTGCTGTTTTAATCATTGTTAGGTTAGCTGCTATGTCATCTGTTCCAAACGCTAGTGCCCTTATGAAAATTGGTCAGCTTAAGAAGCCTTACGGCATTAAAGGCTGGCTTTGGGTATTCAGTGATACGGATGACCGTACAGCAATATTCGACATGAAGCCATGGTGGATGAAAACTGCCACTGGCATGAAACCTTTAACTGTGAAGGCTTGGCGTGAGCAAGGAACAGGAATTGTGGCTCAATTTGAGCAGATTCCTGATCGTAATATTGCTGAGACTATGAACGGTGTTACCGTTTGGGTCGAACAAAACGTCCTACCTGAAACAGCTGAAGACGAATATTATTGGTCGGATTTGGTCAGTCTGCGCGTGATGAACGAGCAGAATGAGTATCTAGGTAATATCACTGAAATGTTTGAAACCGGTGCCCATGATATCATGCGTGTAACGGCAAATTCAGACAGTTTAGACAATGAAGAACGCCTGATTCCATGGCATAAGCAAACTGTGATAGAAGTCAATATGACTGAAAAAACAGTGCTTGTGGCATGGCCGAGTGATTACTGATAGCGTTTCTGGCTTTTTAGTCAGACGTTGTTATTACTTACACCGATTGTTTTAGCCTTAACGCAAGTAGACATCAGATGTATTTTGCCGTAATTAGTATTTTTCCTGAGATGTTTGCCACGATTCGTGAATTTGGAATCACGGGCCGAGCAGTGACTCAAGAGCAAGTTACGATTGAATGCATTAATCCACGTGATTATACCACCGATAACTATCGCCGTATTGATGAGCGCCCTTATGGGGGTGGTCCTGGGATGGTGATGATGGCTGAGCCATTATCGAAAGCCATTGAGGATGCACGATTGCGTGCCAGTCAACATGGTTGCCGTGTCGATAGTGAGCACTGTCCGGTGATTTATATGTCACCGCAAGGACAGACGCTTAGTGAGAGTAGCGTAGTCAATATGACTGATTACGATGGCATGATTTTATTATGCGGTCGTTATGAAGGTATTGACGAGCGTTTACTATCACAATATGTCGATATGGAAGTATCGTTAGGTGATTACGTGTTGACTGGTGGCGAGTTGCCAGCAATGGTGCTGATGGATAGTGTGATACGTCGTCTGCCCGATATCATGGGTGATGATAAGTCAGCGGAGCAAGACTCTTTTGTCGATGGCTTGCTTGACTGTCCACACTATACTAAGCCGCATGAGTTTGCGGGTATGGCGGTTCCTGAGGTATTACTTTCAGGTCACCATGCCAATATCGCTAAGTGGCGTTTTAGTCAGCAAGTCAATCGTACGCAAACGCGTCGTCCAGACTTATGGCAAGCGTTTACCCCAACGGTAGAGCAAGCGAAGTGGTTGAAAGCATTAGCCAAAGCAGATAAAAAGTAGATTTTTAAAATCTAAATTTATCGTGACTAAGTTTGATAAACAGTTAAGAAACAGAATTTTGAGCAATAATAAAACGAGTCATAGCATAGTGGCCGTTGGTTATAACCCATTTACGTTGTGTCTCACTATAAAGAGATGCGATTAATTATTACAAACAGGTGATATGCGTCAAGCCTCTATTATCTAATGTGAGGAGATAACTCTCATGAGCAACAAGCATCCATTGGTTCAGGTCATCGAAAACGCTCAATTGCTTGAGCGCCCAAGCTTTGCACCCGGCGATACCGTTGTGGTACAAGTAAAAGTACGTGAAGGTGAGCGTGAGCGTTTACAGGCTTTTGAAGGCGTTGTAATTGCTAAGCGTAACCGCGGTTTAAACTCAGCGTTTACCGTACGTAAAATCTCAAGCGGCGTTGGCGTTGAGCGTGCATTCCAATTGCATTCACCAATCATCGAGAGCATCGAAGTGAAACGTCGCGGTGCTGTTCGCCGTGCGAAACTATACTACTTACGTGAGCGCTCTGGTAAATCAGCACGTATCCGCGAAAAACTTGGTGCTCGTCCAGTTGCTAAGAAAAAAACTGACGCTGGCGTACCTGATGCAGTTGATACTGCACCTGGTATCTAAGCACAAGTTTGCCGTTTTGAGTTAGTCCTATAATTTAGGATTGGCTCAAGACAAGGTAATAGTAGATACAAGCCCTTATTCATAGGTTTATTTATAAATAAGCGGGCCATACCAAAAAAGACGAAACCCCAATCTATGCGAAAGCTAGATTGGGGTTTTTGTATGTATAGCATTAATAATTTAAGTTTTATCAGCTCTAATACTATCAGTTATCAGCCAAAGTTTATGGAGCATCAAATGTATCGATGCGATTGACTTGCTCTTTGGACTTACTGTATTTGCGTAGTCTAATGTATAACGTCTTGGTAACGGTCGCAATTAGCTTTTGCTGCTCATCCACGATGTCGACTTTATACTCACGGAATACCGCTTCGCCTTCTTTTGTCAGCTCTTGAATAGTGATGATTTCAGAACTAGGTATTTTCATGCGAGCAGTGACTTTACTATTACCAGGTGCAACAAAATCGATGTGTGAGCTTTTGTCCCACACCACGTAATTACTACCCAGTTGATGCATCAACATAAGCATATAAAAAGGGTCAACCATTGAATATAAGCTACCACCGAACTGAGTACCGACGATATTTTTGTTCAGAGTGTTTAGTCCCATGCTTACTACGCACAAACCCTGATCGAGACTGATATGATCGATTTTGATACCTGCACCAATGTATGGTGCATAAGTATTAAGGCGCAGCTTTAATAAATGCGGTGTCAGCAATGGCATGATGCTTTGCTTGGCCCGACGTTTCAAAGTCTCAAAATTGGTAGGTAATACGCTCATAAACTTGTCCTGTTGCCTTTTCTCAATTTTTTGATTGTATCAATAATGCGGTTTTAAACAGTATCACTGAGAAATAAATCGATAAAAAGTATTTATCATAATTAAAAAGCACCCAGCCCGCTAGCTTTAAAGCGTAACCAAAATTACATATTTATGCCCACTTATAAGTAAAGATCGTTATTTATTATAACTATCTTTGCTATTCATCTATGTGATAAAAAATCATCTAGTTGCAAATCATTATCAATAAAATGGTCGTTTATCCTAATTCAACATCTATAAAAGAGAGATTTTTTCCTCATGGTTTTATATTAAGGTCAATTTTGTCTCAAATAGAAACTTTAGTTTATATATTATAATGAGATACATAGTATCTTTAAATGGTTTGAGGTTCGCATTTCATCAAGTCTTGGCATACAATAGTTCGCAGTTTGTAATAGGCGCTTTGGTCTATACCATTAGAGCAGAGCGTGTGCAGTCAATCAAAGACGTAATCGACACAAGGAAATGTGATGAGTAACCCTCAGACCCCCTCTTCAGGGTCTAATACGCCGACCTCGAACGTAACCCACGACAATCAAGTACAAGGCAGTTATGTAGATTTGCATAAGCCCAGTTCTAGTTTCGACAGTCGTGATGCTTATTTAAACCATGAATTACAAATCATGCAGCCGAAACGCTGGCGTCCTAATTTACCATTCCGTGATTACCGTTTTGAATACGAAGATACTATTCCAGCAATGGCCGCGACCATCGGTAAAGTTGTTATGGTGGGCGCCATTGCAGCAACCTTTGCAGGCCCACTCGGCTTAGGTGATGCGTTTGTCTTAGAAAACGTACGCTATGAGCTATTGATCGTCTCCTTCTTTATTATCTTATTTTCGGGCTTTCTACTGCCGACGGCCAACCTCGCAGGTACTCATGGCCCATTAATCCCTCTGATTCCTATTGTGGTAGCAGCTGGTGGGCACCCGATGGCCTTTGGTTTGCTTATCGGTGCTTTTGGTCTGCTCCTTGCGATTAGTAAAGGGGGGAGTCTACTGGCTAATTTGACCAGTAAAGGTGTTTGCGGTGGCCTCTTGATTTACTTGGGCTTTATCGGTACCACGTCACAGGTCAAAAACCTCTTCGCTTGGGCAGAAGGGATTGGCATGTCGCATATCGCTTTCTTTATTATTTTGGCGACTATCCTGCTGTATGCGTTGCTTGAGCATTGGCAAAAACGCTGGCTCGCGGTACCGCTAAGCTGTGTGTTAGGTGGTGGTCTTGCCTTTGCATTGGGCGCACCTTTTGAGTTCAAAACAGCACCAGGTCTACCAAACATGAATCCAATGTATTGGTGGGGCGAAAACACAGGTTGGATGTTAGGTCTGCCGACGATTGAAAGCTTCATTGTAGTATTGCCGTTTGCTATTTTGGCCGTGGCAATGTGGTCGCCAGATTTCTTGGGCCATCAAGTATTCCAAAAAATCAGCTATCCTAAGCGTACTGAAAAAGTGCTTATGGATATTGATGACACGATGACCAGCGCTTCATTTCGTCAGGTAGTCGGCTCTGTATTGGGTGGTGCCAATTTTGCGTCATCTTGGGGAACGTATATTGTTCCTGCAGCGATTGCCAAACGTCCGATTCCTGCCGGTGCTTTATTGACGGCATTGTTTTGTATTATCGCAGGTGTTTGGGGCTATCCGATGGATTTGGCCATTTGGCAGCCAGTGATGTGTGTGGCCTTGATCGTTGGGGTATTTATTCCATTACTAGAAGCTGGTATGGAGATGACGCGCGAAGGTAAAACCACGCAATCTGCTGCTATCGTGGTATTCGCGTCGGCATTGGTTAACCCAGCCTTTGGTTGGTCGCTCACGTTGTTGCTTGATAACTTGGGCTTGATTGGCTCTAAAGAACGTAGCGCTAATTTGACTAAGATGAGCCGCTGGATCATACCGGGTATTATGTTTGTGGTATTGACAGGTGTTATGGCTATCGTTGGTATGCTGCCGGGTATCCCAGCACTGATGGCTAACTTCCGTCATTAATAGTATGTGATCGAATAAACAATAATAGAACAAACTAAGCCGGCAAAAGCTGGCTTTTTTATGGGTAGCGCTGCGATAATAATTAGCTTGTAAAACAATGACTCCCGCCCCATAACTAGCAGTATTACTAAGGTTTTTAAGAGCAATAAATTCTATGGTTAATGTCTCAGAATCGAGTCCTGTCGATGATAGAAAAGTCCGTCTTAAGCATCTGATTAAGCGCCTGCCTAACTTGCCAGGGGTGTATAAGATGCTGGGCAAGAACGGCGATATATTATACGTTGGTAAAGCTAAGTCGCTAAAAAGTCGGGTAAATAGCTATTTTGCCAAAACGATAGATCATCCAAAGACACGGGCGCTAGTGGCGCGGATTCATAATATTGAGACTATCATTACGCGTAGTGAGACCGAAGCGCTGTTGCTTGAACAGAATCTGATCAAAGAGCATCGTCCACCTTATAATGTGCTGCTGCGTGATGATAAATCCTATCTTTATGTGTTTATCTCAGCCGATAAGCCTTATCCACGGTTGGCTTATGGTCGCGGCAAGGGTAATCACCAAAAGGGTCGATTCTTTGGCCCGTTTCCCTCTGCACATGCGGCAAAAGAAACGCTGGTATTGATGCAAAAAATGTTTCAAATGCGTCAATGTACCAATACCTTTTTTAAGCAGCGTCAGCGTCCTTGCCTTGAGTATCAGATCAAACGTTGCCGTGCGCCTTGTGTCGGCTTGGTATCGCCAGAAGAGTACGCAGAAGACGTGAATAATACCATTCGTTTTTTAAAGGGCGACTCTAGCGATATCCATAGTACGCTGATTGAAAAGATGGAAGCGTCAGCTGAAGCACTAGATTTTGAGAAAGCAGTATTTTATCGCGATCAGCTGTCCATGCTACGTGAAGTACAAGCAAGGCAAGCGGTCTATACCGTACAAGGTGAGGCAGATGTGATTGCGATTGCTAGTCAGGCTGGCATGACCTGTGTGAATGTGCTGACGGTACGTGGCGGCCGTGTATTGGGCGGAAAAAACTATTTCCCAGATGTGGATAGTAGTGAGTCGCTAGCAGACAATTTATCAGCTTTTATTACGTCATTTTATTTCCAAGTGACCGACGATCTGCCAGCTGAAATCATATTGAGCCATCAGATACCAGATCAGGTGGCAGTGAGTGAAGCATTGGCAACGCATTTTGGTAATAAAGTAGTCATCAAGACCAATGTCCGCGAGCACCGTTCAGAGTGGCTAGACTTAGCCACATTGAATACCAGTAATGCATTAAAAACCAAGCTTGGCGATTATTTAGAGCTGCATGCACGCTTTGGCGCACTAAAAGACGTACTGGCGACTGTCACCGATCGGACGATTGATCGCATTGAGTGTTTTGATATCTCACATACGATGGGTGAGGCGACCATTGGTAGCTGTGTGGTGTTTGACCAAGGTGGCTCGCGCCGTCGCGATTACCGTCAGTATGCTATTCATGATATCCAAGGTGGCGATGACTATGCAGCGATGAAACAAGTACTGACTCGACGTTATAAGAAGCAGCCGTTGCCGGATTTACTACTGATTGATGGTGGTAAAGGTCAGCTTGGCATTGCCAAAGAAGTATTAACTGAGTTGGGTATTCTTGGCGACACCTTGCTCATTAGTGTGGCAAAAGGGGAAGGGCGCAAGGCTGGGCTTGAGGTATTGCACTTTATCGATCATGAGCCGTTAGATTTACCGATGGATAGCAAAGCATTGCACTTGCTGATGCATATTCGTGATGAGGCGCATCGTTTTGCAATTACTGCTCACCGTAAAAAACGCGATAAGCGTCGCTCGTCATCAGTGCTAGAGGTAATAC
Organism: Psychrobacter sp. 28M-43; assembly: GCF_014770435.1. Classification (NCBI taxonomy): domain Bacteria; kingdom Pseudomonadati; phylum Pseudomonadota; class Gammaproteobacteria; order Moraxellales; family Moraxellaceae; genus Psychrobacter; species Psychrobacter noctis. The sequence continues at coordinate 2,930,250 of NZ_CP061739.1, read as the reverse complement.
CGGGACTGGGTGAGAAACGTCGTCGTGACTTGCTCAATCATTTTGGTGGTATGCAGCAGCTACTTGGCGCTTCACAGCAAGAGTTGGCAGGCGTACAAGGCATCGGACCAGTACTCGCAAAAACGGTTTATAAAGTATTGCACGAGTAATAGATTAGATAGTATCAAGCAGCAGTTTTTATTGATTGTATACAAATAAGACTTTGTGAAGAGTAAACGAAAAAGGGGGCAGTCTGGGATAAGTAAAATTATCCAAGACTGCCCCTTTTTTAATAGGCTTTTACTACTTATCAGTTTCTACTTTGTAAGTGGTAAATTTAAAGCTTAAATCGCTTTTCTCATCGTGCATTTGCTCAGATTCGTCTGCTACTTTAAAGCGTTCTGGCAGCTCAGGGTAAAAGGCATCGCCGTCTGCAATATCAGTATCTACATGAGTCAACTCAATACGGTCGGTGTACATCAAAGCGTCACTAAATACGCGCTCACCGCCAATCACCCAAATCGTATCGAGATGCGCGCCATGTGCTAGGCTAGCTGCTTGTGTCAGGGCATCATCTAGGTTGTGTACCACATAAGCATTGCTGCTATCTGCGAGACCTTTTGTCTCAGCATAATCCATCTGTGTCGTGACAATGAAGCTCACGCGTTTTGGTAATGGTTTACTACCCATCGACTCAAATGTCTTACGACCCATAATTACGATACCTTGAATCTTGCTATCGTTTTCTTTGGTCGTCATGCTTTTGAAATGTTGCAAATCTGCTGAGATATGCCACGGTAGCTCATTGTTTTTGCCGATACAGCGATTGCTACTAATAGCAGCGATTTGGGCAACTTCGGTATGGGCATAGCTCATAATATATCCTTTTTATTATATTCTTAAATTTTGCTCTGATTCAGTGTAGTTAACCAGACTAACTTTATACGGCAACTTTGGCTTTGATAGCAGGGTGCGACTCATAGTCATTGACGCTAATGTCTTCGTACTCAAACGCAAATATGTCTTTTACTTCAGGGTTCAAAGACAATGTCGGCAGTTTATATAGCGAGCGTGTTAACTGTAGCTCGGCCTGTTCACGGTGGTTTTGGTAAATATGACAATCACCACCCGTCCAAACAAACTCTCCAACTTCTAGACCACATACCTGCGCGATCATATGAGTCAATAGCGCATAGCTCGCAATGTTAAAAGGCACGCCTAGGAATAAGTCAGCAGAACGCTGATACAGCTGGCATGACAACTTATTGTCTGCGACAAAGAACTGAAATAACGTATGACATGGTGGTAGGGCTACTTGCTCTACCTCACCTGGATTCCAGCCAGAAACAATCAAACGACGTGAATTCGGATTGGTCCTTATCTGTTCAACGACTTGTGCGATTTGATCGACGCCATCAGCGTTATAACTGGCATCTTCATTTTTGGTCGCGCCATAGTTACGCCATTGATGACCATAGATAGGACCCAAATCGCCAGCAGGTCTGTTAAAGCGCGCGGTCTGTTCTGCTGTCGCCCACTCATTCCAGATACGAACGTTGTTCTGTTGTAGATAGTCAACATGAGTGCTGCCACTTAAAAACCATAATAGCTCATAAGCGATAGATTTAAAGTGAACCTTTTTGGTCGTTAGCAGTGGAAAGCCTTCTGCTAAGTCAAAGCGTAGCTGTGCGCCAAAATGGCTAAGCGTACCAGTACCAGTACGATCGCCTTTTTCGGTGCCATTGTCGAGAACGTGGCGTAGCAAATCAAGATATGCCTGCTCGTTATTACTTTGGATGCCATTGATCATAAAATGCTCTTTAGTTACTGCTGACAGCGCATACAGGCTAGATGGATAGTCGATATATACACTGTCATTATTGAAAGTATTGCTAGGATAAGCGTTTTGATAGCAGACCCTATTTTAAGTCATCAACCTTTATCACAAAAGGGTAGGCTTAATAAGCAGCTTGCTTACCCCAGTCGTAGATGCCGCGTTTATAGGCGTAACCAATCAAGAACAGACCGATAATTATCATTGGGGCGCTTAGTATCTGACCTTTGGTCATCCAACCTAGCAAGATGAATCCTTGGTCGATATCTGGCTGGCGGAAGAACTCAATGATGAAACGGCTAAAGCCATAACCAAGCATAAAGACACCGGTCACTGCCATACGAGGACGGGGCTTTGATGAGTACCACCACAAGAATAGAAACAACAGTAGACCTTCTGCAAGGGCTTCATACAGTTGCGACGGGTGACGAGGCAACAGGTACTGACCATTGACTTCAGTCATAAGGTCTTGCAGCGCAGGATTGGCTTGTAGCTGCTGCATATCAACACTAGCGGCCTGCGGGAAGTAGGTCAACCAGTTGTAGCCACCATCAGAGACGCGGCCCCATAGCTCGGCATTGATATAGTTACCAATACGTCCGAACAATAAACCAGTTGGTACACAGGGAACGACAAAATCGAGCACTTGGAAAGGTGTCTTTTTATATTTGCGGGCAAAATACAGCATACCCAACATGACACCAATCAGGCCACCATGGAATGACATACCGCCTTCCCAGACCTTGAACAGATAGGCAGGGTTTTGGAGTAGCTCGCTGAACTGATAAAACAATACATAGCCGACACGGCCACCTAATATCACACCAAGTGCGCCAAAGAACACTAGGTCAGAGACCATATCTGTCGTCCAGCCTTCACGCTTGGTACTGCGATACCATGCCAGTCCGTAGGCGGCGGCAAATGCCAACAAATACATCAGCCCATACCAATGGACTTCAACAGGTCCAACTGCTAATGCTACAGGATCGTACTGAGGATGAATCATCATAAGGGCATCATAATATTGATAATAAAATGCTGACTATAATAGCAAATTTCGTTCGCTGGGCATACATAATTGCTATGACGCCAATCAGGGGGTGTGAGTAATTTGAGTTTTTGAGATGGTACAGAATGTATAGGCTAAGAGTAAAAAAAGATAAGAAGTGAGGTGAAAAAAGTGACTTTAATTAAGGAGTGTTTTCGTGATTATATGTAATCTTGGTAGCTAGCAGCTTGAGATAAAAGTGCCATTTTTAGCATTATCGAGCGTTCACTACCAATTTGTATTATTACATCTATTATTAAAAGAAATTAGATGGCGACCAGATCTTGCACTTTGTTTTCGACCATCGTATCGCCTGCGCCTTGTGAGACTACCTTACCACGTGATAGTACGGTGTAATTGTCAGCTAGCTCTTCAGCAAATTCATAGAATTGCTCAACCAGCACAATGGCCATATCACCTTTGTCAGCCAAGTCACGTAGGACTCGGCCAATGTCTTTAATGATAGAGGGCTGAATACCTTCAGTTGGCTCGTCTAAAATTAACACAGTCGGCTCGGAGGCTAGGGCACGGGCGATAGCAAGTTGCTGCTGCTGACCACCAGACAAATCACCACCACGTCGATGTTTCATCTCATCGAGTACGGGAAAAATATCATATAAATATTTAGGTACATGTTTGGCCTTACTGCGTGAAAACTTTGCCATACCAATTAATATGTTCTCTTCTACCGTCAGTGTCGAAAAAATGTCGCGGCCTTGTGGTACATAAGCCAGTCCTGCTCGAACACGTTGCTCGGGAGACATCTTGCTGATGTCTTTATCATTGAGCAAAATCTCTCCTGATTTAATCGGTAGTATCCCCATCAGGCACTTAAGTAGCGTGGTTTTGCCCACGCCATTACGTCCAAGTACCACGCTGCATGCGCCTACAGGTGCTGTAAACGAGACATCTCGTAAAATATGACTGCCGCCGTAATACTGGTTGATATCGTTCACTTGTAACATGGCTGTCTCCTAAACTCTAAAACTTTTTTAATATTTCAAAGGGAATATTCGTTTGGCTCGTCTAGATGATTCGTTCGGCTATCGACCTAAATAGGATTCAATTACTGCTTCATTGGCTTGTACTTCCGCTAATGTACCTTCGGCCAAAATCGCTCCTTGTGCCAATACCGTGACTTTTTCACTGATGGCATCGATAAAGGTCATATCATGCTCAACCACGACCAAAGTATGGTTCTTTTTGAGGCGTAGACACAGCTCGGCGGTATGCTCAGTTTCTGCATCGGTCATACCTGCCACTGGCTCATCAAGCAGAATCAGTTTGGGACTCTGCATCAGTAGCATGCCAATCTCTAACCATTGCTTTTGCCCATGTGAGAGCAAACCAGCTGGCTTGTTGATCTTATCAGTCAGGCGAATTTGCTGTAAGGTGGAGTCAAGGGTATCGCGAGTATCAGCATTGAGTTTATTAAACAAGCTTTTGACCACACGTTTGTCTTTTGGCGCGGCAAGTAATAGGTTATCCATTACCGTAAAATTCTCAAAGACAGTAGGTTTTTGAAACTTACGGCCGATACCTGCTTCAGCGATTTGTTCGGTAGATAAGCTGGCAAGGTTGTGGGTTTGACCAAAAAATACGCTGCCTTCGGTAGGGCGGGTTTTACCTGTAATGATATCCATTAGTGTGGTTTTGCCAGCGCCGTTGGGGCCGATAATACAGCGTAGCTCGCCTTCTTCGATATAGAGCGACAGATTGTTAAGTGCGCGAAACGAGTCAAACCAAACGCTCACATCTTCTAAGTACAGAGCGATACCATGGCTAAAATCGACGCCTGATTTTTTTGGGTGACTGAGACCGTCACGTCCATCAGTATGATCATATTCAGACAGCACCTTGGTCGATTGTGCAGTCGATGAGGGCTTATCGTTTAGCATTATTGTTTCTCCTTTTTAAATCGATCGAACAAGCCCATAATGCCATTGGGTAAAAACAACGTCACGACGACGAACAGTCCGCCTAATATCAACAGCCAAAATTCAGGGTAGGCGACCGTAAAGTAGGTTTTTACAGCGTTCACCACACCAGTTCCTAAGATCGCGCCAATTAAGCTTCCTCTACCACCAGTCGCTACCCAGACGGCTATCTCAATTGAGTTCACTGGGTTCATCTCACTCGGATTGATAATGCCTACTTGCGGTACGTATAGCGCACCTGCGATACCAGCGATGACTGCGGACAGCACCCAAGCGGATAGCTTGTACCACAACGTACGGTAGCCTAGATACTGCAAGCGGTTTTCGCTATCACGAATGGCACCGAGTACTCGACCATAAGGCTGATTCATTAAATGACGCAAACCCATATAAGAGACTAACAATGCTAAGGCTGTGACAAAGCACAGCATAGAGCGGGTAGAGGCAGCAGTAATGTCATAACCTAAAAGGGTAGTAAAACCAGTAAAGCCATTGTTACCACCGAAGCCTGTCTCATTACGGAAGAATAGCAAGGCTGCTGCATAGACCATGGCTTGGGTGATGATAGAAAAATAAACGCCTTTGATTTTGGAGCGAAAAGCAAAGAAACCAAATATAAACGCAACCAAGCCAGGTACTAATACGACCAGTACGACTGCCCACCAAAAGTGCTGCGTGCCAGCCCAATACCATGGCATCTCAGTCCAACTCAAGAAACGCATAAAATCAGGAAGCGCGTCGACAGCAGTCTCACGTGTTAGGTACATGCCAAACGCATAGCCACCTAAGGCAAAATACAAGCCATGACCCAAGCTCAAAATACCGGCATAGCCCCAGACAAGATCTAGTGCCAATGCCACCATCGCTAGCGCCATGATTTTACCAATTAGGGTAATCCAGTAGGCTGAAAGGTGAAAAGCTGAAGACTCCGGCATAAGATGCAGCCAAGGCAGTATCAGTAGTATGGCAAAACATAAGCCAATTAAAACAGCACTACGCGGCGTATCAGACAGTAATTTGGTCAGTATCATAGGAGTCTCCTTATTCGACAAAGCGGCCTTTGAGTGCAAATAAACCTTGTGGCCGTTTCTGAATAAACAGAATCACAAGAACCAACAATACAATCTTTGCCAATACCGCACCGATACCAATCTCAAGTACCGTACCGCTAATACCAAGTCCCAAGGCGGCCAATACTGCGCCCCATACTTGTCCGACACCGCCAACGACGACGACCAAAAACGTATCAATGATATAGGTTTGACCCAAATCAGGACCAACGTTGCCGACTTGAGCAAGTGCACAGCCAGCCATACCAGCCAGCCCAGAGCCCAAACCAAATGCCATCATATCGATACGTGCAGAAGGAATACCGACAGCACGTGCCATTTGGCGATTTTGGGTAACGGCTCGTATAAACAGACCAAAGCGGGTTTTGTTAAGTAAGTACACCAAGAGTGCCACGACGATGACGGTAAAACCAATAATGGCAATACGGTTGTAAGGCAGTACGAGGCTTGATGACACTTGGTACGCGCCGCTGAGCCATGCCACGTTACTGACTTCGACGTTCTGCGCACCAAAAATCATCCGTACTAATTGCATCAAAATCAAACTGACGCCAAAGGTCGCTAGTAAGGTTTCTAGCTCACGACCATATAGTGGACGAATAACAATGCGCTCAATAATCATGCCGATGACAGCGCTGACTAAAAATGCAGCTGGAATAGCCGCAAGCAAATACCAACCTGCCATATCTGGCATGTAAGCTTGAAATGCATTTTGCACCATATAAGTGGTATAAGCCCCGATCATAATCAGCTCACCGTGCGCCATATTAATAACGCCAAGTAGACCAAAGGTAATGGCGAGACCAAGTGCGGCGAGCAGTAAAATACTGGCGGTACTCATACCGGTGAAGATATGGCCGGTCCATGTGCTGATTTCGATACGACGTGACACGCTAGATTCAGCATCGATAAGTGCAGCTTTGAGCGAGGTATCTAAGTTATCCGCAGCGAGGGCAGATTCAATATCGACCAAAACTTGTGGGTTATCACTATCTGCAAGTAGATTGACTGCTGCAATCTGAGTGGGCAGGTCACCGTTTTTGAAATCTATACGAGCTTGTAGTGCCGTTAGTGCCTTTTTGACTTTAGCGCTGTCCTCATTCGCTGCAGCAGAGGTGATAATGGCTGGATCTACTTGGTCAATATTATCGGCCAAAATCTCTACAGCTTGTAGGCGCTGTGCTGGCTTGTCAGATGCTAGTTTTACCTTGGCTTGACCAAAGATGAGCGCTGAGCGAAGGGCATTAGTCAGGGTGATTTGTGATAAATCACTTGGCCAATCGTCAGTCTCTTTTTTATCAGGATAAGTAAATAGCTGGTCATCTTTATTAAGCAAATAAGTTTGCCCACCATTGCCTTGATATAGCTCATCATTGGCAATGAATTCAACCAAACTATCTAAACTCTCAACGGATCCTGGCCAATCACTTAGCATGGCTTGACGCTTACTAAAATCACCCGCCACAAATTGTTGAATGGCATCACCTGAGTTTGTAGTTGCTGCTGAGGTATCTGAGATGGTTTGAATAGAGATAGATTTGTTCGCAGGCGTGAGCAACGACTGCTCACTATGAGCGGTATCCGTATCGTGGTCATGTACCTGACCATCATGATCGGCATACGCCGTGGTTGTAAAAGTTGTTATGCATAATGCCATCAATGCAAGTAATCGCAGAGGCGCATAAATTGAAAAACGAGCCGCATGCTGCATGACTTCACTGGCTGATGCTTGTGGGTTATTACCACTTTTGGACGATGTTTGCCCTACAAACGGGCGTAAAGTATGGTGCTGCATGTGCGGCTCCCTGTTTTTCACAGACAACAAACCTTTAGCTTCTACCGCTTAGCGTTTTAAGCGAGAGAAGTATTGATAAGGTTTGGTGTTATTTAAAAGTTGAGAATAAGTGTTAAAAATAAATATGAAAAGTAGGCGTTAGGACTGTTATCAGTGTCGTTTATCCATCCGCCTACTATTCAGTTACTATCCAAGTGCTTTTCAGTACTGATTTACTTAGGGAATAGCCTATTTAGGAATGTACTCGCTCCATGGCTGGGCTTGGATAACTTCTGGTGTTTTGAAAATCGTATCAAACTGTCCATCGGCACGAATTTGACCAATCATGACAGGCTTCCATAGATGATGGTTTTCTTCATCCATTTTTAGCGTGTAGCCAGAAGGTGCGTCGAACGTTTGTCCCGCCATGCTGATACGCACTTTGTCTACATCAGTCGTACCTGCTTTTTCGACAGCTTGCTTCCACATATTGATACCGACATAAGTAGCTTCCATTGGATCATTGGTCACGACTTTTTCAGCATTTGGTAGTTTTTGATCCAATGCATACTGCTTATAGCGTTTGGTGAAGGCACTGTTAATTGGGTTTTTGATCGACATAAAGTAGTTCCACGCCGCCAAATGCCCTTGTAGCAGACTGGTATCGATACCGCGTAGCTCTTCTTCACCGACTGAGAATGCCATGACTGGAATATCTGACGCTTTGATACCTTGGTTCGCCAGTTCACGATAGAACGGAACGTTTGAGTCGCCATTGATGGTCGAGATAACCGCGGTCTTTTTGCCCGTTGAGAACTTTTTAACGTTAGATACGATGGTTTGATAATTGCTGAAACCAAATGGTGTGTACTCTTCCATGATGTCTGCATCAGCCACGCCTTTTGATTTCAAAAACGCCTTTAAAATCTGGTTGGTGGTGCGTGGATAGACGTAATCAGTACCTAACAACACAAAGCGCTCTGCACCGCCACCTTCTTCGCTCATCAAGTACTCTACCGCTGGAATGGCTTGCTGGTTTGGTGCTGCACCAGTGTAAAAGATGTTTTCTGACTGTTCTTGCCCTTCGTACTGCACTGGATAGAACATCAACCCGTTTAACTCTTCAACCACAGGTAATACAGATTTGCGTGATACCGATGTCCAACCGCCAAAGATAACATCTACTTTATCTTGAGTGAGTAGCTGACGTGCTTTTTCAGCAAACAATGGCCAATCAGAAGCAGGGTCGACGACGACTGGTTCGAGTTGCTTACCGAGCACGCCGCCATTGGCATTGATTTCATCAATCGTCATTAACGCGGTATCTTTTAGAGAGGTTTCAGAGATGGCCATGGTGCCAGACAGCGAATGTAGTATGCCGACTTTGATAGTGTCGCCATCAGCAGCAGGCTCGGTCGTTGTTTCTGTGCTGGTTTCAGTTGTGGTCTCTGTTGATGCAGCAGTTTCGGCAGGTTTTTGACAACCAATAAGACTTAAGCTGCCAACGACGGCCACCGCTAGTAACGAAAAACGTGATTTGATTTTTCCGTGTGATTGAGGGTCTACTACTTGAGTGTTGGCTAAAATTGGTAACGAAAACATGGACATCTCCTAATAAATACAAAAGGTAAAATAATGTTCCTGAACACCTATTAAGAGTTCAAGTTCCGTGCCAAGTTAAAAAAGCCAATAATCGAGTAATAATTGAGCAATAATTAAGTTCTGATTAATATATTCATTAATTTAGTGCAGGATGATTAATAAATTGCACCATAAAGGGGAGATGAACAAAAAAATGGTGCAATCCAGAAAACCAAATTTTTAAAATTGCATAGCTATCATATGAAGAGATTTATCGATAAAGGCGCTGTTTACTAAAAATGCTGTTTGCCAAAAGCATTTATTGCCAAAGACCTGCAAAACGGCTACGGTAATATCTCTAAGATAGTTACTATTTTGCGCGTTGAGCCAATGCGTGGCTGCCATGATGGATTTTACTGCTAAGGAATGATGTATGAACGCACAATTAACGGATTCGTCTGTCTCAACAGACCATGGCAGCGTATTACCGCCACTTAACCAAATGACTAGATTTGCTATCTTGCCATTTGTACTTGGTAGTAGTGCCGTCTTGGGATTGTCTTCGGCACAAGCGGCCACCAGTAGCGTAGAGCAAGTGACCATTTATCAGGGGCTGGCGAGCGTAACTCGCGCATTGCCAATCACAGGTAGCGGTGAGCAAATGGTGGTGTTTTCGTGCTTGTCACCTTATATGGATAAAGAAAGTCTAAGTGTACAAGCGACGAGTAATGTTAGCGTTGGGGAAGTTAGTATTGAAGAGTTGACAGGTGAGCAGGCAGCCCAGTGCCAATATCAAGGTGACGCCAAAGTACAGACCCAACAAAATACCCTAGCCAATATCAATGCTGAATTAGAAGCAGCACGGTTAGCAAAGGCCTACTTGCAGAATTTGACCAAAGCCACGCAAGTCAATACAGATAGTACGATTGCCAATAATGCCCGCGATATAGAAACTCAAGCGACCAGTATTAACCAAAGAATTTTAGAGATTCAACAGCGACAAGCGCGTGCCCAAGACGCATTGAACCAACTGATGGCAGGCAGCGCGACATCGACCTTTAACAAGGTGACACGGGTGAGTGTACGTACGGCAAGCCGCTCGCCGAGTAGTATTAAGTTGCATTATCAAGTGCAAGGTGCAGGTTGGGAGCCTGCGTATCAAGCTCGTCTAAACACAAACAGTGACCAATTAAGTATTACAGCCTCTGCGATTATTGCTCAGCAAACTGGCGAGAACTGGACAAACGTACCTCTGACACTCAGCACCGTGAACCCCAATCAAAGTACGACGGGGCAACTGCCGTATGTGCAGCGTCTGTCATTGTATGAAGAGAGCGAAGATACTCGAGTAAGACGTGAGCTACCTATGATGGATGCGTCCCCTGTTATGATGGAAGAGCCTGCTTATAATAAAGGAGCAGGGGCAGCTATGGCACCGCTACCTAATTTTACAGTCAGTAGCCAAAACAAGAATGGCATCATCGAGTATCGTTTACCGCAGTTGGTCAGTATTCCGAGTGACGGGAGACGCGTACGAACAGTGATTGGGGAGCAGGCAGGTAATAGTAAGCTCTGGATTCGCAGTACGCCAAGTGTTGAGACTGCTGCCTACTGGTATGCATCAGCGCCGTTTTTGACGCCGGACTGGGTCGATGGTTCGCTACAGTTGTACCGTGATGACAATTATGTAGGTCAGTCGCGTTATAATTATCAAGTGCTAAAAGAGCAGGGGATTGGATTTGGTCGTGACTCAAATATGCTCGTAAAAGAGCTGACCAATGAAGATAAGCAAGGTGAAAAAGGTGTGCTAAACCGTACGCAAACACTGACGACTACCAAGGCCTATCAGTTTACCAATCAGCACAATCGCAACGTACGCTTGCAAGTACTGGGCAGTGAGCCTATCAGTCGTGACGATAGTTTAAAAGTTGCGGTGACGCATACGCCGCCTGTCACTGAGCGAGATTGGAATGACAATCAAGGCATGGTAGCGTGGGAGTTTGACTTACCAAGTAAGCAATCACAAGTAATACGTTCAACCTCCCAAATTAGTTATCCTGCCAATAAATTATTGACTGGCAATTAATAATTACTATCTATAAAGGCTACCTTATCAATAGGTAAAGTCTGGAATAATATCTTTGCCTCTATTAAGAATTACTCGCATAACGAAAATTATTATAAAAGGAAAGCTATGTGTATTGTCGCTATTGCTTGGCAATTATTTGATGAGTTACCACTGGTACTACTGTCTAATCGTGATGAGTTTTTGCAGCGTCCAACTGAGCCGCTCCACCAGTGGTCTGATCAACCTATTTATGCTGGACGTGATAAACAAAGCGGTGGCACGTGGTTAGGCATTCATCAGCAAGCGTCACCAGCGCAGAGTCCAGAGTATTATGAACAAAATGGTCGTTGGGCTGCAGTATTAAATTTCCGTGATGGAGTGCAAGCAAGCAGTGATGAGCGCTCGCGGGGCGCACTGGTCACTGAGTTCTTAACAGGGACTCTAAGTCCGATGGATTTTGCACGGCAGATTGATTTGCAGGATTATGCGGGTTTTAATCTGATCATTGGTGACGCTGCGCAAGCTGTAATCGTCAATAATCGCGGTCATGCACCCACGCCATTATATGCAGGTCTGCATGTTATCTCTAATGGTCAACCAGAGGACAGCTGGTTTAAGACAGAGCGGTTGCGCGGGCGACTACGTCAAGAGGTGCTGCCATTGATTGCAGAGGATAGCTCGCCTGCGTACTGGCAAGCGGCGGCTTTTAACGTTTTGTCAGATAGTATCAAAGCACCAAAAGACAAACTGCCTGTGACTGGCGTGGCATTTGAAGTGGAGCAGATGCTGTCGTCTGTTTATATTGAACCTGTCGCTTTTGGCGACACTGAAACTAGTAAACCTACTTATGGTACCCGCACTCAAAGCATCTTAACGTTGCGCAAAGAGAGAGATACGGGAGCAAACTACATAGCTGATATTATTAGCCGAGAGTTTGACAATCATAATCATAGTCACTGACAATGACAATGACTGTTAGTAGATAATAAAAAAACACCCACGGTAATTGCTAACATTCTAGCTACTATCGTGGGTGTTTTGCATCGTACTATTAAGTGACTCATTACATAAGCAAATGATTATTTTGCTCAGGAATGATCAGCTCTTGCTTTAGGGGGAGTTCGCGTACCAATTCTTGCAAGGCACGACGATAAACGCCTCGTTTAAAGTGAATCACTTGTCCGAGTGGATACCAGTAGCTGACCCATTGCCAATGGTCAAATTCAGGTTTCCCTTCATCAAAGCGGATATGTTGAGTATTTGGCTCATCTAAGCGTAGCAAAAACCATTTTTGTTTTTGCCCAATACATAAGGGATGCTGACCATGACGTACGTAACGTTTTGGCAAACGATAGCGCAACCAGTCTTGCGTGACTGCCAATAAGTCTACGTGACGCGGATGTAAGCCGACCTCTTCCCAGAGCTCGCGATACATTGCATCCATCGGCGTCTCCCCGCGGTCGATACCACCCTGCGGAAATTGCCAAGCGTTGTGACCAATACGTTTTGCCCACAGAACCTGCCCTTGTGTATTTGCCAAGATGATGCCGACGTTGGCGCGAAAGCCGTCTGCATCTATCATGACTAAACCTTTTAATTTGTTTAAAAATAGCTTGTTTTGACTTGAAACCGTGACAGCAATCGTAATTATTATAAGGTGATTGTTATCGATATCCGCTCAAAACAAGATTCATTACCGTTATTAAACCAAGAAACAAGCAAAATGTGTAACAGTATTTTGCTATAAAATGTTTCACGAGTTTTACCTTTTAAAATCAACTATTTATAAGCAAACTTTTGTAGGTTTTTATACGACATTTTTAGGCAAGCATTGAAGAGTAGTAATAGGCGCATGGACATACGATTATTCAGTAAACTATCGAACTCCAATATTCCGATATGTATAAAGTGATAAAAGCACAGATTTCACTGGTGAGTTAGCAGCAAAACAATGAGCCTATAAAATCTTGCTTTGGCTTATGCTACACTAGCTGGGCAATATATTATTCACACAATAATAATAGGCAATACGCCATTTAAAATAAGGAACATCTACAATGTCAGAATCAAAAGCAAGCGTCATATGGCAAGAAAACAAAGCCTTTATGGGTGTGTCACCATCAGGACATAATGTACAAATCGATGCTGATAAAGAGAAAGGCTCAAGCCCAATGGAGCTGATTTTGCTAGGACTAGGTGGTTGCGCCAGTTATGATGTCGTAGAGATTTTACAAAAATCACGCCAAGCAGTGACGGATGTACGTTGTGAGCTAACCGCCCAGCGTGCTGAAACCGTACCAGCGGTCTATACCGATATTCATATGCATTTCATTGTTACTGGTCAAGATGTCAAAGAAAAACAAGTCGAAAAAGCCATCCAGTTATCAGCAGAAAAATACTGCTCTGCCAGCCGTATGTTAGTAGCAGGTGGGGTCAATATCACCCATGACTTTAAAGTGGTTGCAGGCTAGGGACTTATATAATGATAAGTGCATTTTTTGAGTTGGTAACTGACAAAGTGGCGTCTGCCATTTTGGCTATGGTGGTAGCAAGTCTACTGCCATGGGCGGTGTCAATCGTTGCAAAAGTATCTGGTGGCTTTAGAATCAGAAATAATGCACATCCTCGCGAATTTTTTCAAAATGCGACAGGCATGGCAGCACGTGCTAATGCAGCACAACAAAACAGCTATGAAACCTTGCCAGTGTTTTTGGCGGCAGTATTGGTAGCGATGCTTTTCTTTGTACCGCAGTCGATTATTAACGTATTGGCTTGGCTGTATGTGATGATACGAATTGGTTTTTGTGTGGCGTATATTACTAATTTGGCAACGTTCCGCTCTATCCTCTGGGTACTATCAATGGCATGTTGTCTAATGCTATTTTATTTAGCGATACGAGTCAGTGTATAGCGCCACCCATCCATACTTATCAAATACATCAGATCAGAATAGGTGATTATTCTTGAACACTCGCTTGTAGTGCACGAATAATCACCGCTTTATTTTTCTCTCGTTTGATACTTTCCCACACTGTTTGTGCCTCAACATAGCCTTTGGTGAGCATCCCTAACCATTGCTTATAGCGACCGACCAATACCACATCGTTCTTTGCCTCACCTTCCAAAAACTTAATCTGATGCGCAATCAAATCTTGCCATAACAATGTAGCCGTATTCTCTATGCTGTTAGTACTTTTTTCAGTATCATTATCAACCTGTGCCACTAAATCAGGACGCGTTACTGCGCCGCGACCTAGCATTAAATGCGGTGTACCTGCTTGCGTCATACAATTTTGCGCATGCTCAAAGTTCCAAATTTCTCCATTGGCAATGACTGGAATATCGAGCGCATTAAAGCTCTGGATTTTGTCCCAATAGGCAGGCGGCTTATAGCCTTGGGTCTTAGTGCGTGCATGAATGGTCAGCCAGTCGGCGCCGCTGTCGTTAATTGCGCCGCGAATATCATCCATGCGACTGGTATCGGTATAGCCCAGACGAATCTTAGCTGATACTGGTATGTGAGCGGGAACGGCTTGGCGTACGCCACTGATAATCTGATACATGGTTTCAGGTTCATCTAACAATACTGAACCACCGCGATGGCTGTTGACCGTCTTGGCAGGGCAACCAAAATTGATGTCGATAGCAGGCGCACCGAGCTCGCAAGCGTATGCGGCGTTTTCTGCCATAAGCTGCGCTTCGCTACCCAAAATCTGTACATGAATAGGCGTACCAGAAGCCGTTTTGGCATCATGATGTAGCTCAGGCACATATTTATAAAACACATGCGCAGGCAAGACGTGTTGAGTGATACGGATAAATTCACTGACTGACCAATCATAAGGACGCCCCAAGTCAGACGCAATTTGGGTTAATATTTGGCGCATTAATGGATCGGTCAAGCCCTCCATAGGTGCGAGCAAACGCACGGGAGTCGCAAATAACTGATTGATAGTATTTTGACGCGTTTGAAGTTGTTGGCTATTATTCATGCTGGTGATTCACTGCTAAAGGGTCGCTATAAGAGATTGAATAAAACTTGAGGCTGACAGAGGTTGAAAGTAATTAGGTATTACCAAAAATCACTTTTTTGCCCGTCTGTAATCCTGATATCAAGTCTTTAATATTATGAATATCCAAATTGCTTTGCGCGCGAGTACAGGCGACATAGAGTAGGCGCAACTCTTCTGGACTGATCTTGACCGCATTGGTGGTCACATCATAATAAAAGTCATCATCTAGTTGTACTTTCCCCCATTCAAGCCCTTTGGCTTTATGAGCAGTAGAGATGACATAGTCAGCGTTTTCAATACTGGTCAGACTATTGACTGCTTGGCTTAGTACATTAGTACCATGGTCATCGACGAGCTTGACCAGTGTTTTGAGATCGCTACCCTCATTAGTTTCGGCATACTCTTGCACATCACCCCAATTATAAAAATACGCCAGCTCAGGTACACCGTAAGCCGATTTACCATTTTTTAAGTTTTCGGCAGCCTGACAGAATTTGAGCATACGGTCGGTATCCGCTTGTAGCGCCACGCGATGCCCGTGCTTTAATCCTGTCAATAGTTGTGACATGGCAGCAGCATTGGTACGGCACAAAATAGCATCTTTCTTACTGTGTACCATGCCCTTATCGGTAGAGGACTGTTTATTCGGATTGCCTTTTAGCGGTACGTCCTCTTGTAGTGCTTTTAATAGGGTATTGGCCACTTCTGCAATCGGCTCACCGAATCTGAAAGACTGTGTCAATAACGTCTGCGGTAATGGCAGCTTTTTCATCGCATTGACCGCACCGCGCCATTCATAAATCTGCTGATGCGCGTCGCCCACATAGATGACTTGTCTCGACTGCTGGGTCAAGATACCCATCATCAAGGGATCGGCATCCTGTGCTTCATCGAACAAGATAAAGTCCGCTGGAATACTAGGCTTAGACAACGCCCAGAGCTTGAGATAAATATCATGGCCAATACCAGCAGGGTGACGCGCATCAATCGACTGTAACCAGCGCTGCTCAACAGCAGGGTAGAGCATCTCGCGCAGCTGCTCTGCATCTGAGTCATCGAGCCAGCTTGGGAGTAGTATGTGCCTTGGTGCAGGATAGCTGGCATGCGTGCTGCAAAAATTACTCACTGCGTCGCTGACGAACCGAGACAATCGTGCGGGTGTCAGCGTAATGTATTTATTAACCCCATCCATTTGTCGACGTACTTGCACAGGCTGTAGTCCCAAATCATCACCGAGACGCTTGGGTGAAAATCGTGGCAAAGATAGCTTGGCGGTAATATCACGAGCAACATGACGATAAGCTAGTGAATGAAAAGTACGGCATTCTACATGTGGCGGAAACTTTGAACGAGCATCATTGGCAATCGCTTTGTTAAAAGCCAGATATAGTCCGCGGCCACGTAAGCGCTCACCGATTAGCTTGAGCGTCGTTGTCTTACCGGCGCCCGCATAAGCAACCACTTTAAACGACTTGTGATCCATCGCCATATTCAGCGCGCTCAGCTGCTCGTCAGTGGGATCGCTCATATAAGCTGGCATAGATGCGGACATAATAAAGCTACCTAAATACAAAAATTGATTAAAAATAAAAGGGGCAAAAAAAGCCACTGGGTAAACAATGGCTTATAGATGATGGTGATGCTAAAACGTGATAATAAGCAATCAGCTTACTAATGAGGCAAGAATAAAACGGTGTAATGGTAGTTTAACGCATAGCTATATGTAATCAATAACTTTATTTTAGTCTGGATTAGACTGATAAGTGTTTTATTCTTTGTCTGTCGACACGAGAGTAGGACTGGGCTCTTCTTTGATTAAAATCTTCGCCAAAAACAAACCAAGCTCAAACAACAACCACATCGGAATCGCTAGCATGAGCATCGATACGCCATCGGGCGGCGTGACAACGGCAGCCACAGCAAAACAGCCCACAATGATATAACGACGTTTTTCTTCTAAGCTCTGAATGGAGACAATACCTGCCAATATCAATAGCAAAGTAACGACTGGAATCTCAAACGTTAAGCCGAATACCATAAATAATTTTAAGGCAAAACTGAGATAGCTGTCGATATCCGTCATGGGTAGTACGTTTTGCGGGGCAAACATGATAAAGAATTTTAAGACCCCTTTGAGCACAATAAAATAGGAAAAAGCCACACCAGCATAAAACAGAAATATAGAAGATAGCAGCACTGGAATAGCGATTTTCTTTTCTTTCTTATACAGACCGGGCGCTACAAACGACCAAATTTGATAAAGAATGTAGGGCATCGCCAAAAATGCAGCTACAAATACGGTCAGACGTATCGGTGCCATAAAGTTTGACGTGATATCGGTGGCAATCATGGTCGAGTTGGCGGGTAACTGCGCAACCAGTGGGTCAGATAAAAAGTTGTATAGCTCGCGCGAATAGCCAACTAAACCTAAAAATATTATCAGTACTGCCACACATATTTTGATCAAATGCCGACGCAGCTCAATCAAGTGCTCGGTAATAGGCATATCAGCCAAAGGGCTTAAAGCATCATCTGATTTTTTATCTTGAGTGGTATTGGTCGTTGCTGCAGCACCTTGATTAAGGGTGTCTTTATTAAAGGCATCTTGATCAATAGTATCTTGATCAATAACATCTTGGTCAGTAATGGCAGAAACAGCGATTTTCTCTTGACGACTTTTTTTGCGCTTGAATAATGGCATCAATCAGTCTCCTGCTTATGGTCAGAAGTCTGCATGTTGGCAGGACTGTTGAGTAGGGCGTCAGCTTTATAGTTTGGCATATATGGCGGCATTGGGAGCCGACGTGCTTTGTCATAAGCGCCTAGCCGAAACCACATGTTTTCCCACGGTCGGGTAGTGATGGTCTGAACAACTGGTGCTGCTTTGGCGTTGTCACTCACATTTGCATCATCTACATTTGGATCATTTATATTATCACCGCTGTGACCGCGCTTCGATAATTGGCCATTTTCTAATGTATCTGGCTGCTCGTCAGTGGCATAAGCATAGTCGAATGCTTTTGGCGTGGCTGATTGCTGCTTTTGTGTGTGGTTATTTTTATGAGCTTCGTCACCCTTGCTATTTTCAGCATTCGTAGCAGTTTCAGAATCTAGCGAAGCAGGACTATGCGAGCTTTCAAAAGCTTTCATATTGCCGCGCATTTCAGCCATCTCACGCCTCATTTCAGCTTCGGTCTGGCGAATTTTGGCGAGCTCTTTTTGCATTTGCTGACGTGTCTCAGCCAAGTCAAGCTCAGCCTCTATTTCAGACTGCAATGTTGAGACTGTGCGGCGAATTTTGGCGTACCATTGCCCAGCCGTGCGCGCTGCCTGCGGCAGTTTTTCTGGGCCCAGTACGATTAGGGCGATAACGCCGAAAAGAAGTAGTTCAGAAAACCCGATATCAAACATAATGGTCCGATGTCACTGTTTAGATGCTATACGTTATGCTTATCATCAACCTTGGTGGTTGAGCGCTCTTCAGTGTGTGCCGTCGCATCGTGGTCAAGAACCGCGTGTTTTTTGGCATGCTCTGTATTTTCATCTTTAACAGCTTCTTTAAAGCCTTTGACAGCACCGCCCAAATCTTTACCAGCATTTCTGAGTTTTGAGGTGCCAAACACGACAACGACAACGACTAATAGTATCAGCCAATGTGTAATAGAAAAACTACCCATAATGGTATCCTTGTGACCTGGTTTGTGACTTGGTTTTCAGTCTTTATATGCCTGCTTTGAGTTTGCAAAAAGGTCTATCTAGCAAACAAAAAGCATCGACATATAATGCGAGATAAAACAGAGCTATATTATAACCTGCACTTATTACAAATAGGTGAAAGCAACAATAATCAAATAAAATAGACGTTTATTTTTTATTTATGCTTATCTAGCGGCTTTTTCATCGATACCGGACAACCCAAAACGTCTGCCTAGCTCGTTTAACACGGCATCCGATTCTATATCAAACCATGCCAGTCCAACCAAGGTATGGAACCAGACATCGGCGACTTCATAGATTAGCTCATGACGCGCTTCATCATAGCTTGCTTTGTCTGTACTCTCATCGCAGTTAGCAAAATCTTTGGCAGCGATGATACTTTCTATACTCTCTTCACCGACTTTCTCTAATATTTTATTTAATCCTTTAGCATATAGACTGGCCACATAAGAGCTGTCGGCATCGGCTTTTTTACGCTCTGCTAATACGCTATCAAGTTGCTGCAATACAGAGGCTTTATCGACTTGTGCTTGAGCAGTATCAGTTTGTGCTTGGATGGTATCAGAGTCAGTATTCGCACCAGTGTTTTCCGTTTCATAAGTGTCGCTAGTAGATTCATGAGAATGATAAATATCCGCAGGGTCTTTTAATACTTTATCGACAGTTTGCCATTCAGGCGTTTGACCTGATAAATCCAAACGCTGATAAAAGCACGACTCGCGTCCCGTATGGCAAGCAATGCCGCCAGCCTGAGTGACACTAAGCACAATCACATCTGCGTCACAGTCTAGACGAATATCATGCACAGTTTGCGTATGACCTGATGACTCACCTTTATGCCACAGCTTGGCACGTGAGCGTGAAAAATAAACCGCTGTCTGTGTTTGTGCGGTGAGCTGTAATGCTTCAGCGTTCATCCACGCCATCATCAAAATACGACCTGTCTGATGATCTTGAGCAATTGCAGGAATCAAACCATCATTATTAAAAGTTACGGCAGTCAGCCAAGCAGGTAAAGTCATAATGTATTTGTCGTCTTATAGGTAGAAAGTGGAAAAGAGTGATAAGCAATTATACTACTTATGATTAAAGCGGGGAGATTATCTGAAATGCTCTGCAATATACTAACAGCTAGCAATATGATGTCAGCTAAATGCGCTATAGAGTGCAACTATGCTAAATGACAGCACACTATTGATAACAAGCGATTCTACAGTCTAAATAAATGAGGATACAACGCTTCTTTGATCGTATTGTCAAGCTTAGTCACTTTATTGAGGTTGAAGTCGTAACCTCTAAAATGCTGGCACGCTTTTGCTACTATCTCGCCCGTGTGCATTCGCGTGACCTTTAGGATTATATTACCGCCATTATCATATATTGGCTCGACACCAACTTCAAATAATAGCTCTTCTCGTACGCGGATACGGCTTACAATATCTAGCTGCACTTTATCAATAATCAAGCCTTGATGGTCTGCGTTGATTTCTTTAACACCTTTAGCGTATAGAAACCTCAGCCGTGCTTCGGATAATAGCGCTGTCAGAGATTCGACCGTCATGTGCTGTCCTGCGTCGGCTTCCGTATGACGCACACGCATCACTGTCTCAAAAACAAACAAGTCGTCGTCGAATACTAACTCTTGTTTTGACACACTATCTCCTAGAGTGATGGCCAAATATGGTTCTATTTATCATGCCGTAGGTTAGCAGCAATGTTATCGTTATAACTATACATTACAGCCTAAGTATTCATGGTAAATAAGCTGTTTTAATGGTGTTTATATGAAGATATAGCTCAGTCTCTACTTAAGCACAGCTTAGGTTGACATTCAATCTATTTGAATAAAAATCAGCCGTTTTATTAAGGCTTTTAAGAGAGCTGCTATCGCTTATTTAATGTTGGTTGCTTGTCTTTATTGTCTACTAAAACCTCGCCAAAACTTTACTTGGCAAAACAAGGCACTATCTGCTAAAATAGCGCCTCCCACCTCGAGGCAAATAGAGGTTTAGTGGTTATTTATATAACGATTATTCAGCATGACTATTTGACGACCAGGTTCTAAAACAGAAAAAGAGGCAAATCATCATGAAAGTTAAGATGAAAACCAGAAGCGGCGCAGCTAAACGCTTCAAAAAAACAGCGAATGGCTTCAAGCGTAAGCAAGCATTCAAAAGCCATATTTTGACCAAGAAATCAGCTAAGCGTATTCGCCAATTGCGTGGTCTTAAGTTGGTGCACAAGTCTGACGAAGCAGCAGTTCGTCGTATGTGCCCATACATTTAATAGCCTACCGTCATCTATCTTTGATTGAAAATATTTGACTTTGCAATCTGACAATGATGTTTGTTATTTAACGGCATCATCACTCGCTTAACAGTGATTAAAAAATCTTGGAGTAAATTATGGCCCGTGTAAAACGTGGTGTACAGGCAAATCGCCGTCACAAAAAAATCTTAAAGCGCGCAAAAGGCTACTACGGTGCCCGTTCACGTGTTTACCGCGTAGCGGTACAGGCAGTGACCAAAGCTGGTCAATATGCTTATCGTGACCGTCGCAACAAGAAACGTACTTTCCGTCGTCTTTGGATCGCACGTATCAATGCTGGTGCACGCTTAAACGGCTTAAGCTATAGCCGCTTCATCAATGGTATGAAAAAAGCAAACATCGCGATCGATCGTCGCGTTCTAGCAGACATCGCTATGCATGATGCAGCGACTTTCACAGCATTGGTCGAAAAAGCAAAAGCGGAATTGGCCTAAATATTAACCGTCCTTTAGGTATGATGCTTTTAAATAATTATTTATAAGCAATTGTCTAAATGGATAGGACTAATATTGATTAATAGTACGATATTAATAAAAGCTACCGCTGGTCGGTGGCTTTTTTTATATTAAATTATTTTAAGCGTGCTCTATATTGAACTTTGTCGAGTAAAAATACGCTTATCATCGTCTAAATATTCAAGCCATTCTTCTAACCAGCCTTTATATCAACCTTTTATATAAACATAACTGGATAAATGGTTTGCAATATTTGGTCAAATCCCTACAATTAATAGTCCGTTCAAATCAGGAATAATGCGTCTTATGACTAACCCTGCTGCCACCAACGACTTGTCGGCGCTACCGACCTTGTCTTCAGAGCTCAATGAGCTTAGCGAAGCTCAGCTTACCGAATTCGCGAGTGCTGCTGAAGCTCTAATCCTACAAGTAACTGATGCGCGCACACTGCAAGATTTGCGTGTGCAATTGACTGGTAAAAAGAGTCCGTTAACGGGCTGGTCAAAGCAGATGGGCAAGCTCGATGCTGATGATAAAAAAACTTATGGCGGCTGGTTGCATCAAGTGCGTAGTCGCATTCAGCAAGCACTAACAGACCAACAGCAGCAACTAGAAGTCGCAGCGCTCAATGCCAAGTTGGAGGCCGAGAGCATTGATATTACTTTGCCTGCTCGCGGTGGTCAAAAAGGTCATCTGCATCCAGTAACCATGATTACTCAGCGTATGCAGCAGTATTTTATTCAAGCGGGTTTCAATGTCGCAACCGGTCCTGAAGTCGAGAGCGACTACTATAATTTTGAAGCGTTGAATATCCCGTCGCACCATCCTGCGCGCGCGATGCATGATACCTTTTATTTTGATGCGCATTATCTATTGCGTACGCATACTAGTCCTGTCCAGATTCGTACCATGGAAAAGAACGAACCGCCGATTCGCATCATTTGCCCAGGTCGTGTTTATCGTAATGACTCAGACCAAACTCATTCGCCGATGTTCCATCAGCTAGAAGGCCTTATGGTCACCGAGTCGAGCACTTTTGCTGAGCTAAAAGGTTTAATCAGTGAGTTTCTAGAAGCGTTTTTTGCCAAAGAGCTGACCGTACGTTTCCGTCCGTCATTTTTCCCGTTCACTGAGCCGTCTGCAGAAGTGGATATCTTAGATGACAATGGCAAGTGGCTTGAAGTGATGGGCTGCGGCATGGTGCATCCACAAGTATTGACCAATTGCGGTATCGATAGCGACAAATACACTGGCTTTGCTTTTGGTATGGGTATCGAGCGCTTTGCGATGCTGTATTACGGTATTGATGACTTGCGCTTATTTTTCCAAAATGACGTGCGCTTCTTAAAGCAATTCGGCTAGAGTTTTCCTTATAGTCAGTTTAAGTTATTTTAGATGCAAGGAAGGCGAGTGAAAGTGCTACAAATCGTAGACTGAGCGAGCCTGACGCTGTATCTAATTTATATAAGATTGACTATAGCAAGCGAATTCGCCAAGCTTTACTCCAACATCTTTATTATAAAATTCTGATCCGAGATATTTATGAAAATTAGCGAACAGTGGCTACGTCAGTGGGTAAACCCTACAAATACTAGCGAACAGTTAGCCGAACAGTTGACTATGGCAGGTCTTGAGATTGATGATCGCTATGCGGTTGCCCGTGCTTTTAGCGGTGTGGTTGTCGGTGAAGTCATCAGCGTTGAGCAGCATCCTGGTGCAGATAAATTACGTGTCACTCAAGTAAATATCGGTGACGCTGAGCCATTACAAATTGTCTGCGGCGCGCCTAATGTGACCGTCGGTATGAAAGCACCGGTTGCTACCGTTGGTGCGGTATTACCAAGCGATGACGCTAGTAATGGTAAAGCGGGCTTTAAAATCAAAAAGAGTAAGCTACGCGGTGTGGCTTCAAATGGCATGCTATGTGGCGCTTCTGAAATTGATTTAGTCGATGATATAGATGGCTTGCTTGAGCTGCCTGAAGATGCACCAGTTGGTACAGATATTCGTGAATATCTAGGTTTAGATAATCAAATATTGGATATCTCAATCACCCCAAACCGTGGTGACTGCTTTAGCGTACGTGGTATCGCTCGCGAAATATCTGTCATTAACGACTTACCTGTACAAATGCCAGAAATCTCGGCCAATACCGCTGGCACTGCCGCAACACCAGCTGTGACAGTCGATGCAAAGGAAGCGTGTCCTCGCTATCTGTTGCAATCAATTAGCAATATTGACCGTAGCATCGATACGCCGAAATGGATGCAAGATGCGCTGGTACAGTCTGGTCTACGTTCACACAACTTCTTGGTCGATGTGACCAACTATGTGTTGATGGAATTGGGTCAACCGTTACATGCGTTTGACGCAGACACGATCGAAGGTGATATCGTTGTACGTTTGGCACAGCCTGATGAAACCATTACTTTGCTGAATGAGCAAACCGTTACCTTGACCGGTGATGAGCTTGTGATTGCTGATGATAAAGGTGCCTTGGCACTGGCTGGTATTATGGGTGGTCAGCGTAGCAGTGTCACTGATAGCACTACCAATATCGTTGTGGAAAGTGCTTTCTTTAATCAGCTCGCTATCGCTGCGCGCGCACGCCGTTTTGGGTTACATACGGACGCATCACAGCGTTTTGAGCGTGGCGTCGACTTTGAATTGCCAGCATTGGCGTTGGCACGAGCTTGTGATTTAATCACCAGTATCACTGGCGGGGAAGCAGGTCAAATAGTCACGGCCGAAAACCTTGAGCATTTGCCAGCACGCGCACCGATTACATTGCCAATAACCAAAGTTCGTGATGTCATTGGGATTGATATTGAACCAACTGAGATGGTACGTATCTTGACCCAATTGGGTTTTGACGTAGAGCAGCAGAGCGATTCACTGATTTGTAAGCCGCCATCTTACCGTTTTGATATGAGTATCCGCGAGGATTTAATCGAAGAGATTGCTCGTATCTATGGCTATGACAAGATTCCAAGCGTCCTGCCACATTTGCAAGTCAGCATGGATTATGATGATACTGCAGATTTGACCCATGAGATAAAGCTATCATTAGTCGACAACGGTTATATGGAAGCGATTAGCTTTAGCTTTAGTGATGCAAAACTAGAAGCATTACTTGACGACGAAGCGCTAGGGGAGGTGTTGGCACTGGCTAATCCTATCTCTAGTGATTTGGCGGTTATGCGTCGTACCTTGCTATCGAGCCTATTGCCTTGCGTGCAATATAATTTAAATCGTCAACAGCCACGTGTACGTTTTTTTGAAACTGGTCTTAGCTTTGTTGGACAAAGTATTAGTGACTTAGTACAAACGCCAAGTATTGCTTTAGTCGCAGTTGGTGATATATGGAGCGAGCAAGCTTATCAAAACCGCGCCTTAGATTTTTATGACCTAAAGCATGATATTGAGCAGCTATTACCAGCTCAAATCGATAGCGCACGTATCCGCTACGAGCGTAGTACGCTAAGCTTCCTGCATCCAGGACAAAGCGCTGAGTTATATATCGATGATATATATGTTGGTTGGTTGGGTCAGTTGCATCCAAATACTGCTAAGCAATTAGACCTGCCTACTACATGGGTCGCTCAATTGTCATTAGCACCGCTATTGATTATTGCACGTGAGCAGCATGCTATCACGACACCAAGCAAGTTCCCGCAAGTACGCCGCGATATTGCTATCTTGGTAGACAGTGACATCAGTTTGCAGACGCTAGAGACAACCGTGCGAGCTGCGGCAGGTAATCTATTGACTGATCTTTGGTTATTTGATGTTTATCAAGGTGACAAAGTACCAGCAGGTCAGCGCTCACTAGCGTTTGCACTGATATGGCAAGATAGTACGCAAACGTTGTCTGACGAAGCCGTCAAAACTGCCACAGATGAAGTGGTACAAGCGCTAACTGACCAGCATTCAGTACAGCTGCGCGACAGCTAACATTTAGTAAGTATTATACCCAATGCTCTGTAGCCTTTTTACCATGAGGCTACGGAGCATTGCTATTCATAGAATAAGTTAAGTGGTTATTAATAAAGGATTTTAATAAAGACTTTGTTAAAAAACGGTCAAAAAACCTTTATAATAGCTAGCCTTAACCCTCATACCGCTAAACCATGATATTCGACATCACGACATAGCATAGGAGTCGTACTGTGAGCACCTTAACCAAATCTGACATGATTGAGCATTTGATGAGTCACCTAAACCTAACACGCCAAGAAGGCCGCTGTCTGGTGGAGAACTTTTTTGATGAGCTGTCAGAGAGTTTGATTGATGGCAAAGAGGTCAAGCTTTCAGGCTTTGGCAACTTTGAGCTTAAAGATAAAAACAGCCGTCCAGGCCGTAACCCGAAAACAGGGGAGCCTGTTGCAGTATCCGCGCGCCGTGTGGTTACTTTCAAGACAGGGCAAAAATTTCGTCAAAAGGTTGATGAGCGTTTGTTTGATAGCTAATACTTAGTTTGGCACTGCGCTGAACGATAGTGTGTCTGTTTTATCGTGAGTTTATAAGAATGCTAGTGCGTATTTGCACTTAGTTATTTTTGCGTACATCTATATATTTAGATATTGCAGCACGCATCGTATATTAGAGTTATCTATAAAGTAGAAACCTACTAAAATCATAAATTATAGACATAAAAAAAGAGAGCATAGGCTCTCTTTTTTTTACTACAGTTTATCTATTGTATGAACAATAAATTACTGAGCTTCTTCAACTACTACTTCGTCAGAAGCTTCAACAGCAGCAGTATCAGTTTCGCTAGCTACGTCTACGCTAGTGGTGTCGCCGTCTACAGGAACTTCAGCGTCCATTTCGTCAGTAGCAGTTGCTTCTTGAGCATCAGCGATGTCAGCTTCAGCGCCAGCAACAGCAGCGTCAGCATCAGCAGTCATTTCGCCTTCAGCAGCAGCTTCGTTTAGCTCTTCAGAAGCGTCTTGCACTTCTTCTTGCGCGTCAGATAAATCTTCAGCAGCGTTTTCTTTGCTGCTATCACAGGCAGTAAGGCCCATAGTTGCAGTCATGATACCAGCTAGAGCAAGTAATTTAAGTTTCATATGGTTTTCTCCGGAAAAATGAAATGAGCAGTAGCAGCAACAAAGGTCGAAATCCGAGATTTCTCAGAATTCAACTAGTCTTAGTCACAGCTACTCAGCTTCCACGCATTCTATAGGTTTTCTAAGTAAATAGAAATAGCCTGTACAATTAAGTAACAATAAAATTTAAAATAATATTTTATTTTCTCTATTCGATATACTTTTTAATACAAGAAGCCAGATTAATCGACGTATAATCAATGACATCAGAGGGATTAAGAGCTTTTTTGGTTCTTATTTATTATCTTGAATTGTCGATATTAGCCCCGTTCTTATGGGTAAGAATTGAATTAAATAGTCCGATTATCGTCCTGTATTACATAAATCCTAGTTAAGTTAGCAATTTTATAGGTTTCTACTTGCTTTTAGGATAGTAGACTAGGTCATAGCGTGAATTAGCTGGCCAAATAATATATAACATAAGTAATAATTAATAAAAGTAGTGGCTAGTAGAGATAGTAGTTAATAGAAATAGTGAATCAATCTATATTTGAGGAATAGAATTATGAAATGGCAAGGTAGACGAGGCAGTTCGAATGTGCGCTCTAGCACAGGTGGCGGTAAGATGATTGGCGGTGGTATTGGCGGTATTATTATCGCTGGTATTCTATGGTTGGTATTTGGGGTAAACCCAATGACCGCATTACAGACAGGCCAAGCGGTCACAGGCGGTGGTAGTGAATCATCTACTGAGGTTGCAACTAGCACAGACCGAGATACGCAGTTTGTGAAAGTTGTATTGGCAGATACAGAAGAAGTCTGGCATCAAATCTTTAATGAAGCTGGTAGCACTTATCAAGAGCCATCATTGATTTTGTTTAATGGCCAGGTCAGTTCGGCATGTGGTAGTGCTAGCTCTGCAACAGGTCCATTTTATTGTCCAGGGGATCAGACTGTTTATTTGGATACGTCATTCTTCGTAGAGATGCGTCAGAATCTTGGCATTTCAGGCGATCAGCAAGGCTCTGGTGGTGAAGAGAACCAAGGCAAGGCTGGCGATTTCGCACAGGCCTACGTGATAGCACATGAGGTAGGTCATCATGTTCAGACGCTATTGGGCATTAGCCAACAGGTTAATGAAGCTCGTCAGCAAGTGACCCAAGCACAATCTAACAAGCTATCAGTATTGCAAGAGTTACAGGCGGACTGTTTTGCCGGTGTATGGGCACAGCGCAATCAAGAGCGCGTACAGTTTTTAGAGGCTGGTGATCTTGATGAAGCGGTGAATGCAGCTAGTCAAATCGGTGATGATCGTCTGGCAAAAGCGAGTGGTGGTGCAGTAGTGCCTGATAACTTTACTCATGGTACCAGTCAACAACGTGTCGAATGGTTCACCCGTGGTCTAGAAAGCGGTAATGTACAATCTTGCGATACGTTCAGTGGTGTACTTTAATGCCCATACATATTAATAATCGTGTATTTGATTAACAATGTATTTTACTAATGATGTTTTTTATTATAAGTCTAGTGCATGGACTTATAATAAAAATTAAGACATAAAAAAGCCTGCAATGAATTGCAGGCTTTTTTATTATCTTTTATCTGATATTACTCAATCAATTGTCAAATAATATCAGCGTAGAAAGATTTAGTTGTTATCAAGAACATAACCACCAGCACCGCCAATCGCTGCACCAGCCAATGCGCCACGAGCGATATCTTTGCTGTCGCCTTTGCTCTTAATAAGAGCACCAGCTGCTGCGCCAGCAGTAGCACCTTTAGCGGTATTGCTCATACCGCTATAAGAGTTACAACCAGTCATGATTAATGCTGAGCTAGTAATTGCAGTCATTGCGATCGTTTTAGCAAATTTCATATTATCACCTATTAAGTCATCAAGTTTAAAATGCAATACCTTCAAAATACTGTGTCCATGATATTTTCAAGTATATTCCTACTGTCTGTCATAATAGTCGGTTACTAATAATATAGTCGTAGTAAAAACGCTAAACTTTGCAAACGAGATGTAAGCGATGTTGCCGTACTGTATCATCGGCAATAGCTGTGAATGATAGAGCAGCATAGTTTAATTGGCTTAACTATTAATTTTTAATACTACTATTAATACTTCGATACTGCTATAAAAAAGACTACCTATAGGTAGTCTTAATATTGAATCAAAGCTGAATATGTCTAGCAAACTGACTAAGAATTAGTTTTGTGATTTACGCTTCATTTGCTCGAAGAATTCATCATTGGTTTTCGCTTCTTTTAGGCGATCCAATAAGAACTCAGTAGCTTGTACGCCATCCATCGGTTGAAGTAGTTTGCGTAAAATCCATACTTTACGCAGTTTGTCTTCGTCCAATAGACGCTCTTCGCGGCGTGTACCAGATTTTTTGATATTAATCGCAGGGAATACACGTTTTTCAGCCAAGTCACGCTCAAGCGTAATCTCTTGGTTACCCGTTCCCTTAAACTCTTCAAAAATAACGCTGTCCATCTTACTACCAGTATCAATCAATGCACTGGCAATAATGGTCAAACTACCACCTTCTTCCACGTTACGCGCAGCACCAAAGAAACGTTTTGGACGTTCTAGAGCATTGGCATCTAGACCACCCGTCAATACTTTGCCTGATGATGGGATAACCGTATTATAAGCACGTGCTAGACGCGTAATTGAATCAAGTAAAATCACCACGTCTTGCTTGTGTTCAACCAAACGTTTGGCCTTTTCGATGACCATTTCAGCGACTTGTACGTGACGCTGTGGCGGCTCATCAAAGGTAGAGGCGACCACTTCACCGCGTACCGTACGTACCATTTCGGTGACTTCTTCTGGGCGCTCATCAATCAACAGTACAATCAAATAGCATTCAGGATTATTACGAGTAATTGATTGCGCGATGGTCTGTAGCAACATCGTTTTACCCGCTTTTGGCGGTGCGACAATGATAGAGCGCTGACCTTTACCAATCGGAGCGATTAGATCGATGATACGACCAGTCAAATCTTCAGTGGTTCCGTTACCAAGCTCAAGTTTTAAATGCTCAGTTGGGAATAGGGGCGTCAGGTTCTCAAAGATAAGCTTATGACGTGAACGATCTGGCGTATCAAAGTTGATTTCGCCAACTTTTAATAATGCAAAATAACGCTCAGAATCTTTTGGTGGACGAATCGTACCAGCGATACTGTCACCAGTTTTTAGACTGAAACGGCGAATCTGGCTTGGGCTGACATAAATATCATCAGGACCGGCTAAATATGAGCCTTCTGATGAGCGCAAAAATCCAAAACCATCAGGAAGAACCTCAAGTACGCCGTCACCATAGATGGCTTCACCGTTACGCGCATGGGTTTTTAGAATAGCAAAGATAATGTCCTGTTTACGGCTACGCGCCATATTATCAAGACCCATTTCTTTGGCGATAGCCAATAGCTCAGCGATTGATTTTTTCTTTAATTCAGTAAGATTCATAGATAGGTCATTAGCAATTGATCAGATGAGAGATGCCATTAGCAGCACAAGTCACGACAGTGATTAAAATAACGGTAATATGATGATATGGGTGTGTGCACAGCGCTGTAGTTTATGTAGTTTTGGTTTTATATGTCTGCTTATGTACGCATTGCCATCATTGGATGCAAGGTAATAAGAAATAAGGATAAAAAAGGCTACATAAGAGTCTGCGTCAAAAACTCAATATCAGTAATTGCGTTTAGTCATTTTGTTCAGCAATGGTGTTTATAATGACGATTGTGTTTTTGTTGATAAACACGAGGAGAATAGCGACAAGATACTTAGGAAAACAGTTGGTTTTCTCTTGTCAGCAGACTATACGGTCTTCACAATAGCGTTGTCAATAAATTTTGCCAAAAAAGTCACATTATCGAGTTTTTTGCACAAAAAACAAGCAAAAAAGCCACTATCTTGGTTAGATAATGGCTTTCTCGGTTATTCTATTTTACCCGATCAAGGTAATCTAGAGCTGGCAAATGTAACTTATAAATGCTTGTCTAATACTTTAGCCAATTCAGCTTTTGGCTGTAGGCCCATTACTGAATCAACTTTTTCGCCATCTTTAAATACAAATAGCGTTGGGATGTTACGAATACCAAAACGGCTGGCCGCTTGTGGGTTGTTGTCTACGTCTACTTTAACGATTTTAACTTTACCTTGGTACTCAGTCGCTAGATCTTCTAAAATAGGAGCGATGGCTTTACAAGGACCACACCATGGTGCCCAGAAGTCTACTAGTACAGGTACGTCTGATTGTAGAACGTCTTGATCAAAGTCTGTGTCGGTAGTATGTACAATAAGGTCTGACATAATTTTATCTCTCTTGTTTTATTACTTCTATCACCACTCATCAACCTATATATTGGTTTAATAATAAATCAGTTGGTGGTCAAAGAATTGTTTAGAAGGGGTGAAAATGTGCCATTATATTAACATGTTTGCCCTAATTTGACAGATACAGGCTGGTTAAATTGTTTAACAACTAGTATTAGCACAATAAATCGAAACGGTGCAGCACAAGAGTGTCTAATCTGTTATTTAATACGATTATCCTTATCAAAGTATGTATCTCAGCACTATAGAAGTCGTATTTTATACTTTGTTTATATAGTAGTTAGTGATTAGTAGCTAGCGATATTAATAACGTTAAAAATCAATCAAAGTTTTGCCTTTTTATCCAAATAACCGTTTTTCATAAAATGGCTATCGTGCCAAATATAGCTGTCGTGTCTGAAGTATTAGCCACCAAAAATCCATATCTTAAAACCAATTTACATAAGTAGTTAAATTTATGCCTTTTACCGATGAAGAAGTTAATGCCCTCAATGCCCAAGAAAGCACTTATCCGCTTGAGTTTTTTAAAAATTTTGCACAAGAAATTACGGTTTACGAAGACGATGATATTTGGGTAGTTGATAAACCTGCAGGCCTATTAAGCGTCGATGGTAAAACACTCAAAGTCAGTCTGCTTGCTCGTCTTGAGCGTGCCAATCCAGCCGTCAAATTGATTCACCGTTTAGATATGGACACCTCAGGACTGCTTATTTTTGCAAAAAATGCAGCAGCGCAAACCAATATCAGTAAGCAATTCATCGAGCGTTTACCGCAAAAGAAATACCAAGCACGTGTTTTTGGTAAGTGGGAGCAGGTCGGCGCAACTGGTGAGATATCAGTGCCAGTACGCTATGAGCCAAGTACCAAACCGCGTCATATCGTCGACCATGACTGGTCAAAACATGCTCTGACGTTATATGAAGTTGTGGCTCACGAAACCTGTAATGGCGAGGCAGTTACTCGGGTCATGCTAAAGCCAGTCACGGGTCGCAGTCATCAGCTACGCGTACATATGGTGCACGTCGATCATGTGATGATTGGCGATCCGATTTATGCGGAAGGTGCTGCACTAGAGATAGCCCCGAGGCTCAACTTACATGCACAGCAATTGCGTTTAAAGCATCCGGTACTGGGCGCTTGGATGGACTGGGAGAGTCGCTGCCCATTTTAAGAAGTAGACTTTGCCGCTTGCTGTTAATAGATGCGATAAACAACGGCTCTAAAACCAGTTATAAAATGCCAGTCATGCAAACACAAGGATGAAAGTATGCTTGATATCACCATTACCAGACAGGCTATCAAAAACCGCCTTAAAGGTAAAAAGTCAAAGACGGATAAAGTAGCCGACTATGAAGTATTGATCATCGGTGCAGGTATCGCAGGTATTGGCATGGCTTGCCGTTTACAGCAACAGCATAAAGGCCTATTCGGTCATAAAGCTCTAAAAAAGCAAAAGCAGGTAAAGCCGACTAATAAGCAAAAACTTCCACAGCGCTTTGCTATCTTAGAAAAGCGTGCTGATTTGGGTGGTACATGGGATTTATTTACCTATCCGGGGATTCGCTCTGACTCTGACGCCTTGACCTTTGGCTATAACTTTAGGCCGTGGCTTGATTATAGAATGCTTGCAGCAGGCGATGATATCAAACGTTATATCGCTGATACGGCACGTGAGTTTGGGGTGACCGAACATATCCATTATCAGCATGAAGTTCAGCAGATATCATGGTCTAGTGAGGATCAACAGTGGTCAGCAACCATCAAAAATCATGCAAACGGTGAGAGGTTTGTTAAGACTGCCAAGTTTATCGTAGGTGCCACGGGTTATTATGACTATGAGCAAGGCTATCGCCCTCATTTTGATGGAGAGGAGGATTTTCACGGTCAAATCGTTCATCCACAGCATTGGAATAATCTAGACTATAATGATAAAGAAGTTGTCGTTATTGGTAGTGGTGCCACGGCGATGACGTTGCTACCTGCGTTAGTAGATAAAGATAGTAATCAGTGTGCGAGTCATGTCACGATGCTGCAGCGTACGCCGACCTATGTGGCAAGCGTGCCGGGTGATGATCATGCTATTGACTGGTTATCAGGCAAGTTTTCACCATTATCAAAAGAGCAAGCTTATACGGTACTGCGTGCGCGCAATGTGTTGAGACAGCAAGGCCTGTACAAAGTTGCGACTCATGCACCCAAGGTGATGAAAGCAGTCTTAAAAAATGGGGTGAAAAAAGAGTTAAAGGGTAGCGGCGTTGATAGTAAACACTTCATGCCTGACTATAATCCATGGGATCAACGAGTATGTGCGGTACCTGACGGTGATTTATTCAAAGCCCTGCAGGACAAACGCGCAACAGTAGTGACCGATCAAATCAGCCACTTTACTGAGACAGGAGTTATGCTGCAATCTGGCCAGCATCTCGACGCTGATATCATCGTGACTGCGACTGGCTTAAAGCTACAGATGTTGGGCGGGGCTGCGGTATATATCGATGGTCAAGCTGTCGATATTGGCACGCGTATGACCTACAAAGCGGTCATGATAGAAGGCATACCTAATCTGGTAGCACTGTTTGGCTATACCAATGCTTCGTGGACACTAAAAATCGATTTGGCTTGTCAATATGTAGTGAGGCTGCTGGGGTATATGCACAAAAATCGCTATCAAGTCGCATTACCACAAGCACAGACTGCCGATATGACAGCCTATGCTCAAGCAGATACTGTAATGGGTTCGTTATCGTCTGGTTATGTCAGACGCGGCAAAGACGAGCTACCTAAGCAAGGCGATCGCTATCCTTGGTTTGTGACCAACAACTATCTAAGCGATCGAATCATGCTTAAGTATCGCAAGATAAAAGACGACTGGTTACGATTTAGTCGTTAGCATATTGGTAATTATTAATGATGGTTGTCGATGAAATCGGCCACTTGCTTGCTTAACATCTGCCATAAGGTCTCTTGGGCGCTTTTGCTGCCCCATGCATTGTGTGGACTAAAGATAACACGTGGATGGTCGCTGATACTGAGCAACGGGTCATCGTCAGCGATTGGTTCTTGTTCAAACACATCGCTAGCATAGCCGATGATTTGCTCACTATTAATCGCGTTAGTTAATGCCTGGCTATCAACGATGCCGCCACGTGCGACGTTGACGATGAGCGGTTTTTTAACCATTTTCGCCAGAGTGTCTTTATTAATAAGATGCTCAGTTTGTTCATTCAATGGACAGTGCAGACTGATCACATCCGCACGCGCTAATACTTCATCAAACGCGGTATAGTCGTCGCTGCGTGGTTCGCGTCCTTGGTGCTCTGCCCATAGTACGGTCATACCAAAGGCACGAGCAATTTCGGTTACGCGTTTGCCGATGGTGCCAATACCGATGATACCTAGTGTCTTATCTTCCAAATCTATCAACGGAATATCCAGCAGACAAAAATTACCGTTTGCCAGCCACGTGCCATCAGCGACTTTTTGATGGTAATGGATGCCTGCGCGCATTGCATTTAACATTAACATAAAGGTATGCTCGGGCACGCTTTTGACCGCATAACCAGCGACATTGAACAGCGCAACACCGTGCTTATCGCAAGCGGCTTGATCAACGTTATTCATGCCAGTAGCAGTCAGTTGAATAAGCTTAAGTTTTGGTAGTTGCTCTATGACTTCTGCACCGATTTGCACTTTATTGGTGATAATAATGTCAGCATCTTTGCAACGCTCAATGATAACAGCCGTGTCTTTTGGCGTGTCATTATAAGTGATGTAATCGCTCACACCCATTGGCGCGGGCAGGTCAATACCTTCAGAAAAAGTACCTTTATCTAAAAAAACGGCTTGCATGGCTAGTCCTTACTTATTGTTGTCTTATAGATAATTAGCGAATAAATGGCTATCGCATGAATCCTTATCGGCTTAATGTAGCACGTTGGTATTTTTAGTCAAAAACGAATCGGCCAAATATCGATCGAATAGATATAAGCTGCTGATAAAGAAGGACAATCTTTATTATTCAACAATCGTGTATTTGTCTAACATAGTATCGATTAAATAGCTTATAAAGTCATAGCTATCGCAAGCTGCCTCTTGAAAATTCAACTTAACGCACTCATCTACCCGCTAACGTTATATAATGGTGTGACTGAGCTGCTGGCTCTACTAAGATTACGACATTTATTTTGCGTCTATTGACGATTTATGTTCTTTGTAATCTTACCGCTATCACAATCTACCATTGCTATCTAAATTTCATTATTTGAGTACAAAAGACATCGCCTTATGACTATCTCTATTGCTTCATTGCACAGTACTGAATTCGCCGTTGGTCAACGTTATTTATCTGATACGGAGTCTGAGCTTGGCTTAGGTGTGGTCATCGATGTTGACGACCGATGTGTGCATATTTTATTTCCGCAAAGTGAAGAGACACGCGTCTACGCAAAAAACTCTGCGCCATTATCGCGCGTGGTGTTTAAAGTAGGCGATAGCATCTACGATCAAGATGGCAAAAGCTATACGGTCAATGCTGTTGACGAGGTGATGGGTGTACTCAAATATGGTGTCGATGAGCACGAGCGCGGCATCATGGAAACCCGCCTTGCTGCCAATATCACGTTGGCCAAGCCACTTGAGCGTTTGCTTGCTGGCCGTATTGAACGTGGTGATTGGTATGAGCTGCGTCAAGATATCCTGCGCATGCAGTCAGCGCTAGCAGGTCATCCACTAAAAGGTCTAATGGGTGCACGTGTCGATATCATCGAGCATCAGCTATATATCGCACATGAAGTCGGTAAGCGTATCGCACCGCGTGTACTACTGGCTGATGAAGTTGGCCTTGGTAAAACCATCGAAGCGGGCATGATTATTCACCAGCAGTTGCTAACAGGCAAAGCTGAGCGTGTGTTGATTTTAGTACCTGATAGCTTGCAGTATCAATGGATGATTGAGCTGCGTCGTCGCTTTAACCT
This sequence comes from Psychrobacter sp. 28M-43, assembly GCF_014770435.1. Lineage (NCBI taxonomy): Bacteria > Pseudomonadati > Pseudomonadota > Gammaproteobacteria > Moraxellales > Moraxellaceae > Psychrobacter > Psychrobacter noctis. Next base: position 2,894,065 of record NZ_CP061739.1, on the reverse strand, counting down.
AAACTTTGCCTTGTTTGATTTGGTGCGTACTGCGGCTATTAAAGAACACGATCCTGAACAAAATGTCTTTGCCACTGAGCAATGTATTATTGGTGGTATGGATCTGTTACTCGACCACCCAGACTTATACGACCAAGCGATGGATGCAGGGTTTGATTTATTGGTCGTTGATGAAGCGCATCATCTGCATTGGGATGAAGCACAGGGCGGCAATGATAAGTATGACCTGATTGCGGATTTCGCCGAAGAAACGCCGGGTGTGATGCTATTAACAGCAACGCCAGAGCAGCTTGGTGCGCAAAGCCACTTTGCCCGTCTGCGTCTGCTTGATCCAGATCGCTTTGATGATTTGGATGAGTTTATCGATGGCCAAGAAGCTTTTGCAGAGACAGCAGCAGTTGCTAGTGTCTTAATAGAAGAAAAGCCACTGAATGAAGGTCAAATCGCTGCTTTAAGTAGCTTACTAGACATTAGTGTTGATGAGTTATCTTCAATCAATGAAGATGAAAAACTGCGTACACATGCACTAAACGAGCTACTAGATCGTCATGGTACAGGTCGTATTTTGTTCCGTAATACTCGTGAGAGTGTCAAAGGATTCTATGGTCGTAGCAGCCAACCATATCCATTGCCACTTCCTGAGGCATGGAAAGACAGCTATCAAACCAATGGTAAGTTGCGTGAGCAGCTATGGGGCGAAGAAAACCAACCAGACGGTGGCTGGCTAGAAGATGATCCACGTGTTTCTTGGTTGATTGATATTTTGCGCGGTGAGCTTAAGCATCAAAAAGTCCTATTAATTGCTCGTAGTGGTGCGACGGTAGAGAGTTTAGAAGCGGTATTGCGTCTGCATGCCGGTATCAAAACAGCTATCTTTACTGAGCAGATGACTTTGCTTGAGCGTGACCAAGCGGCCGCATTCTTTGCAGATAGTGAAGGTGCGCAGATACTACTGTGTTCAGAAATTGGTTCAGAAGGTCGCAACTTCCAGTTTGCAAGTCAGTTGATACTATGGGATCTACCTGCTAATCCAGATACGTTAGAGCAGCGTATCGGCCGTCTAGATCGTATCGGTCAGACGCAGCAAATCATGCTACATGTGCCTTATGTGCAAGGTACAGCGCAAGAGCGTCTGTATCAGTGGTATAACGATGCGCTGAACATGTTCAATCAGATATCGCCAACTGCCCAAAGCGTACAAGAGCAATATATCCAAGAGCTTAAGCCAATGCTTGAGGGTGCTGATACCGCTGAAAATAATGTCATCTTGCAAGACATTATTGACGAGGCGCTACAGACACGTTTGGGACTAGAAGCACAGCTACAAGCTGGTCGTGATCGCCTGCTAGAGTACAACTCATGCCGTCCGCGTGTTGCAGGTCGTATCGCTGATGCTATGCGTGACTTTGATGGTAACAATTTGCTGCCGCACTTCATCGAGCGTTTCTTTGCGTCTGCCAATATCGATCACAATATTCAGCGTGATGGCTCGTGGGTGATTGCACCTATCGATAGCACCGAGATCAGTGACTATATCGATGGCTTGCCGCTTGGTGATGAAGACGGTATGACGTTGACCTTCGAGCGTGAGCAAGCACTTCAGCGTGAAGATATCGAATTCATCACTCACGAGCATCCATTGATGCGTGCGATTTATGAGCTAGCCAGCACTAGCACCTTTGGTAATACGACAGTTGCTATGCTAAAAAGTGCCGCTGTTCCGCAAGGTATGGTGCTGCTAGAGGTGAATTTCCGTGTTGAAGCGATTGCGCCAAAAGTACTCAATCTGCCAGCGACTTTGTCCACACAAAATATCCGTGTCTTTATCAGTGAGCAGGGCAGTGATTTATCGGCTCGTATCAGTGCTGAGATGATTATGCCGCACGTTGAGCGATTGGATAAAAACCGTGCCCGCCAAGTCATTAAAGTACGCGGCGATGTGATTGAACAGCGTTATTACGAAGCTGAAGACATTGCTCGTCAGCAGATCGCTGAGATTGGTGAGCAAGCAAGTAGCCGCTTTAGCCAGCAGTGGTCACGCGAAATTAAGCGTCTAAAACATCTACAAACGATCAATCCAAACGTACGTCCTGAAGAGATTGAGCGTTTAGAGCAGCTCAAAGCTCAAGGTGAGCAAGCGCTTGGTAATTTATCATTAGTACCGGATTCTATTCGCGTACTCGTAGCAGTTAAGCCATAAACATCGGCGTATTTGTCAAAAACGAGGTGTTATTATACATCTCGTTTTTTTATGGTTGAGATTGCTTGCTTTGCTCTTTAGTTGCGATTTGTTTGGCAAAAACTGACAAGCAATACTTATGAGTAAGCCGACAGTAACTAGTCAAAGCCACCAATATTGGGTAAGATGTTTACCTTTTCTATAGAAAATAAATATTCGGTGATAACATCGCTAACGATGTCTGTATGTTTATTTTAAGGTCTCTTTCAACAGATCTTAACCAGTGATCTCGCATTATTTTACATTCAAATATGATGGCTATATGGCATCAATATCATCAGATGCTGAGCGTTTTTGATAAAAATAAGGAAACATATCGTCATGTCCGATAATCTACAACTGATTGATGAGCTGCTGGCTACTATCGCGCTTATTGAAGTTACCCCTGATGTGTTTGAGGGTAAAAGCCATGACTATGTGGGCAGTCGTATATTTGGTGGGCAAGTGCTCGCTCAAGCGATTATGGCAGCGGCGCATACATTAGATAAAGACAAACCTTGTCACTCATTGCATGGGTATTTTTTGCGTGGTGGCGATATCAACCAACCAGTGATATACCAAGTCCGTCGATTGCGTGATGGTCGTAGCTTGTCTGCACGTGAAGTCACGGCTATCCAGTACAAAGAAGTACGTGGTAAGCCGCCTGTTGAGCAAGTGATATTTTCAATGATTGCCTCGTTTTCACCGATGGAAGATGGACTTGAGTATCAAGAAGACATGCCTGTCTATCCACCGCCAGAAGACTTGCTGACAGAGCAAGATCTAAAAGAAGAGAATGTCGGAAAAGTGCCAGAAGCGCTAAAAGCAAGATTTATGCGCCGCCGTCATGTCGAGATTAAGCCAGTGAAACCGCGTAATCCGATTAGCCCAGAACCTATGAAACCCAAGCAAGCAAACTGGCTACGCATTCGTGAATTGGGCAATCAGCCAGTGGCTATTCAGCAAGCGCTCTTGGCATTCTCGTCGGACTTTTATTTGGTTGGTACAGGGCTGATGTCACATGGTGTTAGCTTTATGACCAGTGGTTTACAAGCTGCCAGTATCGATCACTCGATGCATTTCCATCGTGATTTTGATTTGAACAAATGGATGCTTTATGACATGTGGAGCGATACCACGTCTAATGCGAAAGGCTTGAATCATGGTCAGTTTTGGCAAGATGGTAAACTGGTCGCCACCGTGCAACAAGAAGGTCTGATGCGCTTGCGTGTGCCGAAATCTTAGAGTGCTGTAGGCTCAGCTGCCTTTAGATTGTCATCATAAAAAAGCGACTCATTATTAATAATGAGTCGCTTTTTTCATTCCAACTTCTTATTCTAAGATTTTAACCATCGCGCGAGGTAGCCCTAGGCTGTCTTGCGCTTTTTGTTCGGTTAGCCATTTAAAGTCAATTTCAGCCGCTGCTAATGTCTGATTTAGCTCAGTTACCTGCGTCGCATTAATTGTTAATTTACGCGGGGTCAGATACCAGTGAAAGTGCGTCAGTGAATGCTTAATAGGGGCGTCATCAAGCAAGGTATTGCTAACTGATTTTGCGACCATCTCATTTTTTATGAGCCATTCATTAATGATTTGCTCAGCGGTAGTAAACTCTGCTTCGTATACTTTTTCATTACTACGGACATCGTTTACTGTGTTTGATGGCTTCTCATCGCTAGCTAGCGTCTTCTTAACAGTAGCCTTAGTGTTCGCTTTACCATCAATTTTTTCCACAAACTGTAATGGCAAACTCCACAATCCACCCCAGATACCATTGTCAGGGCGTTGTAGCCATAGTATGTCACCATCTACACTTTCGATTAGCAGGGCATTACTGAATTTACTAGGTTTGGGCTGCTTTTTTGCTTTGACAGGATAATCAGTCTCGCGCCCTTGCGCATGGGCTAGGCAGTCTTCTTTTAATGGACACAATAGACACGCAGGCTTGCTACGGGTACATAATGTCGCACCCATATCCATCATGGCTTGCGCAAACAATCCTGAGTTCTCTGTCGGTGTCAGTCGCTCTGCCAGTGCCCATAAATCTTTGGTGGTAGCAGATTTAGTGATGTCGCCGTCGATAGCGGCCCAACGTGTCAGTACTCGTTTGACATTACCATCGCAGATAACGCCATAATGATGTAATCCCATCGCCATAATCGCGCCAGCAGTCGATGGCCCAACGCCTGAAATCGCCTCCCATCCTGCTAGTGTCTGCGGAAACTCGCCCGTTTTATCGATTACCTCAACCAACTGCTTAGCACCTTTATGCAAATTACGTGCGCGTGCATAGTAGCCAAGCCCTGCCCAATGCTCTGCTACGGTATCCCATTCTGCTGTGGCCAAATCCTGCACGGTTGGAAACGATGCCATAAAACGTGCAAAGTAGGGCAGTACTGTGGTTACTTGTGTTTGCTGAAGCATCACTTCGGATAGCCATACGATATAAGGATTGGGCGTATCGGTTTGGTGCTGTTGCCAAGGTAAATCATGGCGACCATTTTCGGCGAACCAATCGAGTAGGCGTGGAGCGAAGCTGTCGATATCTCTCTTACTGTGCTTAAATTGATTGTGCAATGATTTCCCTAAATATAGATAATATAATTTGAATATATATACAGAAAATATAGTAATAGTTAATGTATAAGCTAAGATCTAATTCGCTGAATCAATCATCATTTATAATTTTTTGCTCGCTTTCTTCATCATTTCGTCTACTCTCTAGTGCAGATCTTCTTGCGCTTTTTATAAAATCTCTACCAAAGTTAGTTAGAGTCCAATATTTTTCCTTATCACTTACAGCATGTTTCTTTCTTGAAGGCTCAATTACATCCAGTGCTACAAAATCAGCGATTATATCTGAAATAGTATTGGTGGGAATCGGGATATTTTGATAGTAGCTAGTACCATGTAAATTTAAAGCTATATCTTGCGCGATTCTCAGATTACTACCTTCGTTTATTAAACTAGGGGCAATATAATTAAATATGGAGAAGAGTTCAGTTTTATACTTATCACAATCTTCCCAGTTAATACCTGATTCTTCTCGGACATATACAGTACGCGTGTTTTCAAACATGATGCGTGCGACTTCACCCGTTTTATTTGCCTGCTTGTCACTAATCTTCTTAAATTTTTCAATTTCCTTTCTTAAGTTAGCATTTTCTGTACTTAATCTAGATATTTCTTTGGTGATTTCAGGACCTATAGCTTCATCAGAACGAGTCCATCCAATCCTTGGGTGAGTATTCATGGTTTTAATTAAAGAAATTGAGACCTTTCCATGTAAGTCCTCTTTACTAGACCAGAAATGAACTAACTTTGATTTTACCTTTGTTTTGAATAAATCTAGCTTATCTTTCTTAATAGTATCATTATCAGTTTTATCATGAGGCCAAAGCGCCTTATTGTCTATAACAAACCCTAATGTAGGTACACCACACTCCTTAGCGTAGTCATATTCTTTCTCTGTATAACTAATACCTTCGTCAGTTTCAGAGCCATAGCGATGACCAACAATTATTACGTAGTAGTCAGTAGCTTCAATTTGTCTAGCAATAAGTTGCCACTGCTCTTCGTCTCCAGCACTAAACATTTCCATTCCTACAGGAATATGACCCATTTCTAATACGGCTTTAATAGCTTGGTCGCGCTCTTCTTTGAGATCTTCATAAGTTGAGCTGATAAAAACTTGATATTTTTTATTCATATTTATATTTAACCGTTTATTCTAAGGATCTGCCCTGTAATTATAGGTATAACTCAAATTGAGAATTAGCTACTTCCGATTCTTCCGCGTTTTTAGACGACGTAAGCGTTTTTCTTCCTCTTTTGCTTTTTTCTTCTCTTCAGCAGCGAGTCGTTGTTCAGCGACGACGATTTCTTCCGCTTCAGTCATCGCTGGTGTTTCTAGCGTGATACGACCAATCTTCGCACTACGCAGCTCGTTAATGAGAATCTCAGACATACGGTAGGTATCGACTTGATTGCCCGCGCGTACACAGCCGCGATTACGTCCAGCCACTTCAAAAAACTCCCAGTCGGTCTTTGGCAGCTCTTCAATTTTATAGCGGGTTTTTAGCAGCTCAGGATAGGCTTGCATTAGGTACTCAGCGGTATAGCTTGCTACATCAGCGAAGTCAAAAGCCGTATCACGAATACCGCCTGTCGCTGCTAAACGATAGCCTGAGTTTTCGTTTTCGACTTTTGGCCATAGCATACCAGGCGTGTCATAGAGCATAATGTCATCGTCTAGTTTAATCAGCTGCTGTGACTTGGTCACGGCCGGCTCATCGCCTGTTTTTGCCACAGCGCGACCTGCTAGCGTATTGATCAGCGTTGATTTACCAACGTTTGGGATACCCATGATCATTGCTTTGATTTGACGACCAGTCCCGACTTTATTGGGTACGAGATGCTTACAGATGGCGATGATGCGTTTTACATCATTGGCTTTTTCAGTATCGCAAGCGATGGCTTTGACCCCATCTTGCTGCTCGAGATAATCCATCCATGCTTGAGTTAATTCAGGATCGGCAAGGTCAGCTTTATTCAGGATTTTGATAACAGGTTTTTCGCCGCGCAGTGCTGCGACCATTGGGTTTTCACTACTATATGGAATCCGCGCATCGATGACCTCGATGACCAAATCCATCTGCGGCATGACTTCTTTGATTTCGTTACGGGCTTTGTTCATATGCCCAGGGAACCACTGAATACTTGCTCTCTTATCCATCTGCTTTCATAACCTTTTATAAAAAATGCTAAAAGTAAAACAATCAACGTTTACTTTCTAATGGTGTCCAGTTTACTACAGAACCACCTTGCTCACGGCACAATTTCACCCAACCAGCTTTGTCATTACGCTTGATTTTGGTTTTCTGTTACCTCGTGCGCGGGTGGTAATGGGGCGAGATAGCCAATTAATAATATTAAGCTGCCTGCGCCAAGGAAGGATATCACTCGCCAAATTGCCTCAGTCTGTGACAAATCTACCAAGACTAGTTTGAGTACGACGATACCTAATAGTCCAATACCCATAAACCAAAGCGCGCGTTGCCAGTAGCGACTCGCCATGATGGTGGCGACCAATGCCAAGAGCGTCCATAAAATCGTCAGTCCTGTTTGTACTTGCTCGCTTTGCCATGCGCCGCCTTGATAGTCATTCCAAAGTGGTGTGCCAATAAAGGCATGTAGCGTTCTGACCAACATACTGGAAATCAACCAAAAACTGATCAGACCCAATATAATTAGTAAATTCTCAGCAGTAAATATACGCTTAGGTTTGGTAGTTGCACCCGACTCGATAATGGTTTCATTGTGGCTGCGTTGGCTGATGTAGTACAGACTAAAACCAACTGATAGTGTCAGCCATGATGTGATGTCATATAGGTTGAACAATGGAAAATAAGACAGTCCCCAAATCACACCGTCATAAGACCAATTGGTAAGAACTACCCACAGTAAAGCAATGGGAGCAAAGATGGCAGCGCATCCTAATAGTGCCTGCTGCCAATCAAACCAGTACAGTAGACCTTGTTCCGAAACTTTATTGGTTGAGGTACTTTCTTCATTTTGACTGAGATAACGATGATTTAACCATAACCCAATTAATATGAGTGTCGCTGAAAACAAGAAAGCCATCACGCCATCAGAGTCTGGTAGGCCATAATGCGCCGCGGCAGCGACAAGTAAGATGCCCGTACCTAGCCAGCTTGCATCAGTGTGGCGTGATGGATTGTTATCATCAGACCATGTTTTTAGCCATAGCTGACCCATGACTAACCAACCGATTATTAAGCCTACGAATACCAACCATTCCGCTGTTGCCCATGTTAAATTTCGCTCAAACTTTTGTGGTAGTTGCAGTATTAGCATAAAGTAGAACAAAGCTAGCAATCCATGACTAAGCTGTCTGATTTCCGCCCACGGACGATAGCGATTGATAACCCAATAAGCGGTCAAGCTGATGAGTGCTGCTAGTGCAATTACCGTCGTGCTTGATTGCCAGATATCAAACCAATGATGCAAATCAAGCATCAGTACTTGTAGCATCCAAGCCATCGCGGTCAATGTCAAAAATTTGATGAATCTAGGGCTATGCCAAACGAATTTGAATACGCGGCTCTGACTATCGATGGAGGTCAGCCATTGCTGCGTCGCTTGCATACTGACGCCCAGCGCATGGGCATAGCTAGTTAATGGATCTGATGTGCTGTCCAATGTTTGTGTTTTTATTACTGAGGATTGTGATTGTATGACCGAGGATGTTGTAGCGCTTTTACTGTTAAGGTTATTAAGGTTGTTACTACTATCTAAGCTATTAAGCAGCACAGCATGGGAGTTGCTAGCGCGTAATATAAAGACGGTCGCTAGATAACTGAGCGCTGAAATACTAAAGGCTAAAACGGGATAGTCTTGGATAGAGAATATCGCTGTCGTCACTAGCATACCAATACTGACGAGCTGTAATAGCAAGCCGAATAATACCGACCACGACCGCAGCGAACGCCTGCCAAACCATACTAGCGCTAACCCTTGTACTGACCAACCAAAAGCAATCCATTCAGCATCTAGCGCCAACGGAATAACGAGCGCAAAAAATCCTAATCCTAACGCTAGCATGCCTTCGGTGATTAAAGCATAGCGTTTACTGCGCTGGATGAACAGCCAGCCCATCCCAAGATAAACCGTAGCCAAAATGGCACTGGTAATCGTGAGGGCGTTAGAGATGTCGTTTAGTAAGGCGGAAAATAAACCAAAAGCCAGTAGCGGTACTGAAAACAGTAAACCCGTATCAATGGGGAATACATAGGAGCTGCCTACAAGGCCTTTGTCCAAGTGTTTTGTGTCATCTACATTATCAGCATAACTGAGGTCTTTTTCGTTTAGCGCATTATAAGTGATGATTTGCTGTGCATAACGAATGGCGACAAATAAGTAAAGCAGCCAGTGTAAGGTTACTAATGCTACCAATGACCAGCGCTGCGTTTCAATGACGGCGCTCAGGTTTTCGCTGATACCCCAATAGTATGCCAAGCCAAATGTCACAGTCACACCGAATAGATTCAATATTTTCCACGGTCGATAATGAGCAATGACGGCAATGGTGACGTTTAGCAGTAGATAATAGCTAAATAACGTGACCAAGCTGCCAGTATCGTCACTGGTCAAAATCGGTGCAAAAAATCCACCAGATAATGCCAATAATGCTAATGGAAAGGCGTTTTGACGTACGGCGAGGGCAATGGTAATGGCAGACAATAACCCAAGTCCGATAAAGCTCGGTAAACTCGGAATGATTTCATAAACACTGTATGCGAAAAAGGTGCTTAGGTACGCAATCGCTAAGCCTGCACCTTGTAGCGTAATCCCATATGAAAAACGTTTTGCAGTCAGCTTTAACCCAAGTGCTGCCAATGCTAACCCTGTAACGCCAACTGCTATCAGCTTTGTGGCAATCGAAATCTCGATATATTCGCTTAATAAGCGAAGCAGGAGCACCACACCTACCAATAGCACCAATACGCCGACTCGCACGACTAAATTGCCACCGAAAAACCAGTTTTTGATTGAATGAATCAGTGAGGTCACGATAGGCAATGAGCGTTCATCAGGCTCAATCGGTGCGGTAGGTGCTGTGTTTTGCGTATTTATCGAGGCGTTATTGTCTATAGGTTTATCGTCATAGATACTTGATGCTGCATGTATGGTTGAGTTTGAAGCAACGGTAGGAAGCGGTGGTGGTGATACATGCAGCTGATTATCTGGAGAAGAGTGTTGTGAGTCAAAAGCTATTTCTTTAGCATCATGGTCTTTAGCGTCACTGTCTTTAGGAACATTGTCTTTAAGATCATGATCGTTAGTAGCAGTGTTGCGTGCATAGTTGCTTTTATCGACGAAAGGTGTAGATGGAGGCGACATACTACGCTGTCTTTGCTGCTCAAGCTCAGTTTGCAGCGTCGTCACATCACGGCGTAAATGTTCGATTTTTCGAGCTATCCTAGTAAATAACGCGACCACTACGATCAATAAAATCGTAAAAGCCAGCCAGCCCAACTGGGTCACCATTAGATACAACATCTTCGTCACTCAATCCAGTTTATAGTAAAGTGATAATGACGTGATTTGATAAGAAGCACAAGACTACTCTGATTACTGGGCTAAAAGACAGGTGCTAAAATGCTGCTCAAAATAAAAGGGTAGCTTAATAATTAAGCTACCCTTCTTGATGAGTTTTATACCAGATCTTTTTTATGCCAAATTGGCTTTCATAAACTCAATCATATTTTCCCAGCTTTGTTTAGCAGCGGCTTCATTGTAACCAAGATCTACTTCATTTTTGGCTGCACGCTCATCGGCATGCGGATTGGTAAAGCCATGTTTGGCATTGTCATAAACGTCGATAGTGTAATCAACATCGGCTGCATCTAGCTCTGATTTTAGACCTTCGATAGCATCCATTGATACCATTGAGTCGTCACGACCATGAGCAACCAACACTTTTGCTGCAAAGTTTTTGTCTGCTGGCTGTTTTGGCGTTGGGTTACCATGGAACGTGGCAACGGCTTTTAGTGGCATGCCTTCGCGAGCCATATCTAGTACAACTTTACCACCGAAGCAGTAACCGATTGCACCTAGGTTGTCACCATCGACGGATAGCTGATCGCTAAAATCATTAAGGATTAAGCGGCAGCGTGCCATTAGCATGTCTTGATCGGCCAGTACTTGCTCCATCCACATGTTTGCCTGCGCTGCATCAGTGGTTAGTTTGCCTTCACCGTAAACGTCCATAGCGACTGCTGCATAGCCCGCCTCTGCCAAACGCTCAACCACTGATTTTGGATGATCGACTACGCCCCACCATTCTGGTGCAACCAAGATACCTGCTGCAGGGTTTTCATCTGAAGCGTTTTCTGGTAGTGCTACATAGCTGATAAGTTCTACACCGTTTTCGGTAGTACTGATTAATTCAAACGTCTTAATTGACATATTATTGTCCTTTTTTATGTTGTGAGTTTTAATTATTCGTCATTGTGATGGTTCGTTTTTCTAACTCGTACTACCTTAACGCCCATGTCTAGCAAAAACAGCTATAATACTGTAACGCTCTTTATCAAAATGCTACTGCGACTTTATGACTATAAATTTTTTAAACAAAAATAATGACCAATCTGACTTGAACTTAGATCTCGATGCGACGGCCAAGCCTGCGCAATCGGTGAGTTTGTGCCCTGATAGTGCCGATGTCGATTCTAATGCTGATGCTGACTCTAAGTATGAGTCCGAGCCACTACGTCCGCAGTTTTGGTCGCGATTTGCGTTAACAGAACTAAACCATAGCGAGTGGGAAGCGCTGTGTGATGGTTGCGGCAGTTGTTGCTTGATTAAGTACATCGATGAAGATGAAAGCGGCAATGTGGATGAGGAGCTGGTCGAATATACCGATGTCACCTGCCAGTTGATGGACTGCGCGACGGGATATTGCAGTCACTATGCAACGCGTCAGGAGCACGTACCAGACTGTATTCAGCTGACTATGGACAACTTACCCAAGATGATGTGGCTACCATCGCACTGCGCTTATAAGCGTTTGTATAAAGGGCAGGGCTTACCAAGTTGGCATTTATTATTGACTGGGGATGCTGTGGTAACACAACAACAAATGCGAGCGGCCAACGTGGGCGTCGCCGGTCGCTGTGTCACGGAAATCGGTATGTCTGATGAAGAGATGGAAACGCGGGTGGTTAACTGGGTTAACCCTTAGTCTACAGTTAGTTAGATACCTGAGCAGTAGATTTGGCCTTTGCTTCAGCACTGGCTTGCGAGTTAGCCAATGCTGGTATCGGAATATCTTGACGAATCTGCTGTGAGAATTTACGGCTGTTTTTATCTCTATCGATATCAGACTGTGAGTTGACTTGATTATCAAAGCCTTTTGCTTTTGGGTTGATATGGGTACGCTCATACCACGTGTTCATTGACCAAGGCTGGTTGTCCTTTTCTGGAGCCGCATCCAACATGCCCACATCATATAGATAGTTCGGTAACCAACCAGAGACCCAAATTCGATAATCCCATGGCAAACGATCGCCACTGACGATACGCGCCATATAAAAGATAATATTGGTACAGTTGCTAATCAGTGTATTGTACCAAGCAGGTTTAGCGTTCAAATCATCAGCCGCAGTCAGATAAGACTCAAACAGCGACCTCACTTCATGCTGTTGCAAATTGCTAATAGGAAACAAATAAACCTGCTCGCCACGCGCATTGCTGCGAGTATAGATAATGTCACGCTCTTCTGCAGCAATGAGGCTCAGCTCATAACGTCGAAAAAACCCAGCCAGCGCAGAGAACGACTCACCATCTTCTTTACGTATCTCAAATGAGAAGGCAAGTGGTCTATCATCTTCAAATCGAAAGCTAACCAATGTATGCGCAATAAGTGGCCCCATCCAATAAGAGTTAGTCACATCCACGCCAGATAATTTAGACAGATCAATCGTACGGGTATCCCAGTGCTCGGTGGCGTCTTCTTCAGTTTGCCAATCAAAGTTACGAACATTGGTTAAGGTAATTAAATCAGGGTTAGTCGCATCGCGCTCATAAGAGATCCGCTGGTCGACCTCAGCCATCCATTCTCGATCTTGTTTTGGTTCGATAGAAAAAAACCAACCTAGACCTACCAGCCAAATAGCGCCATATACGCCGATAAGTAGTTTGGTTGCTGTGCCTTTGCTAATTGATTTTTTATTAGATAGTGAGTCACTGTGCAATACTCTTGTGACGACATCCCAATAACGTGTACTTAGCAGCGCAGCTAATATGCCTACAATTGCTATTGTCGCAAGCCAAGTTAATACTGAGCTGACGCCGTATTGATACCAAATCGCGAGTAATAACCATAGCGCTGATAACAATAACGTAACGGCAATTAAAAAAGTCACAAGACGCTGGCGCCATGTAGGCTTTGGCTGTTTACGTTCTAATGTTTCGCGTTTCAAGTCAGCACTTTCTAAACCACGGCTCTCTAAGCCACGACTGTCTGACAGTCGACTGCGTGAACGCGACGAGAATAAGCGAGAAAAAACGGAACGTAGCGACATAGGGTTTGCTTTGATAAATAAAGGCTTTGACCATAGCAAAGTTTATAACACGCTGACAATACAATTTGAGTGAATTTGTCGTTGAATGTCGGTGAGCCTTGCGATAAAGTGAAGCTAATTTGTACTAGCAAATTTGTTATTCATCCATTAATTAATAACAAACCAGCTGTTTTATTTGCGACTTTTATCCCCATCTAGGCTCTACTTGTTTTTTTATTGAGTATTGTTCGTTTTTCTATTGAATACTATTCTAATTTTTATTAACTAAAGAGGTTAAATCACACCATCATGTCTGACGACACTCCCAGCCCGAGTAGTTGGTCGATGCGCGGCTTAAAACGCTGGCTATCGACCGCCCCCGAAACCCGTGATGAATTGATTCGTCTGGTACAAGACTCGCGCCAGTTTTTAGAGCCTGATACGGTCGATATGTTAGAAGGCGTGCTAGATTTGCCTGCGACACAAGTCCGCGAAATCATGACGCCGCGTCCGCAAGTGATTGGCCTGCACGAGAGCACCAGTCTTGCCGAAGTGATGGACATCATTCTTGAGACCACTCACTCACGCTATCCTGTTTTTGACAGTCAAGATGATGATGCAGTCATCGGTATCTTATTGGCAAAAGACTTGATTCCGATTCTGGTACATATGGTTCGCAACCAAGAAGACAAAATTGACAGTAAGCGTCTCAGAGACTTGGTGCGCCAGCCGTTATATATCAGTGAGACGGCTCGTTCTGATACCTTGCTACGCTCATTGCAGCGCACCCAAGTACATATGGCGATTGTCGTTGATGAGTTTGGTAACTTCGGTGGTGTGGTCACCATGGAAGATTTGTTGGAAGAAATCGTTGGCGACATCGTCGATGAGCATGATGACTTTGATGAAGACAGCGATATCAATAACATTGTCCCTGATCCAGAAAAACCAAATACATGGCGTGTTCAAGCGTCTACAGTAATCGAAGACTGTAATGATGAGCTGGGTAGTCGTTTTGACGATACCGATGTCGATACGATGGGCGGTCTGGTCATGCAAGCGCTTGGCTTCGTTGGTGATTTAGAAGGCGAGAGCGTCGTGATAGATGATTGGAAAATCACCATTACCGATGTAGAAGGGCGATTTATCCAAAATCTAGAGCTGACCAAAACCAATGCTGAGCAACAGATATTGATAGGCAGCCACTAGCTTGCTTATAGTGTCACGATAGTTGGTCAATGAATAAAACTTGTTAGCAAATTAATAAAAACACGATGAAAAATCGTGTTTTTTGCTTTCTGCCTTTTGAACTTTAGAATGAGGTTTTAGCTACGCAAATTTACCCACTTGTAGGTTTTGACTGGTATCATGGGTGGGTTTTATTTGTAGCCCTGCATAAAGCATTGTGCAGTCAGATTTTGCGTGAGTGTTATCTCATCGCTCAGCTGAGAAATTTTAGAAAATATGGTTTTGGATAACTGCTATGCGTCTGTCTACTGTTGATTTGCAAAAACGTCTGAACCCCGATAAGCCAAAAGGTTTACATATGGGGTTGACGGTACTAATAGCTTGGCTGGCAGGGGCAGCTTTCATACTCGCGCTCGCGCCTTATGGCATTTGGCCCGTTGCCTTGGTATCACCTGCCATCTTATATGCGTTATTGGTACCAGCGATGACAGGTCGCCGCGCCTTTCTAATCGGTCAGGCCTACGGTACAGGGCTATGGTGTGTTGGCGCGTTTTGGCTATACACCTCGATACACGTTTATGGCGATACACCCGCATGGCTTGCGCTGATTATGATTGCGCTCATGGGTCTAGGCATGGGATTGTTCCATGGCTTTTTGGCGCTCATCTTTAATCGTGTGGTCGGCAAGCAGCCGTTATCTTTTGCCGCCCTGTGGATACTCCAAGAGTGGATGAAAACGTGGCTATTTACTGGTTTTCCTTGGCTATTCGTTGGTTATGCTTTTACTGAGCAGTACTGGTTGTCGTCGCTCGCGCCTGTGGCTGGTGTCTTTGCGGTTTCTTTTGTAGCGGTATTATTGGCTGCCAGTATTGTTGAGCTATTGCGTCGCCGCGGTGGCTATATGATTCCATCGATAGCATTGTTAATCATTAGTAGCGCGCTATGGTTGATCAATCCGCAGTGGACCAAACCAAAAGGCACTCCTGATCTATCGGTATCTTTGATTCAAGGCAATATCCCGCAAGATCTAAAATGGCTCACCGAATATCAGATTGAGACGCTAAAAATCTATGCAACGTTGACCCGTGACGAGTGGGGACGTGACATCGTGCTGTGGCCTGAATCGTCGATTCCTATGTTTCAGACAGAAGCTGTTGGTTTTATCAGTGAAATGGTCGCGATGGCCAAAGAGACTGACACGACATGGGTGACTGGTATTCCTTATAAGGATGAAGCAGCGTTTGATGCCAGTACAGATAAATATCCGCCGTTCTACAATAGCGTGATAGCGCTAGGGGCACAGGCAGAGGGGCTGTATAAAAAGCAACGTCTGGTGCCATTTGGGGAATACATTCCATTCCAAGGAGTGCTTGATATTCTGCCTAATCTGGCAGGCAGCCAAGACATTATGAGCTATAGTCGCGGCAGTGATCAGCAGTCGCCGCTACGTGTGCGAGGGCATAATTTAGGTGCAGCCATCTGTTATGAAGTGGCCTATCCAGATACCACGCGCAAAAACGCCATTGGCACGGACTTCTTATTGACCATCTCAAACGATGCTTGGTTTGGTACGTCAGCAGGTCCACTACAGCATCTACAGATGGTACAGATGCGCGCGTTAGAGAACGGCCGCTGGTTTATGCGTGCGACCAACACAGGTGTGACGGCTATTATCGACCATAAAGGTCGTATCGTAGAGCGTGCACCGCAGTTTGAGCGTACTGTATTGCGCGGTGATATCCAGGCGCGAGTTGGCAACACGCCATTCATGCGCTTTGGTCAATCTCCTATTTTGTTTATCATGGCACTGTTGCTGATACTTAGCTATTTGGGTAAACGTCCGAAGACTCCAGTACGTTTGGTTAAGTAGTACTGTTAAGTAAGATGTGTTGATAGCGAATAATAGATAACTGATTAAGTAGTTAGCTGTCACAAGTGCCAAAAATGGATATTTAAATTGTGGATAATAAACCCTTTAAATACTTAAGGGTTTTCACAAATCAGTATAAATTGCGATATAATAGGTCAATATTTCAAATATTTTGTGCAAGGTGGATAAGGTATGTCAGAAGGTATCGTTAATAACAATCCAAAAAAAGAGCTGTTATTCGCTTTAGGTGGCATTGCCATGTTCTTAGGTATTGTCTTACTTATTGGTGTTTCTGCATTTTTGCGTCCAGCAGGCGAGCATATCACTGCTGAGACAACTGAAGCATCAGCTGCGGCAGATGAAGCAGAAGCTACTGCTACTGAAGAAGAAGCGGCTCCAGCCGATGCAGAAGCTGCAACAACAGAAGAAGCGTCAGATGCTACAGTGCCTGATAATGCAGCAGATGCAACCGTAACACCAGCGGCAGATGCAGATAGTGCAGTTGTCACCGCAGAAGCTGGTACCGCAACGGCCTCTGGTACTGTAAGCCAAGCCGCTGTTGCCGATGCTGATTTGACAGCTGAGCAAGCGGATGGTGATGTAGATGCTGGGAATGCTGGCGACGCTACTGACGAGACCGCAGCACAGTAAGCTGTAGTATGACTATGTCAATAATCTAAAATAGTGCCACTCGATTGTTAAATGAGCTGCATTATGAAGTCTGTATCAACAGTGCTATAAGCATAATATTACTGTCTTAGATACCCATAAAAAGAGTCCGTTCTCAACCATTGAGAGCGGGCTTTTTTTATGGGTATTTGTGTAATTTTTGACCAGTTCTTTCTTTACTTGATTATAGCCAAGTGAAACAATGTTCCGCCTATATGACCGTCCATCTGGATAATCAGGGGTTTGGTCATTACAAATATGATCTTTAAAGGAATAAAGTTATGGGCACAGAAACAAATTCGGGGGCTAGTGCAGCAGAGCTAGAAGCACTAGACAATGGCTTTATGGGACATCCTGCGCCCTTACGCTCATTGTTTTTTACCGAAATGTGGGAGCGATTCTCCTATTATAGTATTCGTCCACTATTAGTTTTATTTATGGTGGCAACAGTGAGCAGTGGCGGTTTTGGCTTCGATGAAGTCACTGCCTCTGCTATTTATGGTATTTTTGCGGGTTCGTTATACTTAGCAGCAGTACCAGGTGGTTGGTTGGCAGATAACTGGCTAGGTCAAGAGCGTGCGTTATGGTGGGGCAGTATTATTATTGCCCTTGGTCACTTGTGTATCGCGCTTTCAGCGATGTTTGGCATGACGCTGTTCTTTGTTGGTTTAATCTGTATTGTCTTGGGTTCAGGGTTATTTAAGACCTGTATCTCAGTGATGGTTGGCGCCTTATACCCTAAAGGCGACTCTCGCCGTGATGGTGGTTTTACCTTGTTTTATATGGGTATTAACATCGGTGCGTTATTAGCAGCACTTATCGTCGGCGTATTCAAAGAAAAAGGCATGTGGCATGTCGGCTTTGGCGTTGGCGGATTGGGTATGCTTGTCTCATTACTGATTTATCGTTTTTTCGCGCAAAAGAACTTAACGCGTTATGCACGCGCTAAAGGTATTTCTGCTGAGTGGGAAAAATCTAATGACCATTACAAAAATATCGGTCGCTGGGTTGGTGGTTTTGTCGCCTTGCTAGTAGCCGCAGTGCTATTAGTGTCTACCGGTATGATATCGTTCAATCCTGAGATGGTTGCAGAGTATATGACGTATATCATTGCTGCGGTCGTCATCTTGTATTTTGCTATTATGTTTATCTCACCACGATTGGATAAGACAGACAAACTACGCTTACTAATTTGCTTTGTCTTAATCATTGGCTCGACGCTGTTCTGGTCAAGCTTTGAGCAGCAGCCAACGTCTTTTAACTTATTTGCCGATCGTTATACCGATCTAAATGTTTTAGGATTTGAGATACCAAGTATTTGGTTCCAGTCATTGAACCCACTATTTATTTTAATATTGGCACCTATCATTAGCATCATCTGGGTCAAGCTTGGTAACCGCGGTCTTGAGCCTAGCAGTATGGCTAAGTTTGCACTCGGTATGCTACTGGCAGCTGCAGGTTTTGCCTTGATGATTTTTGCCTCAAAAAGCATTTTAGCGCCTGGTGCTGGCTTGGCATCGCCGCTATGGTTGGTAGGTAGTTTATTATTATTGACGCTAGGTGAGTTAGCATTAAGCCCAGTTGGGTTGTCTGCCATGACTAAATTGGCGCCAGAGGGTATGCAAGGGCAAATGATGGGGTTGTTCTTTGCTTCTATTGCTATGGGTAATTTGGTTGCAGCCTTCTTTGGTGGGCATGTATCTGCTGACAAAATCGAAGGCTTACCAGGTCTATTTACTACCATGACCATCTTCTTGGTAGTTACCGCTGTACTATTATTGATACTAGCAAAACCTATTAATAAGATGCTTAAAGAAAGCGAGCGAGAGAAGCAATTGGCCAAGCAATAAGATAATCTGATGTACATTTGTGATTAACAACAGTACAAGTGACACATGATGAGACGTGTTACCATTACTGGTAGCACGTTTTATTGTTTTAGTTAGTGAGATATTTGGCACAAGCCATTGAAAGCTTACTATCTACCCAAACATCTAATGATAGCTCACGATAAACAGCAGTACAGCGTTTTAGAAGCCTATATTAATTCAATTTTTTATGCTCGATAAGCAGAAGCAGTTATCAACGCAAACACAGTTAGATAGCTAAATAAGTAGATAGGTTGCTTGCTTGAATAATTGCTATCAATGATAAATATCTTATTACAACTAAAGCGGTATCAAGAACTCAAACAAGACGACTATTAGAACAAGACGATTGTAAATAATCGCTCCAACATCAAATTTTTATAACTTCTATAAGGACACATTCAATGAATAAACAAGCCATTCACGAACGTATTGCTAATTTACGTAGCACCTTAGTCGCGCAAGATCTCACCGCAATTATCGTACCCTCTGCTGATCCCCATTTATCTGAATATCTACCAGAGTACTGGCAAGCACGCTTATGGCTATCAGGGTTTACTGGTTCTGTCGGTACGCTGGTCGTGACTGCTGATTTTGCAGGTCTATGGACGGATAGCCGTTATTGGGTACATGCTGCCGACCAGTTAGAAGGCACAGGTATTACCTTAGAAAAGCTTGCGCCAGGTCAGCCAAATCATATCGACTGGCTAGCCGATCATTTGCAAGAAGGGGATAGCGTAGCAGTAGACGGCAACGTACTATCTATCGCTGAGCAAGATCGCCTGTTAAATGCTTTTGATGCCAATGACATTACTTTGATCACTGAGCGTGATGTGCTGACAGAGATTTGGACAGATCGCCCAGCACTACCAGCGGCCAAATTATACGCGCATGATGAGCAGTTCCTTGCTCAGTCTGCCACCTCAAAGCTGGCTGCAGTACGCGAAGGCATGGCAGAAGCGGGTGCGACCCATCATTTACTTTCAAGCTTAGACGATATCGCTTGGTTGACGAACTTGCGCGGTGCTGATGTTGATTATAATCCGGTATTCTTATCACATATGTTGATTGACGCAGACAAAGCAACGTTGTTTGTTGATACTGATAAAGTAAGCGAAGATATTGCACAGAGTTTAAAAGACAGCGGTATCACACTGGCTGACTATTCTGCTGTGCAAGAGGCATTGAGTGCATTAACGCCAGACGATTTACTACTGTTAGATCCGAGCAAAGTCGCAGTAGGTACGCTCTCAAAAATGGCAGACGATATTGGCTTCATTGAGCAAATGGCACCTAGCACATTACTCAAATCTGTAAAATCAGATGCAGATATCGATCATGTCCGTGAAGCGATGCGTCAAGATGGTGCTGCCTTAGCTGAGTTTTTTGCCACATTTGAGCAGCGTCTAGCAAACGGCGAGCGTTTAAGTGAGCTAGATGTTGATAGCATGCTGATAGATGTGCGCAGTCGTCAGCCGCATTATGTCTCGCCAAGCTTCCCGACCATCGCAGGCTTTAACGAAAATGGCGCATTACCACATTACCGTGCAACGCCAGAAAAATTCAGCTACCTTGATGTGGCCGAGGGTGAAGGCGGATTGCTACTGATTGACTCAGGCGCACAATATCAAAACGGTACGACTGATATCACCCGCGTAGTTGGTATTGGACAAGTCACTGCCGAGCATAAACGCGACTTTACTATTGTGTTAAAAGCCCACATTGCGCTGGCTCGTGCCCATTTCCCTGATGGTATCGCCTCACCGTTGATCGATGCTATTTGCCGTGCGCCATTGTGGCAAGCACAGATGGACTATGGTCATGGTACGGGTCACGGCGTTGGTTATTTCTTAAACGTGCACGAAGGCCCACAAGTCATCGCCTATAGCGCAAGCACGCCAAAAGAGCGCGCGATGAAAGTCGGTATGATTTCTAGTAATGAGCCAGGTCTATACCGCGAAGGTAAATGGGGTATTCGTATCGAGAACTTGGTAGTAAATACGCCAGTTGCCAAGCCTACTGAGACAGAGTTTGGTGATTTCTTAAACTTTGAAACCATCACTTACTGCCCAATTGACACGCGTCTGATTGAGCCGTCACTGTTGGATCAAACTGAGATAAATTGGCTAAATGACTATCATAGCCAAGTCTTCGTAGAGCTAAAAGATCGTGTTGAAGGTGCAGCGCTTGAATGGTTGACTGAACGTACCAAAGCCATTTAATACCAAGCTCAAAACATTAACTAAAAGTACTAAAAAGCCCCGTAAATAATTTACGGGGCTTTTTAGTGTCCATTATTTAGTACTTAATACTGAGCAACTGTTGCTAACTGTAGGTTTAATACTGAAAAATACGCACTGTTAGTGAATACTTTTCTTAGCAGCTTCGTTATTAGTAGTTGAATCACTCTGCTCGCTAAAGTGTTGGGTTACCTCAGCCCGTAGCCAAGACTTTAGGTTTTCAGACATTAGCATCATTTGCTCACTTAGATAGTCATCAACCTGTGTTTCCAGCTCACGGATTAGCTGTTGGTGTGTTGCATCTAGTTTAGCGTCTTTTAAGACCAAATTAATCGCTGCACTGGCTTTATTATTAATATCTTTAATATGGTTATCGCTAAGCGTATGTGCCTGTTCGCTAATGGTTTTGTTATCAGCACTTTTATTATCGCTAGCATTGCCTTCAGTATTTACGACTTCTGATGCATCTTTTTCTGTCTTTGCACTAGAATTATCAGTAACAAAATCGTCAGTAACAGCGCTATCTGCCACGACTTTATCTGTGTTTACTTTAGCTACGTCGATAGCAGCCAATTCTTTGTCGTTATTTTTCTCTAACGCTGACTGCTCATTTTTTTCTTGTTCTTTTCGAGTCGCTTCTGCCTTGCGTGCGGCTTCTTCTGCTTCTTTTTGCTTTTGTTCGGCTTCTAGCTTTTGTTTTGCAGCTGCTGCGTCTTCTTGCTCTTGTTTGTCTGTAATTGCTTTCGCAATGGCTTGCTCAGCATTGTAGTTGTCATATAGCTCGTCTACATGCGCATCTAAATCATGAGTATTAAAAGTGAAGTCTTCAAATGAGGTGTCAGATTGCAGCAGGGTAGTGATGTCTTTTAGTTCTTGGGTAATCGCTGCGCGTACTGGCTCAGGTGCACACGTCCAGCGTTGATAAAACTGATGGGAAAATGAGTAGCTTGACATGGTATCTTCCATAAAGGTTCCAAAAATTACCCCTTATCATACGCAAGTACGATAAGGGGCTGCAAGTGGACAAACGTAGCAAATCTGACACCAACGTTACAACGCATTCATTACCATGCGCTGCGCTGTAGATGGATAGCTATCATTGATTGACAGGCCAGCGAGCAAATACCAATGAGCCATTGGTACCACCAAAGCCAAAGCTGTTAGACACTGCATACTGCAAGTTATCAACTTTGCGCGATTGATTAGCCACATAATCAAGGTTACAGTTGTCCTCGACATCATCTAGATTAATCGTAGGCGGCACATGCTGATGCTGTAGCGCTAGTACTGTAAAGATGGCTTCAACTCCGCCAGCGGCACCAAGTAAGTGACCCGTCATCGATTTGGTTGAGCTAACTAGGATGCTATCTTTTACAGGAGAGAACACAGTTTCGATAGCAATAGACTCAGCCACGTCACCCGCAGGGGTACTCGTACCATGAGCGTTGACATAACCGACGCTTGATGACTCGATACCAGCGTCGTTTAGTGCATTTTGCATCGCTCTTGCCGCACCGCTACCGTCTTCTGGTGGTGCAGTAATATGACTGGCATCATCGCTCATACCGAAACCGACTAGCTCTGCCAATATCGTTGCACCGCGCGCTTTGGCATGAGCAAGGCTTTCTAATACCACTACACCAGCACCATCACCAAGGACAAACCCGTCACGACCTTTATCAAACGGACGTGAGGCTTTGGTTGGCTCGTCATTGCGCGTAGAGAGTGCATGCATAGCACTAAAGCCAGCTATACCAAGTGGGCTAGAGCCTTTTTCACTACCGCCTGCTAACATGACATCGGCATCACCGTAGGCGATCAAACGCGCAGCAAGACCGATAGCGTGAGTCGCCGTGGTACAAGCTGTTGATGTTGCAAGATTTGGCCCTTTTAAGTTGTGTTTAATCGCGACCAATCCTGCTGCCATATTAACGATAGAGCCTGGGATAATAAAAGGCGAAACTTTGGCGGCACCTTTTTCGTGTAGGGTATCGCGACTGTTTTCGATTGTTTGGATACCACCAATACCTGAGCCCAATATGATACCAAAGCGATCTTGGTCAACACCTTGTACTGGCGCATCATCAGCACTGACTTCATCGATAAGACCAGCATGTTGTAGTGCCATAGAAGAAGCCGCAATCCCGTAGTGTATAAACTCATCATAGCGGCGTGCATCTTTGGCGCTCATATATTGCTTGGCATCAAAGTCTTTGATGACGCCTGCGATTTGCGCGCGGTAGCCTGTGGCATCAAAATGCGTAATTGGTGAGATACCACTGTCACCATTGAGTAGCTTGCTCCATGAGCTATCAACATCTAGACCGAGCGGCGTAATGGCACCCATACCTGTCACGACCACACGTTTGTCATCAGAGCGCTCGTAATGAGGGGGTTTTTGACGCGATTTATGTACAGGTGCTGCGGTCATATTATTTGTGTCATCATTGGTGGCTTGGTCGATAGGTGAGGTGCTGTGTTGGCTCATGCGATATGTCCTATACTTACGGGTCCTAAGAGGATGGCGTTTTTAAAGTTATTATAAAACACATAGGTGCACGTATGTAAACTAAAATATAACTGGTCAGGCAAAACAAACTTGCCCTAACACCACGCCTTTATTGGCACCAGTTACCGCTGGTAAATTACCAGTTTCGCCCATCAATGTTTGTCTGGATAGCCATGCAAAAGCAACGGCCTCTACCCATGTTGGCGCAAGCCCTAAATGTTCAGTAGTTTTTACTGTGCAATAGGGTAGATGTGCTTGCAGGCGTGTCATTAAATAGTCATTCAATGCCCCGCCACCACAAACATAAACTGAGCTGTTTTTTGAATGACTGACAAACATGTTGATTTGCGTACTGGCACTGATAGCCGTTAGCTCAGTTAAGGTTGCTTGTACATCGGCTGCTGAATAACTAATGTTAGCATTAGCTTGCTCAAAAGCCTGTAGCTCATCTTGCAACCAAGTTAAGTTAAAGTCCTCACGACCGGTGCTTTTTGGATGAGACTGAGCAAAAAACGGATGTGCCAAAAGTTGCTGTAATAATGGCTCAATGAGTGTTCCAGACTGCGCCCAAGCGCCACCTGCGTCATAAGAGTTATCTGTATGCAATGAGGTCCACGCATCCAATAATAAGTTAGCAGGACCCGTATCATAGCCAACAACTTGATCTTTTTCATTGGCGGGCAAGACGGTTATATTAGCAATACCACCTAAGTTTAATAGCACACGGGTACTATCAGGATTGGCAAATAGTGCCTGATGAAACGCAGGTACTAAAGGCGCACCTTGACCCCCAACTGCCATGTCACGACGTCGGAAATCACTGACCACGCTGATACCTGTGCGCTCAGCGATGATATTGGCATCGACCAGTTGTAACGTGAATCCCATTTGCGGGCGATGACGTACGGTTTGTCCGTGACAGCCAATCGCTAGCACTGATTCAGCATCGATATTTACTTGCTGCAATAGGGTATTGACCACTTCACTCGCGAACTCAGCATACGCGCGACTTGCCCAGCCGAACCAATCCAACTCACTGCTTGGTTCATCGGCATCTGGTACGAGTTGATTCACGCCATTCGGCTGACATAATGCCGATAGTACTTCACGCAGACGTAGCGGAAAATCTTGGCTATAGGTCGCCAGTAGTCGCATCGGCGGTTGGGTATTGTCTTCGTTGCTCATCTCAGGATTAAATTGACAAAGAACCGCATCCATACCGTCCAAACTGGTGCCAGACATCATGCCGATATATAAGCCATCATCAAAGCTTTCAAATATTGTTTGCTCAAGGGCATCGGTCAGGGTGGCATAGTTCGAATTATCAGAGGTCAAATCATCAATATCGTCTGAAGGGTTATCCAAACCATTATTCATAAGCAAGTCTGCGAGAGCATTATGGTCAGTATCAGCAATCGATGCGGGGTTGGTCATGGCAATTTACCTTAAAAAACGCTAGTATATCCGTCAAATTCTAGCATTTTTTCCAACCTTTTGAGGTTCTAAACTTCCTAAGGTGTTGAGCCAGTAACCGTCATTCATAAAAATCCCAATTAAAGTGATATATAGAGAGCATCATGACCAATCAAACTTACACCCTAGAAGAACAACTGGCCCTTATTCAGCGCGGTACGCAAGAGATATTATCTGAAGATGACTTAGTGGCTAAGCTAAAGCTCAATCGTCCACTACGTATCAAGGCTGGCTTTGATCCTACCGCACCAGATCTGCATTTGGGTCACACAGTATTGATTAATAAGCTTAAGCATTTTCAAGATTTGGGTCATGAGATTTATTTTCTAATCGGTGATTATACCGCCAAGATTGGTGACCCTTCTGGCAAAAACAGCACGCGTCCACCATTGACCGATGAGCAAATCAAAGCCAACGCAACCACTTATGCTGAGCAAGTATTTAAAATCTTGGACAAAGAAAAGACTCGCGTGGTCTTTAACTCTGAGTGGTTCAATGACATGAGCGCTGCTGACATGATTCAGCTTGCCAGTCAGCAAACCGTCTCGCGTATGCTTGAGCGTGATGACTTCTCTAAACGCTATGCATCACAAACGCCCATTTCAATCCATGAGTTTCTTTATCCTTTAGTACAAGGCTACGATTCTATCGCCCTAAAAGCTGACGTTGAGCTTGGCGGTACCGATCAGACCTTTAACTTGCTAATGGGTCGCACGCTGCAAGGACGCTATGGCCAAGAACCACAAGTTTGTATCACTGTGCCAATCTTAGAAGGGCTAGATGGTGTCAATAAAATGTCCAAATCGCTGGGCAACTATGTCGCTATCTATGATGCACCAGGCACTATGTATCAAAAAATTCTGTCGATGCCGGACACACTGATCCATCGTTACTTCGAATTTTTAAGCTTTAAGCCAATGGAAGAAGTGGAAAGCTTGATGGCAGACATGGAAGGGGGCCGTAACCCACAAGAAATCAAACGTATCTTAGCCGAAGAGTTAATCGAACGTTTCCATGATGCTGATGCCGCTGCTAATGCGCACAAATCTGCTGGTAACGTTTTAGCAGATGGCGAGCTACCAGTTGACTTGCCAGAAATCATGTTAGATCTAGAAGGGCAAGATGCGTTATTTATCACTCAAATCCTGAACCAAGCTAAGCTTGCTAAAAACAACTCAGCTGCCAAAGACATGGTAAAACGTGGCGCGGTAAAAGTAGATGGCGAAGTCGTGGATGGTGGCTTTAGTCTAACCTCAGGTCAGACGGTCGTGATTCAAGCAGGTAAAAAGGCTTATGCGAAAGTGACGGTTGGTTAGATAATTTATAAAAATGATTAAGAGCGAGGTCGGCAGTAATTGTCGACCTTTTTTATGAAGCGATACTTAGTAGCCATTTTTTAATAGTAGGAGTTTGCTATGACTAAAACCATTTCCCACGGTATCTATCGCCACTATAAAGGTAGTTTGTATCAAGTATTGCATACAGCGCAGCATTCAGAAACTGAAGAATCGCTAGTGGTGTATCGTTGCTTATATGGTGAGTATGGCGTGTGGGTACGTCCGCTTGCGATGTTCGCTGAGACGGTCACGGTTGACGGTAAGGAAATTCCGCGATTTGAATTGATTAAACCATTAAATGATTAATACTTAGCCAATGATTTAGATTGAATTTAGCGCAAAAAAAAACGACCCGTTGAGGTCGTTTTTTTTGTGCATTATTAAAAACCCATAATTAAGCGTTCAGAAACTCTTTCAATACTTTATAAAAACTAACTGGTGCATCCATCGGTACAGCATGCCCTGATGTTGGCAACATAATACTGTGTGCATTGGGCAGCAGAGTAGTCAAACGCTGTTGCCATTCTGCATTATATAACTGCGAGCGCGCACCAATCAGTAAGGTAGTCGGAATGTTGACAGTGGGCAAAACGTCTCGATAATCGTAGGGCAGCGCAACATAAGCAGATAGGCAACGCAGTTTATGTTGCCAAGTCGCGTGTTCCATTAATGAGATTTTGTGCGGTGCCCGATAACTGAGGGCTTTTACCAATAATTGCGAAGGTTTGCTACTGACAGAGAGCAGAGAAAAAGAGCGCTCCATGTCTAATAAATTTACTTTTAATCGATAGGGCAGGTGACGGAAGTCAACCATTTGCTCGGCTTGTAGATAAGGAGTAGTGTCGGTAATTAGCTGTGTAAATTGCGCAAACAATTCGGTTTGTCGTGTGCCAAATACACCGCCACCTTGCCAGTCTGGCTGATTATGGATAATCGGTGCTTGGTCAATATTCAGATAGTGACTCACGCGCTGAGTGCCAAAGCGCTGAAAATACGCCCACATGACCAATGCCCCCATAGATATCGCGGCAACAGGAAAAGCCTCAACACCAGTTTCTTTACTCACGTACTCAAACACATCTTGGGTATCCTGTGCATATTGCTCAATAAAATCAAACGTTGGCAACGTTAGGTCACTGGCCAAACCAAAACCTCTAAAATGAGGCAAGTAAAAACAGTAGTGCTGAATGAGCGGTAAAATAAATGGCAAAAATTGCCTTGCATCCATACCAAAGGCGTGCATTAATAGGACAGGTTTACCTTTGCCAATGACAGAGACGGGCAGCAGCGTTCCATCAGCTGTTTGGACAGTAATAGTCTTTAGCTGGTAGGGAGTAGGAAAGGGTATGAGGTCTTTTTTCATAGAATGATATCTCTTTAATTTTTCAAGCTGTCTCGGTCAATTTAGCTAAAAAAGTATGACGGTAGAGTACACCGCTACAAAATAGTTATACCGCGAATAAAAGACTGCTATATTAAAGCTGTCGCCTGACCATAGCATAGAATTTGGCTAAGGGTAAAAGCCGTTAGTGTGACGATACCAGTGTTATGTAGCGCCTGAAAACTATCGTTGAGGATACAAGTGCATGAGTAGATTAACCTTGCCATTACTCGATAGTAGCCTATATCCACAAGTATGGCAGCAGCAGACATTTACCAGTCCGCAAGCGCTTTTACTGTCGATGTTGTCTGCTACTTTGAGTAAGGATGTCACAATTGATGCCAGTGCTTTTACCAAGCAGTTATTGGCAGACGATGTATATCAAGAATGGATTAATACTACGGTGTTTGGGCGTTATTTGCATCGTAACTTTACCGCATTTTATCAGCAGACAGAAGACAGTTTTAACACAGATATGCCTGCATTGTTCCTTCAAAAATTAGTACGGCATGCGCAGTATTTACCATTAGGTCAGGTATTGTTTTTTGCAGGAGATATGCCCAAAAGTGTACGACAGACTAAGACGTTAACCACTACGGTGAATCCAGCAACGGCAATCATAAGTGCTCAGAAGCTGAACATAAATAATTCAAGGTTAATTATTAATCAGATAACCATCACTGGTAAGCAAGTGTTAGGATTTGCGATACGTCACAATAAACGTACTAGCGAACGTCTCCGTAACGAAGTATTGATTATGGACTTTCAGGATTTGTGTTTGGTCAATGAGCAAGCTATTGAAGACATAAAAAAAAGCAATATAGATGACTCTATATTGCTTCGATCTTATGAATTACGCTAACAGGTTCGGTATTGATAAGTGATATATTGATAATCAACGTTAATACTATAACTAGCCGAACAGTTAATATTAATCTTGCTTGGCAATCGTCAGTCCATTATAGGTCTGGGCGACTGGCATTACTTCTAGACGGTTAACGTTGATATGAGCAGGTGACTCAATTAGCCATAACAAAATATCGCCGATATCTTCACCTGTCATGGTTTTAAAGCCGTCATAAACCTTTGCCGCTTTGTCATTGTCACCGTGATAGCGCACGTTTGAAAACTCAGTACCAGCCACATTACCAGGTTCAAGATTGGTCACACGCACTTGGGCACCAATCAGATCCGCTCGCAAGTTTAAGCTGAACTGTTTTACAAACGCTTTAGTTGCGCCGTAAACGTTGCCACCAAAGTAAGGCCAGTTACCAGCAATCGAACCGACATTGATAATATAACCGCTATCGCGAGCTACCATCGCTGGCAAGACCGCATGGGTCAGCGCCATCAAGCCTTTGATATTGGTATCAGTCATACGCATCCAGTCATCTAGACTGGCCTTGTGAGCAGGCTCTGTACCTAGTGCCAATCCTGCATTATTGACCAAAACATCGATTTGTTTAAAATCATCAGGCAAGTCAGCAATGATTTGCGGGATAGCAGCTGTATCACTCACATCCATAACCACGGGTAAAAAAGCCTCACCTAAAGTCTCTGCCAAAGCATTCAGTTTATCAAGGCGTCTGGCACAACCAATCACACGATGGCCGTTAGCAACCAAACGCTCTGCCAACGCTTTACCAAAACCTGCGCTTGCTCCTGTAATCAATATGTTCATGATCTGTCCTTATTATTGATGTTGTCTGGTTTTATCATAACTTTGATGACGGCTTTATTTACCCTAATGAGACTTATCTATTCGATAACTGCTTACCAAAAATCTTATCACCAGCATCGCCTAGACCTGGGATGATATAACCGTGCTCATCTAAATGGCTGTCTAACGCAGCAGTATAGATAGTCACGTCAGGATGCGCTTCGTTTACCAAGCGTACGCCTTCAGGTGCAGCGACCAATACCAATGCTTTAATGTTAGTACAGCCATTTTTCTTTAGCATCTCAATAGTCGCAACCATTGAGCCGCCTGTGGCTAGCATTGGATCAATGATTAGCGCAGGACGTTTGTCCATGTGGCTCACGAATTTTTCAAAGAACGGTACTGGCTGTAACGTTTCTTCATCACGTTGTAGGCCGACCACAGAAATCTTAGCAGTAGGAATCAAGTCGAGCACCCCATCAAGCATGCCGATACCTGCGCGTAAAATCGGTACGATCGTCGCCGTCTTACCAATGATTTGCTCACCAGTGATTTCGCCACACCAGCCTTCCATTGGGAAAGTTTCGATTTCGAAATCACGGCTTGCTTCATAAGCCATCAAGCGCGCAAGCTCTTTGGTCAATGTACGGAATTTATAAGTACTACAGTCTTTTTCGCGCATAAGGCTGAGTTTATGACGGACTAGTGGATGATCGATTACCGTAATTTTTAAATCGCTGTTTAAGTCACTCATAAGTACTCTCTTGGTTTCTTGTCTGATGCTTGCGCAGTTACTGCGGTTGCTATTAGTATAAAAGATACAAACACTTACCGCACTTTAACCATATCCTTAGCTCATAAATAGTAAAGTGAAACCCTTCACAATCAAGCTAATTAACTACTTTTCGACAGTGCTCATTTATCGCAATGACAATATTTGCGTTCACAGCTGCCATCAAAGCCTAAGCAATTCAGGCTAAGTAAAATGATATCGCGCTATCTTAAGTCAACTGATTGAACCGACTAAGTTTGACTATATAACGTAATTATAAGTGAGGTAGTGTTTAGACTTGCTATGATACCAAAAAAACCGCTTTTCTGATGAAGAATATCATGACTATAAAAACACCAAGCACCCAAAAAACTGCTGATACTGAATCGAAATTGTCTAATGACAAAGCCACAGAGCTTGAAACCCATCCTTTTGAGCCTGTCTTACCGCCCAATGCAACAGTCATGATGATGGGTACGTTCCCACCGACTGCTGATAAATGGGCGATGAGCTTTCATTATCCCAATTTTTATAATGATATGTGGCGGATATATGGACGAGTATTTTTTGATGATGCTGACTACTTTAGAGTAGGCGATGAGAAACGATTCGACCCTGAGCATATTCGAGATTTTATGTTTGAACGTGGCATTGCTTCTTGTCCGACAGTAAAGCAGGCCATCCGTGAGACGGGTAATGCTTCGGATAAAAATCTAACGGTAGTCACACCTGTTGATCTAGATATTATTTTGCCGCAAGTGCCAAAGGTAGAGTCATTGTTCACAACAGGAGGCAAGGCAACCGAAGTACTACTTGGGTTATTAGACGAGCCAATTGCCAAATCAAAGCATCCGAAAACCAATCAAAGTATGGATTACCCTTATCAATGGCAGAGTACAGATAACCAGAAAGCTGATGTGAATAATCTAACCTTATATAGGTTACCGTCCACTTCACGTGCCTATCCGTTATCGTTGGATAAGAAAGTAGCGGCGTATAAAGCTTTTTTTGAAAAGATGGGTAAGTTATAAAGTGCAAATAGAGAAATGGTTGCGCTAATAAGAGACAAAACTCAAAGATAGTAAAAGGTATTTATCTAACAAAGCTAAACGTTTTTGATGTTAGAAAGTACAGTAAATATCACATCTATAGTCAGTCTTTAAATCTATTGAAAATTGATTAAACAATAACCCATTGAAAAAGGTGACAATTTATTCATCTACTAAAATAAGTTCAAAAACATTAATAAAACGGGTTGACACAAAAGTTAAACCGTCTATAATACGCACCTCATCAAGACGAGCTGGAAGTAGCTAGTGTGTAGATTACACATTAATAACCCAGTTAACTTGTTGAAACAAATTAAAAAAAGAAGTTGACAGACTATTAAAACATGATATGATGGTCAGCTCGCTAAATAGGATAAGCCACATTGGCTGACTTGTTTAGTTTGAAATACTAGCACTGGACGACAGTGTCAGACATTATTTAAAAGCATAACTAAAGAACAACTTGTGTGGATTTTTGCTGATTCAGAATGCTAAAAAATAAAGTTGACTATCTTTTCTTTTCGGGAAGATTATTAACTATAAAAATTATCATTTAAGACAGCAGAAAAACTCAAAGTTAATTCATTACGAACATAATTTTTAGCGATTTTGCCAGATTAAATGAGCCAAGTTTAGAAGCTTCTTTAAAGAGCTTCATAGCAAGATTAAACTGAAGAGTTTGATCATGGCTCAGATTGAACGCTGGCGGCAGGCTTAACACATGCAAGTCGAGCGGAAACGATGGTAGCTTGCTACCAGGCGTCGAGCGGCGGACGGGTGAGTAATACTTAGGAATCTACCTAGTAGTGGGGGATAGCACGGGGAAACTCGTATTAATACCGCATACGACCTACGGGAGAAAGGGGGCAGTTTACTGCTCTCGCTATTAGATGAGCCTAAGTCGGATTAGCTAGATGGTGGGGTAAAGGCCTACCATGGCGACGATCTGTAGCTGGTCTGAGAGGATGATCAGCCACACCGGGACTGAGACACGGCCCGGACTCCTACGGGAGGCAGCAGTGGGGAATATTGGACAATGGGGGAAACCCTGATCCAGCCATGCCGCGTGTGTGAAGAAGGCCTTTTGGTTGTAAAGCACTTTAAGCAGTGAAGAAGACTCTTCGGTTAATACCCGGAGACGATGACATTAGCTGCAGAATAAGCACCGGCTAACTCTGTGCCAGCAGCCGCGGTAATACAGAGGGTGCAAGCGTTAATCGGAATTACTGGGCGTAAAGCGAGCGTAGGTGGCTTGATAAGTCAGATGTGAAATCCCCGGGCTTAACCTGGGAACTGCATCTGAAACTGTTAGGCTAGAGTAGGTGAGAGGGAAGTAGAATTTCAGGTGTAGCGGTGAAATGCGTAGAGATCTGAAGGAATACCGATGGCGAAGGCAGCTTCCTGGCATCATACTGACACTGAGGCTCGAAAGCGTGGGTAGCAAACAGGATTAGATACCCTGGTAGTCCACGCCGTAAACGATGTCTACTAGTCGTTGGGTCCCTTGAGGACTTAGTGACGCAGCTAACGCAATAAGTAGACCGCCTGGGGAGTACGGCCGCAAGGTTAAAACTCAAATGAATTGACGGGGGCCCGCACAAGCGGTGGAGCATGTGGTTTAATTCGATGCAACGCGAAGAACCTTACCTGGTCTTGACATATCTAGAATCCTGCAGAGATGCGGGAGTGCCTTCGGGAATTAGAATACAGGTGCTGCATGGCTGTCGTCAGCTCGTGTCGTGAGATGTTGGGTTAAGTCCCGCAACGAGCGCAACCCTTGTCCTTAGTTACCAGCGGGTTAAGCCGGGAACTCTAAGGATACTGCCAGTGACAAACTGGAGGAAGGCGGGGACGACGTCAAGTCATCATGGCCCTTACGACCAGGGCTACACACGTGCTACAATGGTAGGTACAGAGGGCAGCTACACAGCGATGTGATGCGAATCTCAAAAAGCCTATCGTAGTCCAGATTGGAGTCTGCAACTCGACTCCATGAAGTAGGAATCGCTAGTAATCGCGGATCAGAATGCCGCGGTGAATACGTTCCCGGGCCTTGTACACACCGCCCGTCACACCATGGGAGTTGATTGCACCAGAAGTGGATAGCTTAACCTTCGGGGAGGCGTTCACCACGGTGTGGTTGATGACTGGGGTGAAGTCGTAACAAGGTAGCCGTAGGGGAACCTGCGGCTGGATCACCTCCTTATAGACGCATTCGGTCAGCAAGAATTCACAACAAGTTGTTCTTTAGTTTAAGCTTACGTTTTTAACAAACGTATTAGGGTCTGTAGCTCAGCTGGTTAGAGCACCGTGTTGATAACGCGGGGGTCGGTGGTTCAAGTCCACCTAGACCCACCATTTTACAATGGGGCCATAGCTCAGTTGGTAGAGCGCCTGCCTTGCACGCAGGAGGTCAACGGTTCGACTCCGTTTGGCTCCACCACTACTAAGACGGTTAAGTAAGCTTTAGATGCCAATAAATAAATAGGTATTAAATAGAAATAAGTGATTGTTAATGATTACTTCTTTCTGTTTTATACAGAATCTGTGACTCGACGAGAGCATAGAGACTATTTAAAAACATAGATATGAGTCTGGGTTAAGAAGAGCGTGTTCACGCGCACTTCTTAACCTTAATAACTCACCTCTTAACGACATCAGTTGTTATCCCAGGGGTGAGTTATTAAAAAAAGTAAAGAGAACTGAATCAAGCGTATAAACATAGGTGATATCGTTATCATAATTAGATTGTATGACACTTAGAAGTCGAAAGACTACTTGGGGTTGTATGGTCAAGTAATGAAGCGCACATGGTGGATGCCTTGGCAGTCAGAGGCGATGAAAGACGTGACAGCCTGCGATAAGCTTCGGGGAGGCGGCAATATCCTGTGATCCGGAGATTTCTGAATGGGGAAACCCACTTACCATAAGGTAGGTATCCTAATTTATTAGGAAGCGAACGAGGGGAAGTGAAACATCTCAGTACCCTTAGGAATAGACATCAATTGAGATTCCCCTAGTAGCGGCGAGCGAACGGGGAGAAGCCGATTAATTCTAATGTAGAAGAACAGCGTGGGAAAGCTGACCGTAGTAGGTGATAGTCCTGTATTCGAAACATTAGAGTTAACATATTAAGTAGAGCGGGGCACGAGAAATCCTGTTTGAAGATGGGGGGACCATCCTCCAAGGCTAAATACTCCTGACTGACCGATAGTGAACCAGTACCGTGAGGGAAAGGCGAAAAGAACCCCTGTGAGGGGAGTGAAATAGAACCTGAAACCGTGTGCGTACAAGCAGTGGGAGCCCACTTGTTGGGTGACCGCGTACCTTTTGTATAATGGGTCAGCGACTTATATTCTGTAGCAAGGTTAACCGTTTAGGGGAGCCGTAGGGAAACCGAGTCTTAATAGGGCGTTTAGTTGCAGGGTATAGACCCGAAACCGAGTGATCTATCCATGAGCAGGTTGAAAGTGCCGTAACAGGCACCGGAGGACCGAACCCACTGTCGTTGAAAAGCCAGGGGATGACTTGTGGATAGGGGTGAAAGGCTAATCAAACTCGGTGATAGCTGGTTCTCCCCGAAAGCTATTTAGGTAGCGCCTCGGACGAACACCATTGGGGGTAGAGCACTGTTTCGGCTAGGGGGTCATACCGACTTACCAAACCGATGCAAACTCCGAATACCGATGAGTGATATCCGGGAGACACACGGTGGGTGCTAACGTCCATCGTGGAGAGGGAAACAACCCAGACCGCCAGCTAAGGCCCCAAATTCCTAGTTAAGTGGGAAACGAGGTGGGAAGGCATAGACAGCTAGGAGGTTGGCTTAGAAGCAGCCATCCTTTAAAGAAAGCGTAATAGCTCACTAGTCGAGTCGGCCCGCGCGGAAGATGTAACGGGGCTCAAACTAGGAGCCGAAGCTGCGGATTTGAATTTGTTTTCAAGTGGTAGGGGAGCGTTGTGTAAGCCTGTGAAGGTGTGTTGTAAAGCATGCTGGAGGTATCACAAGAGCGAATGCTGACGTGAGTAACGATAATGCGAGTGAAAAGCTCGCACGCCGGAAGATCAAGGGTTCCAGTCCAACGTTAATCGGGGCTGGGTGAGTCGACCCCTAAGGCGAGGCCGAAAGGCGTAGTCGATGGGAAATCGGTTAATATTCCGATACTTGTTTATAATGCGATGGAGGGACGGAGAAGGTTATGTCAGCCTGGCGTTGGTTGTCCAGGTGAAAGGATGTAGGTTTATAGCTTAGGTAAATCCGGGCTATTTTATACCGAGATCTGATAGCAAGCTGTACTTGTACAGCGAAGTGGCAAATACCATGCTTCCAGGAAAAGCTTCTAAGCAATAGTTATAAACGAATCGTACCCTAAACCGACACAGGTGATCAGGTAGAGAATACCAAGGCGCTTGAGAGAACTCTGCTGAAGGAACTAGGCAAAATGGTACCGTAACTTCGGGAGAAGGTACGCTGTTGATGGTGATAGGACTTGCTCCTTGAGCTGTTGGCAGTCGCAGATACCAGGCTGCTGCAACTGTTTATTAAAAACACAGCACTCTGCAAACACGAAAGTGGACGTATAGGGTGTGATGTCTGCCCGGTGCTGGAAGGTTAATTGATGGGGTTAGCGTAAGCGAAGCTCTTGATCGAAGCCCCAGTAAACGGCGGCCGTAACTATAACGGTCCTAAGGTAGCGAAATTCCTTGTCGGGTAAGTTCCGACCTGCACGAATGACATAATGATGGCAGCGCTGTCTCCAGCAGAGACTCAGTGAAATCGAAATCGCAGTGAAGATGCTGTGTACCCGCGGCTAGACGGAAAGACCCCGTGAACCTTTACTACAGCTTTACATTGAACTTTGACCTGACTTGTGCAGGATAGGTGGGAGGCTTTGAAGCCGAGACGCTAGTCTCGGTGGAGCCAATCTTGAAATACCACCCTGGTCATGTTGGGGTTCTAACTCAGGTATAACAATACCGAGGACAATGTATGGTGGGTAGTTTGACTGGGGCGGTCTCCTCCTAAAGAGTAACGGAGGAGTACGAAGGTGCGCTCAGACCGGTCGGAAATCGGTCGTAGAGTATAAAGGCAAAAGCGCGCTTAACTGCGAGACCCACAAGTCGAGCAGGTACGAAAGTAGGTCTTAGTGATCCGGTGGTTCTGTATGGAAGGGCCATCGCTCAACGGATAAAAGGTACTCTGGGGATAACAGGCTGATACCGCCCAAGAGTTCATATCGACGGCGGTGTTTGGCACCTCGATGTCGGCTCATCTCATCCTAGGGCTGAAGCAGGTCCTAAGGGTATGGCTGTTCGCCATTTAAAGAGGTACGCGAGCTGGGTTTAGAACGTCGTGAGACAGTTCGGTCCCTATCTACCGTGGGCGTTGGAAATTTGAGAGGATCTGCTCCTAGTACGAGAGGACCAGAGTGGACGAACCTCTGGTGTTCGGGTTGTCACGCCAGTGGCATTGCCCGGTAGCTACGTTCGGATGGGATAACCGCTGAAAGCATCTAAGCGGGAAGCCCACCTCAAGATTAGATTTCCCTAAAGAGCCGTTCAAGACTAGGACGTTGATAGGCAGGGTGTGGAAGCACAGCGATGTGTGTAGCTAACCTGTACTAATTGCTCGTTTGGCTTGACCATACAACACCCAAGTGGTTTGTATACAAGTCTAATTAATCTATCTTGTATAGCTCAGGCTATAGAATAAAGAAAGAATATTTCGATATCACCTTTAACCTTGATTCAGTTAGGTTACAAGTTGATCGACAACAAGCTCAAACTTGATGTCAATAAAAACAATAACAGACTCATATCTAACCCCCTTTGCTGACGACAATAGCGCGATGGCCCCACCTGATCCCTTCCCGAACTCAGAAGTGAAACATCGTAGCGCCAATGGTAGTGTGGTTCGCCCATGTGAGAGTAGGTCATCGTCAGCTCTCTATTCTGAAATATCCCCCGACATTAGCTTGTCGGGGGATTTTCTTTGTCAGCAGTTTGGTGATAATGCTTCGATTAACAGCCATCAATCTTATTCAGTAAAATAATTATATTTGGTGCCAGTGCTCGATGTCAGAAAGTTTAACGCTAGATATTTCGGTCAAAACTCAAAACTTCCTACAAATCAGTTTGATGTGATATTATTTATTCACTTCTAGAATCTACTATCTCTCATTTATTTTGGAGCACATTATGGGCGTTTCACTCTACTATACTGCTGAACGTTCTACTCTCTTGACTCAACAGGAGCAAGAAAATATTGCGTCAATAGTCGATGAATATAATGAAAATTTTGAGCATGCAGATGATGCAGAGACTTTCGATCTCTATGCATATGATGATAGTGAGTCAGAGGTCATATTAGCAGGAGCTACAAAGCTACCTGCTAGTATGGATGTAGAAGATCTTATGTATACCTTAGAGCATTGGTTACAGTGTCTGACCGAGATTCGCCTTGTGGTAACTGATGCAGAATGGCATGTGCATCTAGATGATAACGATGCTGTATGGGTAGATGATAAATGGCAAATGGAAGAATAACGCTTTATCACTATTATTATCTGTATAACTGCCTAGAGCAGCTTCTATAAGCTCATAAAATATTTACACAAAAAAGCTCTCAACTGGATAACAGGCTGAGAGCTTTTTTATGAGAAATTATTTTAGTCTACTTACTTTTTACTACTATCTATATAGACAATTCAAGTATCAAAAATATATCTATAATATGAATATATCCTCTATAATCTGCTCAAAATGATTTGACTTCTATCATTATAGCTGCTAATTTTAAACAGTACTTTTATTACAGGTATGTAAAAAATATATCTAAACCTTGTAGCCAATTTAATCTAGGATGAATCAAATTGTCTGCTAGTAATACCTTACTCCTATTCTCATAATTATCAAAAGGAATTGATAATGAAGTTAGCTCCTCTTTTTTCAATTGGTGCTTTAGCCGCTATTAGTCTTTTTGGCTGTTCTAACCAATCTGCTGATACGACTGATGGCTCATCATCGACTTCTCAAGAAACTACCGTGCTACGGTTTTCGCATTTTTGGCCAGCAACCTCATCTATCAGTAAAGAAGTTTTTGAGCCTTGGGCAAAACAGATAGAAACAGATTCTGACGGCCGCCTAAAGGTTGAGCTGTATCCATCGGCGGGCCTTGCTAAAGCAGACGTTACTTACGAATCTGCTGCCAAAGGTACTATCGATATCGGTTCACAAGCGCATGGTTATACCAATGGTCGTTTTCCTTTGACTCAGATTACTGAGCTTCCAGGTTTATCAAACTCAGCAACCCAAATGGGCTGTATGCTACAGACTCTATATGATGACGGTACTTTGGCGAGTGAGTATGAAGATACTCATTTACTATTTATGTACGGCGGCGGACCTGGTGCACTTCATACAACGGATAAGTTAATTCGTACGCCTGCAGATATGAAAGGTATGCGTATTCGCCGTCCTTCAGCTGTGGCAGGTGACATTATCGAAAGTGCAGGTGCTTCACCAGTCGGTTTACCTGCAAACGATATGTATACCTCTCTACAGCGAGGTGTCGTTGATGGTTTAAGTTTCCCTTGGGAGGCGGTAACAGCATTTAAAATTGATGAGATTACCAAATACCATACCAATATTCCTTTCTATAGTTCAGCGCTTATGGTCACGATGAACAAAGACAAATATGACAACTTACCTGACGATCTAAAACAAGTTTTAGATAAAAACTCAGGAATGGCGTTGGCCAGTAAAGTTGGTGAAGTATTTGATAAGCATGACCAGATGGCAATTCAAGCTGCTAAAGATAAAGGTGATGAAATTGTCGAAATTCCTGATCCGCTAAATGATCCAGATTGGAAAGGGCCACTTGAAAGAGGAACCCAAAAATATCTAAGTGATGTTAACGCTTTGGGTTTAGATGCCGATGGTGTCTATGAAAAAGCAAAAGCTGCCAGTGCTGCCTGTAAGGTCTAACCTAATTGGAGGTGTCACATGGCATTTTTAGTCAAGCTCAGCGTCCTAATCTCTAGATTATGCCAGTTTATCGGTGGGGTGAGTCTCATCATCATCGTCCTAACCACCATGCTCGACGTCGTCGCACGCTACGTATTCAAACTCACCGGCGGTGAGTTTGGCTTTACCGTCAAAGGCAGTGTAGAGATCGTCTCCTACTTTATGCTATTTGCATTACTCGCTGCCTTTGCCGCGTTTGTCGAACGCTCACAAATCATCGTCGACGTCTTCACCCAGAAAATGCCCCAGTCTATCAAAGGCTACCTTATGGGTATCTTTATGATGGGCTTCTTTGTCATCGGCATCGTCTTCTCATGGGGACTCTACGAGAGCGCCATTGATGCCTTAGAGTATGGCAAAGTCACCCAAGACCTTCGAATATCTATGATGCCTATCTATATGGTTAGTGCATTTTTAAGCATCCTACTGGCCATTCGCTCATTGATCGAATCTATCAACATCTTTAAGACAGGCGAATTCTTTGACGCCGAGGAGACAGGCGCATGAGTCCAGAAATTATCGGTGCGATTGGCCTAGTTGTCATGATCCTGCTTGTCGTCTTACGAGTACCCGTTGCACTTGCCATGTTAGGGGTAGGCTTAGTCGGTTTTGGTGCGGTTACCGCGCCTAGTGGTGCTCTGCAAATGCTCAAAGACATCCCAGTCGATGTCTTAGCAAAGTATGACTTTAGTGCCATTCCCTTATTTATTCTCATGGGCGTGTTTGCGACTCACTCCGGCATGGCAGGTAAACTGTTTGAAGCTACCCGAACCATATTTGGCGGTGTAAGGGGGAGTCTTGGTATTGCCGGTATTGGTTCATCCGGTATCTTTGCCTCTATCTCAGGCTCATCACTTGCCACTGCGTCTACCATGACTAAGGTGGCGCTACCGCAAATGGAGAAGTACGGCTATCAGCCAGGCTTTGCCTGCGGCATCTTAGCTGCTGGTGGTACGCTTGGTATCATGATTCCGCCCAGTATTGCCTTACTGGTCTATGCCATCTTAACCCAGCAGTCAGTAGGTGACATGTTCATCGCTGGGTTCCTACCGGGTATGCTCGGTATGGTGATGTACTCACTCACGGTCATGGTGATGGTACGCTGGAAACCGCACTTGGCAAAACGTGGTGAGAAAACGTCTTGGAAAGCCAAGCTACTGTCACTGACTGGTCTGATACCATTCAGCTTTATCTTTATCGTGATTATTGCCGGTATCTTCTTTGGTCTATTTACCCCAACAGAAGGCGCTGCAGTAGGGGCGTTTGTCTCTTGGGCTTATGCCTTTGCTAAAGGCATGCGTTTAGATGGTCTCAAGCAATCATTGATTGAGACGCTAGCACTCTCTGCAGTGGTGTTCTTTATGCTATTGGGTGCAGAGGCATTGGGATATTTTATCTCAGTCTCACGTTTGTCTTATACTTTGGCATCTTGGATCGGTGGATTGGCCGTCAGTCCAATGATTGTCCTAATCTGTATTCTATTCATGTACTTCCTATTAGGACTGTTCATGGATGCGTTAGCGATGCTGGTAATCACCATACCTGTGGTATATCCAATCATTCTAGCGTTAGGGTTTGATCCAGTATGGTTTGGTATCATTGCGGTATTGACGGTGGAGCTTGGTTTGATTACGCCGCCGATGGGGATGAATATCTTTGTGATTAAGGCGATGGCACCGCACATTAAGCTGAGTGATATGTTCCGCGGGGTGGCACCATTCATTGTCTCTGATGTGATTCGTTTGGTTATCTTGGTGATGTTCCCTGCGATCTCACTTGTGCTATTGGGGTAGGCTGAATCTAAAACCTCATGTATAACGTTATTGTATGAAGCCATATTGCTAATAAAGCAGTGTGGCTTTTTTATTGGCTGATATTTTGTCAAAGAATTAAGAGAGAGATATTTTACAAACTCACAATCTATGACGCTGCATGGTGATAACTTTTCTTAGTGTTATAAAGGCTTACGAATGTAGTAAACTGGTTTTTATTCATTTTCCTATATAACTTTATAAGTAGAGATAGTCATGGCTGTCGATTTTAGTAATACGCTTATCGTCGCAATTTCTGCGACGGCACTTTTTGATTTGACTGAGTCAGAAAACTATTTGCTAGAGCTGCTAGAGCAACGACCTACAAGTGCTATAAAAGAGTTTAGGGAGTACATGACCGAACGTGAAAATGATCCTTTGAATATTGGTGCAGGTTATCCGCTAATTAAAGCATTACTAAACCTAAATAAGTATTGTGATAATAGTGATAGACAAGATTCAGACATCGAAACACCATT
This sequence comes from Psychrobacter sp. 28M-43, assembly GCF_014770435.1. Taxonomy (NCBI): domain Bacteria; kingdom Pseudomonadati; phylum Pseudomonadota; class Gammaproteobacteria; order Moraxellales; family Moraxellaceae; genus Psychrobacter; species Psychrobacter noctis. The sequence goes on along the minus strand of NZ_CP061739.1, from coordinate 2,852,429 downwards.
GGTCGAAGTCGTTATTGTCTCAAAAAGCAGCCCAGACACTGGTATTCAGGTGCTTAATGCAATTCTAGAACATGGTATTAATATTTCTCGTTCAGCTTTTGTTTCAGGTAGCCCTGTTGCGCCTTATATTAAAGACTTTAACGTTGATCTATTCTTGACCACCAATCGCGACGATGCCCAGCAAGTTGCGGATGCCAATATCTGTGCCTGTGCCATACTAGACGCTACGCCTGTGAATACTTATGAGCTGGATACTGAGCAGCTGCGCATTGCCTTTGACGGGGACGCGGTACTTTTTGATGATTCAGGTGAATTGCTATACAAACAAAAAGGGCTACGAGCCTTTCATGATCGTGAAGTACAAATGCGTGATTTGCCAATTGAAAAAGGCCCTTATGCTGAATTATTGATTAAATTGTCAAATCTGCAGGAGCGCCTACCCGCTGGTCTAAAATACTCGCCAATAAAAATTGCGCTGGTGACCGCGCGTAATGCACCAGCTGACTTACGTGCTATCAAGACATTGCGAGAGTGGGGCGTAAATGTTGATATGGCATTTTTTTTGGGAGGACTAGAGAAAACAGCGGTACTCAGAACATTTGCGCCGCATATCTTCTTTGATGATTCAATCAAGCACATTGATGCGGCACGTCGCTTTATTCCTACGGCCTTGGTTCCTTATCATTCGACATCGTTATTACATGGTGACAACTATCTCACTGCTGATGAAGATGCATCTTTGCTATCATTCAAACCTGCTGTGCGTCCCTTGTTTGCTGTAAATCACTAAGTAGGCATAAAAAATCTAGATAATAAGGATAGGATGGTATATGAATTGGCAGCAATTGCTTAATTTGATTGTGGTACGGATAAAGCAGGTCATCGGACTATATGCTTTTGTGCTTATACCGATGTGGGGCATGTTTTTTCTAAATGAAGTGGCCTTATTTGGACTGTGGAATATCTTTGGTATCGTACCGCGTGCTTTAGATGTAGGTAGTATGATAGGGGTGTTTGCTTCATGGACCATGCATGGCAATTTGTCGCATTTGACTGGCAATACGGTGACGCTATTACAGATTTTGTTTTTGTTTGGACTGTTTGAGAAGAATGCTTATCGCACGGTAATTAAACTGGTGGTCGCCTCAGGACTGGTCACTTGGGTTATCGGGTCGCCATCTTCTATCCATATTGGCGCATCAGGGCTTTGTTTTGCAATGTTAGGTTATATGATAGGCGGGGCTATATTTGCGCGGCGTTGGGGTTATTTGATTGCTTGTATCGTCATGGGAACTGGTTATTGGCTGACCATTAAGCAAGGATTGATGCCGCAACAAGGCATCTCATTTGCGGCACATTTTGGTGGTTTGTGTGCGGGGCTATTGCTGGGCGCCAATTCAAAGCATACTTATTCAGCAGCTTCTCAACGCTATTAAACGCAACTGGATGTCAGCATTTAATCAATCAACATTATCATACTAAGCATTATTGGATCAGACGCTTTCATCAGTACAGATTTTGATAAATAAAGGGTCATCTGTAGTTAGCTCTCGCCATGCAGTGGTCTGTTTAACATGTTCATCCACCGTCAACGTGCTACCTTTTTCTGGTATCACGTAGTCCGCTCGTGCAGGAGTAGTGCAATCGATAACTTGTGGAACTTTCTCTACACTTCTTCGTCTTTCAAATAAATATAAATTGAATAAATATATATTTGGGTTGTCTACTTGCACACTAGCATTTCCAGTATCAGCAGCGATAAAACGTAATATTTGTGGTTTAGCATAAGACCATGGGCGGAACCATTCCTTGCTTTCTGCTGTTTTGACAACTTCTACGCCTTCTGGCAGATCTCGCACTTGTTGACCATACCAGCTGTATTCCTGGTTTATCTGGAATGCAAACATCCCAATAGCAGCAAATAAGGGAATCAGCCATTTAGGTGCACGTTTGCCTGCCAGTTTGCTGAGGTGAGTTATGATAAGTGCTAGTCCAGCCATACCAAATGCGGCAGCGATGGTAGCGATAAACTCAAAAAGCATAAAATATTCCTTAATGCGTTAGATGTGTCTAATTGAACCTATTAGATAAAGTAAAAATCTAAAATTTAGTTATTATAGCTATAGGATAAAAAAATCACCCACAAGCAGCTACTGCCTGTGAGTGATATATAGTAACAGAAGATATATCCTCAGTTGTGAGCTTAGTGGTCGACCGCACCGCCTGCGCCACGTGGAGAACGTACGCTCTCAACCAGCTCTTGAATATGTGCTGGTGGTGGCGCAGTAGCATAAGATACAGCGAATGCTACGATGAAGTTAAGCAATGCACCAACTGCACCAAATGATAGTGGTGAGATACCAAATAACCAGTACTCTTCAGTATCAGGGAAGTTCGCTGTACCACTGATGAAGAACCAACCTTTGAACATAAAGATATAGATAAGAACGACTATTAAACCAGTCAACATACCGGCGATAGCGCCAAGATTGTTGATGCGTTTAGAGAAAATACCCATCATTAACACAGGGAACAATGAAGAGGCAGCAATACCGAAGGCCAGTGCTACGACCTGTGCGGCAAACCCTGGCGGATTCATACCTAAGTAAGTTGCTACTACAATCGCCACACCCATAGTGATACGAGCATATTTTAGCTCTTGTTTATCAGTGATATTTGGGTTTAAGTTACGTTTGATCAAGTCATGACTGATGGCTGATGAAATTGCGAGCAGTAGGCCTGCAGCGGTTGATAGTGCTGCTGCCAAACCACCTGCAGCAATCAGACCAATAACCCATGGTGGAAGCTGTGCAATTTCTGGATTCGCTAGAACTAAGATATCAGCGTTAACATCAAGCTCGTTACCTGCCCATCCAGCGTTAGCAAAACGACCATCAAGCTCTGCATCATGTGCAATACGAGCGGTTTCTACCGCTGCAGTTGCTGCAGCAACATCGCCACCGTCAGTTTGAGCAGTATTAAGGGCGATCTGAGCAGCACCTAACCCACTATCACTGTACAACTGAATACGACCATCATTGTTTAGATCGTTATACTTGATAAGACCTGTTTCTTCCCATGTCATCATCCAGTCTGGACGTTGATCATATTCTAGAGGCGCTTCTGCAACCCCTTGTGGGTAAACGGTGTCAATTAGGTTTAGACGAGCCATAGCACCTACTGCTGGAGCAGTAAAGTATAGTAGCGAGATAAATACCAGTGTCCAACCTGCTGTCCAACGTGCATCGGCAACCTTAGGTACAGTGAAAAAACGAATGATAACGTGTGGTAGACCTGCTGTACCGATCATTAGCGTCAAGGTAAATAGCACCATGTTTAGCTTGTTAGGAACATCAGCCGTATAAGAGGCAAATCCTAAGTCAGTCACAACTTGGTTAAGCTTAGTCAAAATAGGGACACCTGATTCGACATGGTTTGAGAACAAACCAAGGCCTGGAATCGGGTTACCTGTCAACTCAAGTGAAATAAAGACAGCAGGAATAGTATAGGCAATCATCAGAACCACATACTGTGCAACCTGCGTATAGGTAATCCCTTTCATACCACCAAGTACGGCATAGAAGAAGACAACAATAGCCGCAATGATAAGACCAGTACTGCTCTCAACTTCTAAGAAGCGCGAGAATGCAACACCAGCACCGGTCATCTGACCGATAACGTAAGTGGTCGATGCGGTAATCAAACAGACCACAGCAATCATAGCAGCCGTTTTTGAGTAAAAACGATCGCCGATAAAATCAGGAACCGTGAACTTACCGAACTTACGTAAATAAGGCGCTAAAAGCATCGCTAGCAGAACATAACCGCCAGTCCAACCCATCAAATAGGTAGAAGCGCCATAACCACTAGCAGCAATAAGACCTGCCATTGAGATAAATGACGCCGCACTCATCCAGTCAGCAGCTGTTGCCATACCGTTAACGACTGGATGGACACCACCACCAGCAACATAAAATTCACTGGTTGAACCAGCACGAGCCCAAATCGCGATACCGAAATAGAGAGCGAAGGATAGACCCACAAAAATAAGATTAATTACAAATTGACTCATGGGGCTATTCCTCGTCTACGCCATATTGTTTATCTAACTTATTCATACGCCAAGCGTAAAAGAAAATTAGGATGATAAATATACCAATGGATCCTTGCTGAGCAAACCAAAAGCCCAGATCAGTACCACCGATTTTGATACCAGCTAACAATGGACGAAACAAGATACCAAAGCCATATGAGCATAGCGCCCAAACAACCAAGCTGCCGAGAATGAGACGAATATTGGCGCGCCAATATCCAGATGGATCGTTGTGGTTTTCCATAGGACAACTCCTTTTGTCTTACCTAAAAAATATCAACCATATAAAAAGAACTGCAATTATTTCTTACCACGAAAAGTATAAAAAATAGTCAGGTACTGCTTTATATAGTGAAAACGGTGATGCGTGATAGTACGTTTAATGCTCGGTAGTTCTCTACTTCAAATAAAAGTAGTTAACTATTTAAGCATCGCTTTGACTTAAACCATCGAATGGCAAAAATAACGTTTCTTGAGGAAGACAGAAGGGTGGACTATCCAGTGTCTTTTTAACAATCTCGTCTTCCTGACAAGAGTTTTAATCTTTTTAACACGCTAACCTGTTGTGCTGCTTGATAGCTTCTTGTACTGATTAATAGCTTCGATAACCATAAAACAGTCTAAACGGATATAGAATTTATATTAGCACGGTTTAATAAAGATAATTGCAAACTACTGCACATGAATAATAATTAAATTGCTAACAATTAGTTTGCTTAGCATTCATTAAAAAACCTAACGTTACGGAAACGGTACGGCAACCGTGTAATTTGTGCGATTAAATTATCACTTAATCTATTCTATATAAGATAAAACATAAGCATTATTTATTTTAAAAATAATTATATTAAGTTGATAAGTAAACGTGATGGTCGCATGTCGCTCAATATCTATATCATGCACGTGTCTTTTTGGTATCAGATATTTTGCGCAGAGGCTTATATAGACCATGGCAATCAAAATATAATATCGATATGAAATTTAAGTAACGCGTATAAAGAATGAATAAGGAGCCCATATGAACGAAGGGATAGTAGGTTGGTTTAATAACATCGTAAATTATGGTGTCGGTATTATCTGGGGTAACAATGACTGGCTGATTGCTAGTAACCCTTGGTATGGACTACTGATGTTCTTACTAATTGGTGCGGGTCTCTACTTCACCGTCGTGACACGTTTTATTCAGTTCCGTCATTTTGGTCATATGTGGAAGTTACTACGCGTGTCCAACCAAGGACGCAAAGATGGTGGTATTAGCTCGTTTGAAGCATTGATGACGTCGCTGGCCGCGCGTGTTGGTACTGGTAACTTGGCAGGTGTGGCAATCGCAATCTATCTAGGTGGACCAGGTGCTGTATTCTGGATGTGGATGACGGCACTGGTCGGTATGTCGACCAGCTTTATCGAGTCAACCTTAGCACAGGCGTACAAAGTACCGCACAACGATAATGTGTACCGCGGGGGCCCTGCTTATTACATTGAAAAAGGCCTAGGCAGACGCTGGCTTGCCGTGTTTTTCTCATTATGTTTGTTAGTGGCCTTTGGTTTGGCATTCAATGGCGTACAGTCAAACACCATCGCTCAAGCGACCAATGAAGCCTTTGGTGTGCCAACGTGGATGACAGGTTTGGTACTGGTAGTACTGGTAGCGCCAGTAGTATTCGGTGGTTTGCGCTCAGTAGCTCGTATCGCGGGTAAAATCGTACCAGTGATGGCTATCTTGTATATCTTGCTAGCACTATTTATTATCGTGACTAACTTCAGTCAATTCCCAGCAGCGATCGCGTTGATTGTAAAATCAGCATTTGGTTTTGAGCAGGCGGCAGGCGGTGTCATCGGTTATGGTATTGCGCAGGCAATGATTAACGGTATCAAACGCGGCTTGTTCTCTAACGAAGCAGGTATGGGTTCAGCGCCGAATGCTGCAGCAACGGCGAAGAGTCATCCTGATCACCCAGCAGTGCAAGGTTTTATGCAAATGCTTGGCGTATTCATGGATACTCTTATCATTTGTACCGCGACGGCGTCGATTATTATCTTGTCTGGCGTAGTCGACCCTAATGTCGAGCAAGAAGGTATTCAGTTAACTCAGCTAGCCTTATCACAGTATGTGGGTGACCTAGGTGTGGTGTTCGTGGCGATTGCGATTTTTTTCTTCTCATTTACGTCTATCATCGCCAACTACAGCTACGGTGAGTCAAACCTTGAGTTTATCTCTGGTGCCAAAAACGCCAAAGTGATGATCATGATTTTCCGCTTTCTAGTGTTGGGTATGGTATTTATCGGCTCGGTTGCCAGTTTACCTGCTATATGGAACTTCGCTGACTTGTCTATGGGTCTGATGGCCTTGGTCAACTTAGTGGCCATCTTGCTGTTGTCTCCTGTAGCGCTAAGAATACTACGTGACTATGAGCGTCAGGTAAAAGAGGGTAAAACAGGCGATCAGATTAAGTTTGATCCTGATAACTTTGTGAAACTCAGAGATGAAGCTAACCGTGATGCTTGGACAGATTAAGCAGCATTGATTGGTAAAACTAGCTTGTTCTAAGCATTAAAAAACCGCCCGACTCTTATGAAGAGAAGGGCGGTTTTTATTGGAGCGCAGTTTTAATGATATTAACTGTACCAGCTCAAACCAGAATTATCCTGATTTACATGTTTGGGTAGTTAGGACCACCGCCACCTTCTGGCGTTACCCACGTGATGTTCTGTGAAGGGTCTTTGATATCACAGGTCTTACAATGCACGCAGTTCTGCGCGTTGATGACAAACTTAGCGCCTTCAGCGTCTTTAACCACTTCATACACACCGGCTGGGCAGTATAAACGTGCAGGCTCAGCATACAACGGTAAGTTGATTGAAATAGGTACCGTCGGATCAGTAAGTTTTAGATGCGTTGGCTGATCTTCTGCATGGTTAGTATTAGAGATAAATACTGACGACAATTTATCAAATACCAACTTACCATCAGGCTTAAGATAAGTTGGTTGATAAGCATGATTAGCACGCTCCAACTGATCGTAATCTGGGATATTATCATGTAAAGTAAATGGCATTTTACCTTTTAACAAATTGTGCTCGATAAAGGTGAAAGCACCGCCCATGAACAGACCCATACGGTGAATAGCAGGTGAGAAGTTGCGCGACTCATAGTTATCTTGATACAACCATGACTCTTTGTACATTGTGCTATAAGCAACCACTTCATCATGCTGACGGTCAGCTTGCAGTGCCTCAAAGATAGCTTCGGCTGCGAGCATGCCTGACTTCATCGAGGTATGTGTGCCTTTGATTTTTGCTGGGTTTAAGAAACCAGCGTCATCACCTACCAACACGCCACCTGGGAAGGTGAACTTCGGTAATGAGTTTAGACCACCTTTGGTCAACGCACGTGCGCCGTAAGAAATGCGCTTACCGCCTTCTAGAACGTTTTTAATAACAGGGTGCGTTTTCAAGCGCTGCATTTCATCAAATGGAGACATGTATGGGTTGTGGTAAGACAAATCAGCCACAAGACCAAAGCTTACCTGGTTGTTTTCATCAAAGTATAACCACCAGCCGCCAGTAGAGCCAGTTTCAGTCAATGGCCAGCCAAGACCATGCATGACAACACCTTGCTCATGCTTTTCAGGCTCAACTTCCCATAGCTCTTTTAGACCGATACCATAATGCTGAGGATCAGAGTCTTTATCTAGATCAAAACGGCTGATTAAGCGTTTGCCTAAATGCCCACGGCTACCTTCGGCAAAAATAGTGTATTTGGCAAGAAGCTCATAACCAGGCTCAAAGCTCGGCTTGGCTTCACCATTGGCGGCCACACCCATATCACCCGTTAACACACCTCTGACCGAACCGTCGTCGTTGTATAAGATGTCATCGGCAGGGAAGCCTGGGAACATCATGACTTCAAGCTCTTCTGCCTGTACGGCCAACCAACGAACGACATTACCTAGCGAGACAATATAGTTGCCATCATTGTGCATCGGACCTGGAATCAAAGAGTCAGGCACTTTAGTTGAGCGTGTGGCAGAGTTTAAATAATAGAAACGATCTTCTGTCGCTGGCACGTTAAGCGGTGCGCCTTTTTCTTTCCAGTCAGGAATCAGCTCATTTAGAGCACGTGGCTCGATGACTGCACCAGACAACGTATGGGCACCAAACTCAGAGCCTTTTTCGACCACACAAACCATAAACTCATCATTACCAGCTTCAATAGCGAGCTGGCGCAAACGTATGGCAGCAGACAGACCTGCAGGTCCACCACCAACGATGATGACATCGAACTCCATTGATTCGCGTTCGACTTCAGGTTCCGCGGCAACTGGCGCTACGACTGGTTCTGCTTTATTTAGCGTTGCGGTCTCTGTCGCTACTGGTGCGTCAGCATTCACAGTATTACCATCGATAACTGGCGTTTGATTGTCTTGCTCTTGCATACCTACTCCTAAACTTTTAGTGGCTTATCTCAGGGCATCATTAGCTTAACAACTGAATAATAGACTTGCGGCGCTAACGTCACTCAGACATATGGCTGCCCGATAAAACTGTCTTTGCGGCATCAATTGACTCGTCATGGTTGATGCCAATTTATCTAAGGATATCAACGCATAACGTAAGATGTGTCATCAATAAAACACTCACTTGACCATTTCAATAAAAAATCGTTACTCATTATAAAAGAAAAGTCCTACAAACACGATACGCATTTATGAGTATCGATGCTAAGGTAATGTTAAGAAAATGAGGTTGTTATAACGATAAAGTTTCATCATACCTGAAACAAAAATTTATAGTAATAATAGATAAGCCAAACTTTGAATACTAAATAAAGGAATTAATAATGAATAACGATAATAACAGCACTGAAAACAGCACTGAAGACAGCAATGAAAGAATAGCGGAAGCCCCGATCAGTAAGACTTCTAGCCTAGATAGCTTAGATAATTTAGATGCATTAAGCCAGTATATTAAGTCTGCTAAAGGGACTCGCGAAGGGCGTGCGATACCACCGCTTGAAAAATGGCATCCTGAAGATATTGCTGATATGGATTTGACTATCAAAGCAAACGGAGAGTGGTGGCATGAAGGCGGACAAATGACCCGTGAGTCACTGGTCAGCTTGTTTGCCACGATACTATGGAAAGAAGAGAGTAATGGCACTACTGAGTACTTTTTGAAGACCCCTGTACAGAAAATCCGTATCCAAGTTGAAGATGCACCACTTCTGATCAATGATGTCGGTATTGTCTATGAAGATGATATGAGTTGGTTAGAGTTTACAACGACGACAGGGGATGTGGTTCGCTTAGACGATGAGCATTCGATTGTATTAAAGGCGTATAATTCTAATAAGAGCGATTCTAATGACAGCGACTTTAGTGAAAGCGACTTTAATAACAGTGACTTTAGTGAAAGCGATCAAGCGAATCAAGTGAGTACCGCTGACGATGTTGCAGATTCTCAGGAATTAGCGTCTACAGAACAGGTACGCCCATACATGATGGTTAGAAATGGCTTAACCGCACTTATCGGTCGCAATACTTTTTATCACCTGACTGAAATTGGAGCATTATCAGAAGACAATGGTAAGACGATATTGACGCTACAGAGTGGTGGCCAGTCTTATTCATTATCGATGCCTACTGATTAGGTATTATGTCTATCTATTAATTGCTGTATGCCGATGAGTGCTATAATTTTATAATGTCGCTTGATTATCTATTGGGTTGAAAAATTATTATCGTATAAAGGTAGTCGATAGAGAGCCGATGTAGAGTAACGCCCTATACGCAACATATATATAGCGCATTTAACTGAGTAATAAAATTGATGAATAATATGATAATGGCATTAGCATAAAGATGAATATCAAAAACCAGACAGTCGAAAAACTCAGACCGTGTGTCGATATATCTGTTGACCAGAGTCTCAAGGCTATGGATCTAGTAGATGTCAATAAACATGCTGGTAATACAATTGTAAGCGATAAAAATCGTAGTGCGCCCATTGGCGTGTTTGATTCTGGTGTTGGCGGTTTGTCTGTTTATTTGCATTTAGCACAGCAGCTGCCTACTGAGCGTTATGTATATTACGCTGATACGCTGAACGTACCTTATGGTAATCGCGACAGCGAAGATATTGAAATGCTAACACTAAAAGCCGTAGAGTGGTTACATAAGCAAGGCTGTAAGCTAATAGTTATTGCTTGCAACAGTGCTTCAGCATATGCGCTAGATACCGCCCGACGCTGCTATCCACATATACCTATTGTGGGTCTTGTCCCTGCATTAAAGCCTGCGGTATTGGCGAGTAAGAGCGGTCATGTAGCGGTGCTAGCAACCAAAGCGACGTTGAATGGCACCTTATTAAATGATGTTATTGTCAATTTTGCTAAACCTAATAACACAGTAGTCACTAAGTATTTTGATCCGCAACTGGTACCTTGGGTAGAAGCAGGTATGTCAGAACAAGACGAGACCGCTGAAAGATTACGTCAACAGGTACGAGTATTTGCTAATGAAGGTGTTGATCAGTTAGTGTTAGGATGTACGCATTATCCATTTTTTAAGACATTCTTGTTAGATGAGATTGCACAGCAGCAGCTATCCATACAAGTCATTGATTCTGGTCAAGCGATTGCTGAACGAGTTAGACAGCTATTGATTGCAAACAACTTGTCTGCATCATTGATGAGTGCAAAACAAGAAAATCTGTCACAAAAAACCAGTAATAAAAATACCATTACTAGACTACCATTAACTTTTCACGCCACTAAATATAGTGATAGACTATGCGCTTTAGTTGAGCGCTTACTCGGTACAGAAATGGCATTGCAATACTACTCTCATTAGTTATTATCAAAGCTAGTGATATCAATACGCTGTATGCCACGCTGACTCAGTTAAAATAAATTGAGTGCATCTTTTCAAGCCAAGAGTATGCTAGGCTGAGCAAGACAAGATTTTTGTGTTCTATTTTACATCCTATCCTTTTTATGTCACGACATACGCTTAGAGGTAATTGTGCCGAATCGTCGCTATCATATTCATATTATATGCGCTGACAATGACCAGTTGTTGGTTCTAGACAGCTTAGCGATATTTTTTCAGGCACGCGCATTTCTGACCTATGATGTTTCTAGTAAATTATCTAAAGCCTCTTTTTATGGGCGCCAGTGTATTGACTCTTGTGATTACGCAGTCATGATCGTTGGCGACAGCTACGGGACTGTGCAAAAAAACGGCGTTAGCCAGATGCATTTGAGTTATCTAAATGCCAAAGCGAAGCTTAAGCCGCTAATTGTGCTGGTTAAAAACCACTCTTCAGACGCTGTCATCAGCCGACAACTCCAAGAGTTCATTAAGTTAGTCACCAAGCAAGATAATCAACTACATTACTATGATACGGAAGAAGATATTGAGCCATTACTGGTACAGGCTCATTATAATGCAGTCGCCAATAATAAAATGATAGGTGGCTGGGTCAGAGCGCATGACGAAGAGAATGCGACTAGTAAAAAGATTGTGTATGAGAAGACCGTCGATATATTACCTAGTACTACCGAGGTAGAGAAAAACAGTTCTGATGACGAAGACTTTATAGCGGATAAGGTTAGTGAGCCAATTGAGTTAACGGAGTTTTTTGAGATTCAATATAGTGCTCAAGCTTATGAGGGCGGCAATCTAACGGACGTGACCAGATCACTCACACTCTCTTGGCACGAGATACTCATGACCCTCATGAGAATACCGTCTACTTTTTCGAGTTATGGCTTGAAAAATGCCATTAATCGTTTGATTACCGCTAAAGCGGAAGTAGACATCAAAAAAGATATGCCAAACGTTCATGCTGTTTCACGCTGCCAAATCTCTCAAGCTGATATCAATAATTTGCAACGTAAGCTAGTCGGTGCAAACTGGATACAACTGATGACATATGGTACGCGGGTCTCACAGGAGCTTTGGAAACTTACCTTCTACGCAAAAAACCTACTGTAAAATCATACCGCAAGTACAAACAAACAGGACTAGTAATTATTTGCTAGCGTGCTCAATAATAGCCATCTAAAACGTCCACTCTGGCATCACGACTACGTTTTGTAATACAAAGCATACGTGCAATGCTTGTGAATATTCCTCAGACCCGTAATAATGAAGTCAGTCAGTTAACTATGCTAACAACGTTAGCTGTTTGAAAATGACAACTATAATATTAATAATTAGGGAGAGCGTACGATGAGCAATGCTAAAAATGACGAGTTAAAAAGAGAGATTGATGGTCTAGAAAAGTCTATGCATGATGCTGATCAGTTTCATACGTTAGAAGAGCAAGTAGCAGATATGAAACGCCGCGGTATAGATCCTAGCAAGGCTTACAAAGATTTAGACAGTAAAGCCGAAGATGAAGATTGGGGTGATGCGACTTGGAAAGAAAATGGTAAGTGGGAGCCAAAAACGGCTGCCGATCTAGATGACAAAGCTCGTGAAAATTGGAATGGCGACAATGGTCAACCTAAGCCACCACCTATTGTCTAGACAGGTATTTTGAGTCAATTAGACAATTTCTATTAATAACTATCTATAAATAAAAAAGCCACGCTATTGTTAGCGTGGCTTTTTTGATGCGTCTAAATAGTCTTACTTATCTTGCTACTATGAACCTTGGTCTATACGAACAAGTTTGATAGTGCCATCGGCGTCAGTAACGCGGCGATAACGTGTATTGCCAGAAGTTGATGAGCTCACTGATGGTTGAGATGAGTAGCTACTAGGAGCAGTCGTTTGCTGCTGAATTAATTGTCCCATACGATCGGCAGGTGCAGGATTCAGAGGTTTGCTGTTTGCAGGCTGGCCGTATTGAGTTTGACTCGGTGCTGCATTGCCAACGATAGCGCGATAGAATTTTTGACCTGCGCGTCCGTCAGCTGGGAAAATACCGCGACTAGTCTGGTATTGCTGGATAGCGGTACGAGTATTATCTCCGATGATGCCATCTACACCGCCAATGTCATAACCTGCGTTTAGCAACGCTTGCTGAATGTCTTTGGCCTGCTGGCGGCTGATACCAGGATCGTCGGTCGGCCACGCAGTGATAAAGTCTGTTTTGCTGCTGTCTTCGCGAGTGATTAGATCTGATAAGTGTGCGATAGCCAGCGCGTAGTTTTCTGATGCGTTATAAGAGTAGAAAGTGTCGAAGTTTTTACCGACCAAGAAAGCAGGGCCTTCCATACCAGCGGGTAATAATAAGCCTGCACTGCTCAAGTCATACGGTAGCGGACTGCCATTAGCCAACGTTAGACCTTGGTCGCGCCAGTGGCTTATCGATTTTTTATCTTTACGATTAGATGCGGCCCAAAATCCATCAGGTAGTTTGACTTCATAGCCCCAAGGCTCGCCAGTACGATAGCCGCGATTGTCCAAGAAGTTTGCCGTAGAAGCGAGTGCGTCAGGGACGCTATTGACCAAATCACGACGCCCATCTCCATCGAAATCTACTGCCAATTCTAAGAAAGTACTCGGCATAAACTGCGTCTGTCCAAAAGCACCTGCCCATGACCCTGTCATATCATTTGGTGCGATATCACCGTTTTGCACGATTTTTAGCGCATTGGCGTACTCACCTTGGAAATAGCTCTGACGACGATCAAAACAAGATAAGGTCGCCAAAGACTCAAATAATGGTTTTTTACCTAACGTCTGACCAAAGTTAGACTCTACGCCCCAGACACCGAGCACGTGTTCAGCTTTTACGCCATAACGCGACTCAATTTGACGTAGTGTAGAGCCCCATTGACGCTTGGCTCGGATACCATCCTCGACACGCTCTTTGTCTACCAATGCTGACAAGTAGTCCCAGACGTCTTTTTGAAACTCTGGTTGATAATTCAGTGACTGAATGACACTAGGATCAGGCTGGCTTGGGCGATAGTTATTAAAGGTATAACCATCAACACCGCTGAATTTGCTAGAGTTTTTTAGATTGTCTAAGCACTGCTGAAACTCACTATTGGATAAGTCAGGTGCTGGCGGCTGCGCGGCTTGAGCAGTGGTAGCAAGGCTGATGCCGACAGCAACACTAAGCAGCGACAAAGTAGAAAAAGGAGTCAAACGCATGAAAATATCCTATAAACGTTAAAATAATTATCGAAAGGCAAAAAATGATATTAACGTAGAGTAACCAATCTAAACAGTAAAGAAAAGCTGTCGAAGTACCAAGGTTATAAATGGTTACGATAAATTGACGCTGCCGTGAGATTAGAAGAGGATTTCATAGAGCTTAAAATGCAAAGCGTTAAACATTATTTCAACTCGAGGACTATTCCTGAGAAGGTATAACCTGTTTATTTGGCTAGCACACTATTCAGTTCATCAATCAACTTATGAACCCGCGCCGCATTTTTGCCCAAATCGCTCTGTCCAACTCGTGACTTACTACGAACATCAACTAAGCGCTCGCTATCGTTATCAGTCACACGAATGATCACATCATCTTTAAAGCCAAACCAAGCAGTCGTCTCTGTTGCTTCGATGATGCCTTTGTCTACATCAATATTGACTAGCTCCCACCCTAAATTTTCTATGGCTTGTTTGGCTGCTTTGATCAGTTCAGGCTTCGATTGAGTATAGGTCAATGTCTGCAAGTCAGGGTAGGCAGTACGTTGTTGTTCAGCCACTCCTGCACCTGCGTACTCTACGGGATTTGGTGCATCTGCACGTAGTGGAGCAATCTTGACAAACTCAGGCGGATTCACCAGATCGGTAGAAATATCGTGAATAGGCGGTACATTTTTGACCGTATTCATCATGCTAAGCGGAATAGCTATGGCAGTAGCAGCAAGTACGGCTGAGGCTAGTGCGCTCCCAATACTGGCTGTATTGCGTTTAAATAATAGCTGTATAGCTAACAATACCAATGCTGCGATACCAGCAAATAACCCAAATTTAAACCCCGCAAATGCAGTGCCTAATTCTACAACGCCAAACTTATACAATGGGCCCGCCAGAGCAACTAGCAGAATAGCAGTTACACTCATTAGACTGACTATCATTTTCATTCAATGTCTCCATTACCATTTAGCAGCTTGTTAAAGGTTATATGAGTTTTTATTTATTGCTCAATAGCCAAACCTGTTCTGTGACGGTGATATCAGGTGCAGAACCTATAGAAGAAGGCACGCTTGCTAGCTCACTGATTTGGTAGTGAGCGCTATAATACTGCTCTAATTGGTTGGCGTTAATAGAGAAGGGTGATCCATTCCTTTTACGCTGATCGTAATTTAGCGTGAGTAAAAGCTGCGGTGTTATTTCATTGTTAGCACCATTAACTTTACTGGTATCGCTACTAAGTTTCCGCACTTGCTCACTATATCTCACACGCATATCGTCTGGTAGGGCGATTAATGCCGCTTTATCATATACTGCATCAATAGAACCAATATCTTTAGCGGCCAGTGCAAAAATATCAGCGACCCATAAAGTGATGGTCTGTCCCGACAACTGGCCTTGATAGTATCTAATCGCTGGATTGTCTGCCTGTTGATAGACGGTAGGTTCGATGTTTTGCTCAGCAAAAAAATCTTGTACGGCTGTTTCGACCAATTCAACGCCCACCACGTCATAGCCTTGCGTCGCTAGCCAAACCATATCAATAGATTTACCACAAAGCGGAACGAAGACACGGCTACCCGCTGCTAAATCTAAGTGATCAATATACTCAGTTAATAATGGATTGACCATAGATTGATTGAATCCAATGCGACCTTCTTGCCAACGTTTTTGCCAAAACTCAGGGTTCATGCTGTGATCCTCTATTTGCAAGTTTTTATATATAGATTTAGCTTTAATAATATTGATTGGTTATGTCAAATGTATAAATAGTAAAAAGCCAAACACCTATAGTATAAGTGTTTGGCTGATATCTAACATTGGGCTAAGAAACTTTTTGAATAAATAATGTCTTATTCAATTTAGCGAACCCTCATTTAACTAACCATATATTTGCTAAATTCTTTACGCAGTTTGGCAAGTTTTGGCGGTATCGCAAAGTTACAATAAGCCTGTCCTGGGTTTCTGTTGAAGAAGTCTTGATGCGCATCTTCCGCTTGGTAAAACTCAACGGCAGGATGTACTTCTGTGACGACATTAACGCCCATGTCACGCAGTTTATTGATCGTGCGGTCGACCGTTGGTTTTTGACTGTCTTCGGTGTAAAAGACCACGCT
Organism: Psychrobacter sp. 28M-43; assembly: GCF_014770435.1. Classification (NCBI taxonomy): domain Bacteria; kingdom Pseudomonadati; phylum Pseudomonadota; class Gammaproteobacteria; order Moraxellales; family Moraxellaceae; genus Psychrobacter; species Psychrobacter noctis. The sequence goes on along the minus strand of NZ_CP061739.1, from coordinate 2,836,116 downwards.
GCGATACTGACTGCCAACGTCATTGCCTTGACGATCCATCGTGGTGGGATCATGTGTGGCAAAAAATACGTCGAGGATGACTTCCAACGGGACGGTCGTCTCATCAAACTCAACCTTAATGACTTCGACGTGTCCAGTGTCACCACCGCATACGGCTTCATAGTTGGCTGATACCGCATCACCGCCCATATAGCCTGAAACGACAGACTGCACGCCTTTCACGGATAAAAAGACGGATTCGGTGCACCAAAAGCAGCCACCGCCTAATACGATTGTTTGCATAATTTTTTCCTATTTTTATAAATATAAAATCATCGTTGTTTGTCTAAGTGTTATCTATCAAACAATGTCGTTTAGCTTAGCAGGGGATCTGGTGGCGATAAGTAACAAACAGTAATGTTATAATGGGCTTTTGCTACGTTGATTTGCTATCGATGAATAGCTCGAGCAAAATTGCCAAGTACTTTCTTATTTACGTTCTATTCTAAAAAATGAGTCGCCCCATGAGCCAATCCCAGCCTGCCATTATCAAACATGATACCCTTTTTGATAAACCGTTTACCACGCCATTAGATAAAGCGGCGCGTTTTTCTTTTGATGAGCAAGTGGTGGCTTGTTTCCCCGATATGATTCGTCGTAGCGTACCCGGTTATGGTCAGGTATTGGCTATGCTGCCCATTTTTGCCCGCCGTCACTGCAAGTATCGTCAGCAGAGCGATAGTGGTCAGCGCGTTAGCCGTATTTATGATTTGGGCTGCTCGCTTGGTGCCGCCAGTATGACGCTAGCGGGTGAGTTCGACCCACAAGACTTGCAGATTAAGGCGATTGATATTTCGCCCGCGATGACGACCGAGGCCACGACGTTATTGAGTGAGAATTATCCTGAGCATGATATCGAAGTCATTACTGCAGACATCCGCGACGTTGAGCTTGAGCCATGCGACATGGTGATTTTAAATCTGACGCTACAGTTTTTGCCAGCAGCCGATAGAGTTGCGGTACTAGAGAAAATTTACGCCGCATTAAGTGAAGGCGGTATATTAGTATTAACGGAAAAAACCCACGCCTTTGATGAGCAATACGATGCGTGGTTGGTTGAGCGTTATTACGATTTCAAACGTGCCAATGGCTATACCGAAATGGAAATCAGTGGCAAACGTAATGCGCTAGAAAACGTGCTGATTACGGATACGCTAGATGAGCATCATGCACGGTTAGATCAGGTTGGCTTTAAGCGTCATCTAACGTGGTTTCAGTTTTTGAACTTTGTCTCTATTGTGGCGTTTAAATAATCCTCACTTTTAACACAGTTATTCCTTAATCAATACGGTAATCTGCTTTTATGCTCAACGACACAATCACGCACGCCGAACGCGAACTATATTTAACCCTATTAGAACTATCTCAGCAGTACCCAAGTGCTTACGAATGGCTGACGCGACTGCCAACATGGTTAGGTGATATAAAAGATAAAGCTAACTATGCGCATGCACCTGCTTATCAAGCATCTGTGGCGCGTTTACCAAGTTTGACGGTCAATCACTTCGATCTCAATAGTGATACATTGACGATTGAGGCAGATCTAAATGAGTCTCAGCGCAAACAAACAACGGCGTTATTAAAGCAGCTGATGCCGTGGCGCAAAGGGCCTTTTCAGATTGGCGGTCAAATCGGCGATGATGAGTCAGGTATTAAGATCGATACCGAGTGGCATAGTGATTGGAAATGGCAACGTGTTGCGCCGCATTTGAGTAGGCTAGATGGTCGGCGTGTATTGGATGTGGGCGGTGGCTCTGGTTATCATGGTTGGCGTATGGCTGGCGCAGGGGCGGATACCGTCATTATCATTGATCCATCGTGCTTGTTTTACCATCAGTTTATGGCGATTCGTCATTTTGTTGGCGCAGCAGATGCTCATGAGACGGGCCGCTATCGTACGCATTATATTCCTGTCCCACTTGAAGCATTGCCTGAGCATAGCCAACTGTTTGACACCGTATTTAGTATGGGTGTGCTCTATCATCGCCAGTCACCGTTTGAGCATTTACAACAGCTGCGCGGGCAGTTGGTTAAAGGCGGTGAGCTGGTGCTTGAGACGCTGGTGATTGAAGGTGATGCCAAGACTGTACTGGTGCCGCATGACCGTTATGCTCAGATGAATAACGTCTATTTCTTGCCATCGGTGGCGGCATTAACTGGTTGGCTAGAGAAAGCAGGATTTTCAGATGTGCGCTGCGTCGATGTAGCAGTCACCTCGACTGAGGAACAACGACAAACCGAGTGGATGACCTATCATTCGTTAGCAGACTTCTTAGATCCTAATGATTCGACTAAGACCGTCGAAGGGTATCCTGCTCCCATGCGTGCAACTTTGATTGCAAAAAAATAGCGTTGAGTAGAATAACAATACAAGGAAGTAATAATGAAAATGTCAGCTGCTTTAATGATGGCTACGATCGGTTCGCTATCGCTACCTGCTATGGCAGGATACGGCACACCGTCTGAAGGCTGGGGATTTGTACAAGACGACTGGCAAGTGGTTTGTGATAATACGCATACTTGCCGAGTGGCTGGCTACTCAAGCGACGCCTCAATAGATAAGCCCGCCTCAGTGCTATTCACCGTATCGCCAAAAATTACCACACCAAAGGCGCAAATTCAGCTGGCATCAAAAGCGTCCAAAGATAAGGCTGAGCTGTGGCTAAACAATAAAAACTATGGTGTGCTGCAACCCAATAAAGAAGACAGTCTACTATACGACTTGTCAGCCGAGCAGACGCAGGCCCTGCTTGATCATGCTCGTGTCGCGACCAAGATAGAGATTAGAGTGGGCGACAACTACTGGCAGATTAGCGATAAAGGCATGTCAGCAGTGTTGCTCAAACTAGACGATGTACAAGGTCGGGTAGGGACACCGATAGCATTGGTCAGTAAGAATAATCCAAATCGTCAACGTCCTAAAGCAGCTCTACCAAAACCAATCATTAAAAAAGCATTTGTGTATTCAGCAAAAGATAACAAAACACTTGCTCCATCAAAGCTGGCGTATTTTCAGAAAAATATTGATAAGTGGGTCGATATTAATGCTGAGCAGCTTATAGGGTCCAAGGACATAATGGGCGATTGTGAGCTGATTAACCCAAAAACTGAAACATATCAGCGGATGTCAGAGTATGGCTCTACGATGCTTGGTTGGGACTTTATACCGATTGATGATAGCTATACATTAGCCGCGCATAGTTGCTGGCTAGGTGCTTACAATTCCAGTAACGGCTATTGGCTCATTGATAATGCAAAACCTAGCAAGCCTACCCTTATCACGACAGCAGGAAATGATTATTTTGATGGTGAGATTTCCGCCATTCACAAAGACCGAGGCATTGGTGACTGCTGGAATCGTACTGCATGGACGTGGAATGGTGAGATATTTGCTAAGAGCAAAGAGTCTAGTACGGGAATGTGCCGAGGTTTTGCTGGTGGGGCGTGGGACCTACCAACGTATGTGAGTCAGGTCATAGGGAATAACGCTAAGGCTCAATAGCTTCTTTTATTTAAAAGATTTTGATCTAAGAAGCCTTTATTTAAAAGGCCTTGATTTAAATGACTGACACCTTATAAAGCGCAGCAGTCATAAGCCATATATTACATTTTTAGTTTTGCTACTCATTTCCTAAGAGATATCAAAGAATAGTGATAAAAATGGCCACTTAGATTAACCATTTTTTGAAAGCGACTTCCATGACTATCTTTAGAATAAAACCAACAGAACCTGCACCAAGTGCTAAGAATATCCAAAAAGTACCAGCGCGCCCAGCATCAGACTTTTTAGAGATATCCCACATAATAAAAAACAAGAAAGCGATGAATATCGGCAACAAGACGTACAGTCCCCAACTGGTGACAGTACTGGCGGCAATAGCAAACATGGCGTAATCCTATAATAGAGTAGTAACGCGTCTTCTATATTTTAGAAGAGCCGTACAAACCATCATTATAACGTGGAAGCAGTCAGGTATAAACGACTGCCCAGTATTGAGCAACAGTAACGCTACAATTCACGTTATGAGTTATCTATCAGTTTTGCATCATTGATATTAGTCAGCCCAAATCCTGATAACGGTAAGATTTTAGTGCTAATTTTGGCGCAAATGGTGCAATAAAGCGCAAAGATTGTTATATTTACAGGTTACTTATCTTTTTACATTATTCTATCCCTGCAATGTCGGTCGCTATTATAATAAGCCGTTATCGATTGCTCGCATTCGCACCGTTTTTGTTGTTTATTTAATTGAGTTCAAATTCCTATGTCACAAGCCCAAATTGATACGCTTGCATCCCTATTTAACGATGCAATTCAAACCCTACAAGCAGATGGTACGCTACCAAGCGATTGGCAAAACAACAGTCAAATTACCCGTACGAAAGATTTAAGTCACGGTGATTTTGCCAGTAATATCGCGCTAACAGCAGCGAAAGCTGCCAAGGCCAATCCGCGTCAACTTGCTGAAAAAATCGTTAGCGCATTGCCTGACAATCAAGATATTCGCCAAGTAGAAATCGCGGGCCCAGGGTTTATCAACGTATTCTTAAACTCGGAAGCTAAGTTTTCTGTATTGGACGATATCTTCACATTGCAAGATCGCTTTGGCTTAAGTAATCAGTTTGACGGTCAAAAAGTCCAAGTTGAATTCGTTTCTGCTAACCCAACGTCCAGTCTGCACGTCGGTCACGGTCGCGGTGCTGCATTTGGCATGAGTGTCGCTAACCTGCTAGAAGCGATCGGCTATGACGTCACGCGTGAATATTATGTCAATGACGCTGGTCGTCAAATGGACATCTTAGCCACCAGTACATATTTGCGCTATCTACAGCTAAATGATGAAGAGATAACTTTCCCAGTTAACGCCTATCAAGGTGACTATGTCAGTGACATCGCCCAGACGCTAAAAACACAGCATAGCGATAGCTACGTACATAGCTTTGCAGACGTTGCCAAAGATGTGCCAGAAGATGCTCAGTTTGAGATTAATGCTGATGGCGAAAAAACCGTCATCTCAGGTGATAAAGAAGCGCATATTGATGGCTTGATTGCCAATAGTAAGTCTTTGCTAGGTGACAGCTACGCGTTATTTTTAAACGCGGCATTGAGCAGTATTTTGGCAGATATCAAAGACGACTTAAATGACTTTGGCGTGAGCTATGAATGCTGGTTTAGCGAAAGATCTATCGATAGCGAGATTGAGCCTGTCCTACAGATACTAGATGACAAAGGCTACCTATACGAAAAAGACGGCAACATCTGGTTTAAATCGACTGATTTTGGCGATGAGAAAGACCGTGTTGTACGCCGTGCCAATGGCCAGTCGACGTATTTTGCTTCTGATATCGCTTATCATAAAAACAAGTTTGATCGTGGCTTTGATAAAGTCATTAACGTTTGGGGCGCAGACCATCATGGTTATGTCCCACGCGTAAAAGCCGCTCTACTAGCCCTTGGTATCGATGCCGAACGCCTTGATGTGGTGCTTGTACAGTTTGTCGCGTTATGGCGTGGTAGTGAAAAGGTACAAATGTCTTCGCGTTCTGGTCAGTTTGTGACTTTGCGTGAGCTACGTGCAGAAGTCGGTAACGATGCTGCACGATTCTACTATGTAGCGCGTAAGCCTGAAGTGCATGTTGATTTTGACTTAGAACTTGCCAAATCACAAAGTAAAGACAATCAAGTGTATTATATTCAGTATGCTCATGCGCGCGTTTGCCGTGTGTTAGAAAAACTAGCAACCTACGATTTGACCGTAGATGATGCTGTTGGTTTGGCACATCAGGACTTGCTAAGTGCGCCAAATGAAGACGAGCTGATTAAACTGTTAGCAGGATATCCAGCGACGTTACTTCGCGCAGCGACTGGTTACGAGCCACATGTCTTGACCAATTACCTAAAAGAGCTCGCGGCATTGTTCCATGGTTGGTATGACACCAATCGTATCTTGCCTATGAGCCTAACATCAGGTGAAACGCCAAGTCAGGATGAGCTAGACTTAATGCAAGCACGATTGCGCTTGTCAAAAGCTGTTAGACAGGTACTGGCAAATGGGCTTAGTCTGCTAGGCTTGTCTGCACCGTCTAGCATGTAGTACTTTTCTAATATGTGACATGAGTATAGACAGCTGATAGCATTAATTCGATGATGATAGTTAAATTCAGTAGGGAGAACGAGATCCATGCTAGCCAAAAAACCTAAAGGCGCAACAGAAAAGCGCAAATCAAGTAGCGTATCAGGCTTATTGTGGATGTTTGTTGGGGCCGTATTGACCCTTATGATCGGGGTATTTATCTACCTCTCACCATTATTCAATTTCAGCCCCGCTGATGGTAGTGCTGAGAACGATCCTGATCGCCAAGTACAGCCACGTGTGGATACTGATACCGATAATGGCGATTATGAGTTCTACGATATTCTACCTAATCAAGAGATGGCAACCATCCCTGACGAAGATATCGCTGACATTGATAATGATCAAATAGGTGATATCGGTGCGTTTGAACCAGACGTCGTCGTGACTCAACCAGAGAGCGATGCAGGCAGTACAGAAAGTACGGGCAGCTTCGGTGGTTCGGAAAATGCGCCTGTCGAACCTGCTGGTACTAATAATGCTGGGTCGAGTGAGGATATCGTTGTCGTTGAAGAAGATGCAACCTATGATGGTACGCCGCCTGCTACTAGCAACGCTACAACTCGTAACAACAATGCAGCAGCAGGTACGGCAAGTATCCAAGCTGCTAAACCTGCGGCGACCTACATCTTGCAGATCAATAGCTTTAGTGATGCAGATGAAGCGGATCGTCGCCGTGCGCAAGTACTGATGGCGGGTGTCGATGCTCGCGTGGTCAAAAACACGACGGGTAATGGCTTGCCAATTTATCAAGTCATCTCGCGTCCTTTGAATAACCGTCAAGCAGTAACGACGGCACAGCAGCGCCTACAGAACAATGGTATAGACTCTATTATCGTTGAACAGCGCCGCTAGATTCAGTCGTTTACAGTTATTATGTTTATTAAAAAAAGCGTCGTAATGACGCTTTTTTTATCTCTTTATTTTATCAAAAGCTTTCTAGCTGTTTTATCCTATTAAACGTCCATTAAGAGTATGGTTATGACCGTATCTAACTCAGTAACACCGCAAGCAGGCATCATTAAAGCGTTCTTTCAAAAATACTTTATCGATGCTTTTACTGGTATGGCTTTAGGGCTATTTGTCACGTTGATCGCAGGTCTGATTATCTCGCAAATCGGTGGTTGGTTAGATTTGTCAGCATTGGTCGCGGTCGGAAAGCTTGCCTCGATATTAATGGGTGCTGGTATCGGCGTAGGTATCGCTTATTATCTCAAAGCGCCAACGCTAGTGATGCTTAGCTGCCTCGTAGCGGGTATGCTTGGTGCCCATTCCGAAGCACTAATGGCGGGTACGCTCTTTACGCCGCAAGTGGGTGGACCTGCAACTTTTGTAGCACTGCCAGGCAATCCAATCGGTGCTTATCTGACTTCTGTATTTGCTTATCGTGCTGGTACTTGGATCGCTGGGAAGACGAAGCTTGATATTTTATTGGTGCCCTTAGTGGTGTGCGGCGTCGCGCTATTAGTCTGCGCACTGCTCAATCCGCCTATCGTAGCAGGGGTCGCTGCTATCGGTCAGGGTATTCATGCCGCTACTGAATTACAGCCCCTGCTAATGGGTATCGTCATCGCTGTAGTGGTTGGTATTTTATTGACCCTACCAACGTCAAGTGCAGCTATTTGTATTGCTATTGGGCTTGGTGGCTTGGCGGGCGGGGCAGCAGTGGTAGGCTGTGCAGCGCATATGATTGGTTTTGCTGTTGCAAGTTTCAAAGACAATGGCGTTAGTGGCGTCATCTCTCAGGGCTTGGGCACCAGTATGCTACAAATCCCCAATGTACTAAAAAAGCCCATTGTTTTATTGCCCGCTGTCATTGCTAGCGCGATTGTTGGCCCTATCGCGACTGTCGGATTTGGTTTAGCTTGTACGGCGACAGGTGCGGGCATGGGTACGGCTGGTTTGGTCGGTGTGTTTGGGGTGATTGAAGCGTCACAAGCAATTATGAGCACTGGTCAATTATGGGCAGCGATTATTCTCCTGATGTTTATATTGCCTGCGGTGATTGCAGGGTTAGTGGCTTATATCATGCGCCGTATGGGCTGGTTGGTCGCTGGTGATATGAAATTGCCTTAATCTCTAAAGTATTGACTTAAAATATCATTAACAGTCTCAAAACTCAGTCTTATCCTTAATCAGCAACAACAACGCTTAAAAGAGCCCAGCTACAACTATAGCTGGGCTTTTTATATATAAATTCATCAATTTCCCATGAAATAGGGAGTGTTTATAAAATATTATTCAACCGTCTTTAGCTTCTTATGACGACGTGGTTTTAGTTTGCGGGACAGTTGATGGAAGTCGTTCAGCACTTGGCTATAATGTGAGGGAAATACACGTTGGATGGCATCAATCATCTTGGCATCGTTACCAATCAGGCAGCGCTGCTGATTAGTCGCTGCTGCCTGTAGGATAATCCAAGCCGCTTCATTGGCATCGAATTTTAAGAATTTATTAAAACTTCTGATGGCTTTGGGCCCAGTACTCATGCCAATATCATGGACGCTCTCATTACCGCGCGCGCTGTTGGCGATATTGGTTTTGATGCCGCCCGGATGGATACAAGTCGCTGATACCCCGCAGTTCTGGATATTTAGCTCTTGGCGTAAGCTCTCTGTAAAGCCGCGTACGGCAAATTTGCTAGAGTTGTAGGCAGACTGTGATGGCTGAGCGGTCAAACCAAACAGACTTGAGATATTGATAATATGTCCATGCTCGCCAAACTGGCTCTGTTTAACGCTGTTTTTGATTAACGGTAAAAACGCCTTAGTACCATAAACCACGCCCCAAAAATTAATGTTTATTACCCATTCAAGCTCACTAATACTACTGCCTTCGACGGTAGAGTAGAGTGCGACACCTGCATTGTTAAAGATGAAATTTACTTTGCCATGATCGCTCATAACACTATCAGCCCATGCTTCCACCGCTGTATTGTCTGATACATCGAGTACGGTCATAGTGACGTTGACATCATAATTGGCAAGTAACTGTTTGGTCGCTGCCAGCTGTTCAGGATTGATGTCCGATAGTGCAACATGACAGCCCATTTTCGCTAAATGAATGGCCAGCTCACGGCCCATACCAGAGCCTGCGCCCGTAATGGCAGCGACATGGTTTCGGTAGTAGAATGCAACGTCCGAGTCATCCAATGAATCATGGTTAGAAGAAAACGGTAAATGTTGGCGCAATGAAGTCGCCATAGCGGTCACATGGTTGAGCATAATAAACAATCCTTTGTCTTATTAATCATATGAGTTGTACGGACTATATATATTGGTATATAGAAATAAAGTATAAAGGTCAAAACAGTCTATCTACATTAGCATGGTTTGCACTGACGTCTGCTAGCGATTAATAAACGCTGCTGTCATTTCGGAGCAGGTGTAATGAATGTCGCCAATTTTCAGTAGGCAAGTTATCTAGTAGGCAAGCTATCCAACAGACAAATTGATTAAATAATAGACATAAAAAAAGCGTCTTAGCTTATTTAGCCAGACGCTTTTTTAGTAGTCCGTTAATGATAACGGACTATTTATATCAATTATAAATTAAGCAATTTTAGGCACTTTACCTTCATTGATAACGTCCGCATCAACCATTACAGTTTTAGCATTTTCCATAGAAGGCAATTCATACATGGTCTCAAGCAGCGCATTTTCTACGATAGAACGTAGACCACGAGCACCAGTTTTACGCTCCATGGCTTTTTTGGCGATGGCATCTAGTGCTTCTTGGGTAAAGCTAATCTCAGCACCTTCCATATCGAACAAATACTTGTACTGTTTTACCAGTGCGTTCTTAGGTTCGGTCAGGATTTGTACCAAGGCTGCTTCATCTAGCTCTTGCAGTGCCGCAAGTACTGGCAGACGACCGATTAGCTCGGGAATCAGACCAAACTTGATCAAATCTTCTGGCTCGACTTCTTGTAGCAAGTCTGAGCTGCGACGGCTGTCATCTTTTGAGCTGACATCAGCGTTAAAGCCGATACCGCCTTTTTCAGTACGTTGCTGAATGACTTTATCAAGTCCAGCAAACGCGCCGCCCACGATGATTAAGATATTACTGGTATCAACTTGGATCAGCTCTTGCTGCGGGTGCTTACGACCACCGTGCGGCGGGATAGCAGCCACAGTACCTTCGATTAGCTTTAGCAACGCTTGCTGTACGCCTTCACCTGATACATCACGCGTGATAGATGGATTGTCGCCTTTTTTACTGATTTTGTCGATTTCATCAATATAGATGATACCTTGCTCAGCTTTAGCTACATCATAGTCAGAGGCTTGGAGGAGCTTTTGTACGATGTTTTCAACGTCTTCACCAACATAACCAGCTTCGGTCAACGTTGTAGCATCAGCCATCGCAAAAGGTACATCTAGCAGACGAGCCAAGGTTTGCGCAAGTAGCGTCTTACCAGAACCAGTCGGACCGATTAGCAAGATATTACTCTTAGCCAATTCTACCATTGCATCGTCAGCGCCGATTTTAGCTTTTTTGCTGTCGTTGGCTAGCGTTTGGCTAACTTTTAGACGTTTGTAATGGTTATAGACGGCCACAGCCAATGCTTTTTTGGCAGCGTCCTGACCGATGACATATTCATCAAGCTTGGCACGCAGCTCTTTTGGCGTTGGTAGTTTTTTATTGACCCAAGAAGTGTCTACTTCGCTATCGTCATCACCGTGCTCTGCGCTGTCTGCGATCAGGTCAGTACATAGCTCGATACATTCATTACAGATATTGGCATCGTCAGCAGCAATCAGTTGCTGTACATCGCTTTTGGCTTTACCGCAAAACGAACACTGCGGGGTATTATCTTCTGCCATAAAAGGCGCTCCTAAAATTTAAAACTGGTTAGTTTATTTGTAGTATGTCAATTATCGTACCAATTCAATGGTCATACCTTTCAATAGGTCAGGTATGACATTGATAACGGTTTATCGTACGGCAAATAAACTATAAAAGGTCTTATGATTGCACTCTCAATTAAGAGGCATCACGTTAATGCTTAGATTACAAAGACTCAGGGCGACGCTCTAATACTTCGTCAACCAAACCATACTCTTTGGCTTCTTGTGCATCTAACCAATAATCACGCTCAACGTCTTTTTCGATTTTCTCTACTGGCTGACCAGTACGCTCAGCTAAGATACTATTTAGACGTGCACGAGTTTTAAGGATTTCACGAGCATTAATTTCGATATCCGTTGCTTGACCCTGCGCGCCGCCTGAAGGCTGGTGAATCATAACGCGAGCATTAGCAAGTGAATAGCGCTTGCCTTTTTGTCCAGCGGCCAATAGGAATGAACCCATGCTGTAAGCACCGCCCATACAGATAGTAGATACTTCAGGTTTGATGAAGTTCATGGTATCAAAAATAGCCAAACCAGCGCTTACTGAGCCACCTGGTGAATTGATATACAAATGGATATCTTTGTCAGGGTTTTCAGCTTCTAAGAATAGCAACTGGGCGACGATAAGGTTAGCCATGTTGTCTTCGACCTGACCGGTCAAAAAGATAACGCGCTCACGTAATAGACGTGAAAAAATATCAAACGAGCGTTCACCGCGTGAGGACTGTTCAACCACCATAGGTACTAATGCCGCTTGTGTGGTCTGTACTTCTTTGTGCGCACTCATCAGCATATCAAAATGCGGGTTGGCAGTGATGCGATCATAATCTGTCATAGAAAAGTCCTATCGATAAATGTATAAAATAAAAATGGATTGAATGATTTTATTGTCTAGTAGTTTTTGACTAATGGGTTGTTTATAAGGGGGCTGCGCTCACTATTCAAGCCTATAAAACGGGTTTGTGCATAAAATAGGTGAAAAAGTGACCCTCCGATATTGCTAGGACTCATTGCTTATATTGAAACTTATACTAAAAATACGTCTAGAAGTAGATAAATACTATCTTATCTATTATCAAGTCGTACAGATATTGATAGTATCTGTATCGACAGTGTCTGTATCGATACAAATAGCGTAAATCATGTCTAACCTGACTTTTTAACATAGAATACCTGATTAATAGCCCTATAATCCACCTATCTTACTGACTAAGCCTGCAAATAGTTATGCGTTTAGTATTTCTGCTTATCTAATGTCCTCAGAGGGTATTGCGCTAACAATAACGCTAAAAAATGCACTGTTATGGACAAAATGTACTGTTTTGGTGCAAATATCTGCTGATTTTATAAATGACTGAAGCTTAAAAAACGTTTAGACAATAGTTGGAAATATACGATTATTTTTATCGTCTAATCCAAAAAAGAAAAAGCACAGACAAATCAAAGTTTTGAGATGGTAAGGTTTTTATTTGGTTATCTGCTATTAAGAGTTGGCACAATGCTTGTATCAATAAAAACATTGACGCTTTTATTTATCATGGTGCGCTAGGCACGATAAATGGTGTACGCTGTATTCCTCCGTTACTATTCTGACATTGCTGTAGTTAATGAACTGTAATTAACGATTGGCAATAGAGTTCTTAACGGATAGCAAATGATAGCTGTCATATAAAATACTGAAACATATTTAATTGGTAAATGAGTATATAAAATGAGCTGGGCCTCTTCTTTAGCATTAAGCTTTGACACTGTTAGCAGTACAAGTACGGCCAAAGAGGGTACGGCTGATAACTCAAAAACGCGGCTTTATCATCGTAAGCATACAGGTGCCTTGATGGTACAGCGTGCTCTATATCCTGAGCCAAGCGTACAGCAGGGTATTTGTCACATACTGATGCTGTATCCACCAGCTGGTATCGCAGGCGGCGATACGCTGACCATAGACCTAGATTTAGATAGTGGTAGCCACTCTGTTATCACCACACCAGGGGCAGGTAAATGGTACGGCAAAGACAGTGTCAGCCAAAAACATAAATCTTCGTTAGGCAGCGACGATGCTCACCAAAATATGGGGCAAAATGAAATAGCTGCCTATGCAAGCCAACACGTACAAGCCAACCTCGCAGCACATACCCGTTTAGAATGGCTGCCGCAAGAGAGTATCATTTATAACGAAGCCAATATGCATGCAGTGAGCCGTTTCGATTTGACGGATTCATCTAGTCTACTGACATGGGAGATTAGCGTATTTGGGCGGCAAGCTTACGACGAGCAGTTTTTGCAAGGGCATTATCATACTGGATTAAATATCTACCGAGATGGCAAGGTTATCGTTGCTGAGCGAGTAGCGCATGCAGCACAAAGTCGCTGGTTTACCTCAAATTTAGGCTTAGCGAACCAGCATATTTATGGATCGTTTTGGGCAGTCCCAAGCTTAAGCGACGTCCATGATAATCTTGCACTCTCCGCGTCACAAACCACGCAATCGACCGAAACGGCCCAAGCAATTATCAAGCAATCATTAACCCGCTATCTAGACAATACCGTAGTAGCATTGCGTCAAGTCATTGCTCAAGCACACCTACCTGTCTACTGCACCCATAATTGCCAAGCGATCAATATCCGCTATATTGGCTCAGATGTACGTAGTTGTTTTGAAGCGTTTTACCAGCTGAGAGAAATCTTGCGAGACCATTGGTGGCAACTTGAGCATTGTCGTCCACGTATTTGGGACACTTAATACGGCCACTTTTAATAATAAAATTAAGATATATTGCGACGATTTTTAATCGACATCTAATGCTTTGAAACTCCCTAATCTGCTATAAATATAATGATAAGTACAACAAGGAATTGTCATGCACCTGACCCCAACAGAAAAAGATAAACTCATGCTATTTACCGCTGGTATGGTGGCTGAGCGTCGCAAAAATCGCGGTGTCAAACTTAACTATCCCGAAGCCATCGCTTATATCAGTATGTTGCTGATGGAAGGAGCAAGAGATGGTAAAAGAGTTGCCGAGCTAATGAGCGAGGGCGCCACTTATCTGTCGGCTGACGATGTGATGGAAGGTGTCGCAGAGATGGTAGATGAAGTGCAAATCGAGGCGACTTTTCCTGATGGCACCAAACTGGTCACGGTACATAATCCCATCGTGTAACGCTGTATACCATTGTTATAGCACTGAAATGCTCACTATAAAATAAGGCGGCTACCATGCAAGCAGGTGAATACCATATCCAAGATGGCGATATTATCTTAAACCAAGGTCGACAGGTACAGACCATCAGTGTCAGCAATACTGGTGATAGACCTATCCAAATCGGCTCGCATTATCACTTTTATGAAGTAAATGATGCCTTGAGTTTTGACAGAGAGCAGACTCGGGGTTTTCGTCTCAACATTATCTCTGGCACCGCCGTACGTTTTGAGCCTGGGCAATCGCGGGAAGTGGAATTGGTAGCATACGCTGGCAAACAAGATGTATATGGTTTTGCTGGGCGTGTCATGGGCGCAGCTCATCCAGAAAAAACATCAGAGAGCGCCGCTGATAAAAAGGTAACTGCTACTTCGCAGAAGCGAGTCAGTCGTCGTATGTATGCTGAGCATTTTGGCCCTACCACAGGCGATAAAGTTCGCTTAGCCGATACCGAGCTTTGGCTACAGGTTGAAGCAGATTTAACCAGTCATAAGGATACTGCTGTTGACCAAGCAGATACGTCGCAAAGTGGTGAGAGTAGTAGCAAGCCTGTTGAAATCAAAGGTGAAGAAGTCAAATTTGGCGGTGGTAAAGTTATCCGTGATGGTATGGGACAAGGACAATTACTAGGCGCGGAAGTTGCCGATACAGTTATTACCAATGCATTAGTCGTTGACTATACAGGCATCTATAAAGCAGATATCGGTATCAAGGATGGTCGTATCAGTGCCATTGGCAAAGCGGGCAATCCTGATATCCAGCCTGCCATTGATATTCCTATTGGCGGTGCTACCGAAATCATCTCTGGCGAAGGTAAAATCCTCACAGCAGGTGGCGTTGATAGTCATATTCACTTTATCGCGCCTCAGCAGTGTGAAACAGCGCTTATGTCAGGGGTAACGACGATGCTGGGCGGCGGGACAGGACCAGCTCAAGGTACGCTTGCCACCACCTGTACACCAGGGGCATATCATATTGCCTCAATGCTAAAATCTACCGACAGTATCCCTATGAATATTGGTCTACTGGGTAAAGGCAATGTAAGTGTACCAGAACCTATTGCTGAACAAATCGAAGCAGGTGCCGTGGGGCTAAAGCTACATGAAGATTGGGGTACCACCCCGCAAGCTATTGATAATTGCTTGAGTGTCGCTGACGACTATGATGTGCAGGTGGCCATTCATACCGATACTTTAAATGAAAGTGGCTATCTAGAGAGTACACTTGCTGCTTTTAAAAACCGCTGTATCCATACTTTTCATACTGAAGGGGCAGGTGGTGGCCATGCGCCCGATATTCTAAAGGCTATTGGCGAGTCGCATGTTTTGCCATCATCTACCAATCCCACTCGACCATATACCGTCAATACCATTGATGAGCATCTCGATATGCTGATGGTTTGTCATCACCTAAGTCCTGCTATTGCTGAAGATGTGGCCTTTGCTGAGAGCCGTATTCGTCAAGAAACCATCGCCGCAGAAGATATCTTGCATGATTTGGGTGCTATCTCGATGATGAGTAGTGATTCACAAGCGATGGGGCGGGTGGGTGAAGTCGTCATTCGTACATGGCAAACCGCGCACAAAATGAAAGTGCAACGTGGCCATCTAGTGCCAGATGCAACGGCGAACATTGAAGATGAGCAACAGTACATCACTTTGACAGACTATGACCAAAGCGCGGACAACGATAACTTTCGTATCAAGCGCTATATCGCAAAATATACGATAAACCCTGCAATTACTCATGGTATTAGCGATATGGTCGGCTCAATCGAAGTGGGAAAATGGGCAGATATGGTGCTATGGTCACCCAAGTTTTTTGGGGTAAAACCTGAGTGTATTATCAAAGGTGGTCTTATCGCTGCGGTACCGATGGGCGATATCAATGCCTCTATTCCCACACCCCAGCCTGTGCATTATCGTCCTATGTTTGCTACATATCCAAAATCGGTTGCCCAAACCAGCATTACCTTTATGTCGCAAGCGGCTATCGATAAACAAGTAGATAAGCAGCTTGGATTGACCAAAGTCATTCAGCCAGTACATGGCATTCGTAAAATTCGTAAAAGCGATATGCGCTTTAACAGCTACTGCCCAGATATGGATATCAATCCTGAGACTTATGAAGTACGTGCCGATGGTAAGACACTGACCTGCGAGCCAGCTGATGTATTACCCATGGCACAGCGTTACTTCTTATTTTAAAGCTTATGATGCACGTTTATAGGATCTCTAGCACAGACAGTGAGCTATAAACCATGTATGCCAATGGTCAGTTGGTTTCTTGAGTGATATCTTATCTTTATTTCCAACACTTTTACCATCAATACTATTGACCAATAGTTTGAGCAACAACAGCCAGAGAAGAATAATGAAAATATTTAATACCCGTTTAAGTACGCTTAGCGATATGCAAAAAGCCCAATTGGCAGAACAGTATCAAGCCGATGATTACCTGCTATTGGATTTTGATACTCGTCAGCATTCCCGCTTTAGAGCCATTACTGTTTCAGGTGAGGCAGTTGGTGTTGACCTGCCTCGTACAGGCGTATTAAAAGGCGATGATGTCCTTATCAATGCAGCTGGAGAGTTGATGCAAGTTATCGCCAAGCCACAAGCCGTGACTAAGGTGACTGCTGCAGATGATTTTCTACTAATGAAAGGCGCTTATCACTTGGGCAATCGTCATGTGCCATTGATGTTTGACCACAGTTTTGATCAGGGTAAGGCAGGCTATTCGCTGTATTTTGAAAATGATCATGTACTTGCACAGATGTTAGAAAATCTTGGTTTACATATCGAGTCTACGTCAGTGCCATTTGAGCCTGAAACCGGCGCTTATCAAACGGGCCAAGGGCATGCGCATGGCCACTCTCACTCCCATGCACATTCGCATAGTGACTCTCATAGTCATAAGGAAAGCCATGACCATAGCCATGATGAAAGCCACAGCCACGGACATAGCCATAGTCATCATGATGCGCTTGTAGGTCGTTCGAATGATGGTTGATACCAGTGCTCAGCCTGCTCAATCTGCCCAACTTGGACAGCTACTGATGCTGGCATCGAGCAATTTGCCGATTGGTAGCTATACCTATTCGCAAGGTGTGGAGTCAGCGATTGAGTCAGGGGTTGTCTCTGATGAAGCTAGTACGCTTACATTTATGCAGGACTATCTAGCGCTTGCGGTGATTGGCTACGAGCTGCCTGTATTAGGGCTGATAATGTGCGCACTCAGCCAAGGTCATGAAGCGCTAGCAGCAAATTTAGCACATGATTATCACGCTGGCCTAGAAAGTAAAGAGTTTGTACTGGAGTCGCAGCAGTTGGCACAAGCCATGGTGTCTTGGCTCAACGAAGTCCTGAGTCTTGGCATACCGGCCGAAATACCTGAAGATGGATTTTTGCCGCTATTTGCTCATATTGCTCAGCATTGGCAGCTGCCACTAGCGCAGTCAATGACTACTTATGGATTTGCGCAATTAGAGAACATGGTGCTCGCTGCTGTGAAGACAGTGCCGCTAGGACAGATGGCAGGTCAGCGTATTCTGTGGCAATTACAAAGCGATTTGGGTGCTCAGGTCGATGCTCTAAGCGATGACGTACAGCATGTTTTTGATGCTCTAGTTATGTCGACAAACACGGCCAATACTGTAGGTAATAGTGAAGAGTCGGACTGTCAGCAGCTATGCCAAGACCTCTATGAATCGCTTAATATCTCGAATAATTTACCCAATTTGGCTATTCTCTCAAGCATGCATGAGGAGCAATACAGTCGGTTGTTCCGCTCATAGCTATAAATTCATTTCTATTTATACTTATTAATATACAAACTGTTTTAGGAAATTAATATGTCTCTAACTCCGCTTAAACCACAAAACTCTCACACTGCATTAGACGTACAGACTGATAGCGAGAGCCAGAAACCGTCTTCTACTTTATCGTGCTTACGCCTTGGTATTGGTGGGCCAGTTGGTAGTGGTAAGACTGCTTTGACTTTAAGGCTATGCCAAAACCTGCGCGATACGGTCAATATGGCTGTGGTGACCAATGACATCTATACCAAAGAAGATTCAGAGTTTTTAACCCGCAATGATGCTATGCCCGCTGAGCGTATCCGCGGTGTAGAGACGGGCGGCTGTCCGCATACGGCTATCCGCGAAGATGCTTCTATTAATCTGACTGCAATTGCTGAGCTACAAGCAACTTTTGAAGGGTTGGAGTTGATTATCATTGAGTCAGGTGGCGACAATCTAGCCGCGACATTTAGCCCAGAGCTGTCTGATTTGACCTTGTACGTCATTGATGTCTCTGCAGGCGATAAGATACCTCGTAAAGGTGGCCCTGGCATCACCAAGTCTGATTTGTTGATTATCAATAAAACTGACCTTGCACCAATGGTTGGTGCTTCGCTGGAAGTGATGGAACGCGATGCCAAAAAAATGCGTGGCGACAAACCTTTTGTCTTTAGCAATATGAAAACAGGCGATGGGTTAAATGAGATTATCGCCTTTATTAAAGAACATGGCATGCTTGCCTAAAGAATAGATGAGCTTTTACCATTAAAATATAAAGAATAAGGAAAATCCGCATGACACAGTGTACAAAAGGTCTTCACACCGAAAGCTCTCGCTTTTCACAAGTGCTCTCAGCTCGTCATATCATGTCTGGTTCGGCTGTGATGATGACCTCACTAATACTACCATCATTGGCGCAAGCACATTCAGGGCATATTCATTCGACTACCGCGCAAGCGCCATCGTTTTTGGGTACGTTGCAAGCAGGTCTGATGCATCCAGTGACTGGCCTTGATCATTTGTTTTTGGCAGTGGGTATGGGCATGCTGTTTTATGGGCTACAAAAGCAGCGCTTAGGCATGATGTCATTGACGGCAGGGTTATCGTTAGGTGCAGTATTGGGCACTATTGGTGTGCTGATTGGCGGTGTTGGGTTTGCTGCATCATCTGGATTGATTGAGTTTGCCATATCGCTATCAGTGGTCGTATTGGCTATGATCTTAATGAGCCAAAAAAGCAGACAAGAAGCATTCTCTGCTCAGACCCATACAGCACGCACGCCAAGTATTCAGCAGCTGTCATTGTTTGGTTTTGGTGGTTTGGCAGTGTTTCATGGCATGGCACACGCGATGGAAGTACCAGCGAATGTCGGTGTGAGCGGTCAGCTAGGATTTTATGCAGGAATGATGGTCACGATGCTAGCGCTATATGCAGTTGGTACGCTGATTAGTCAGCAGTTGCAGCAACGCTTTAGCGATAGCTTGTGGTTACAGCGTGGGCTAGTGCTGCTAGGATTAAGCGCCGTATTTGCGCCTGTTTTGGTGTAAGGCGCGCTTTATAGTACGAGTACGATGTTTATAGATTCGATGTTTGTTGCTGAACTTACTTAGCTAGCGAACGCCATAAAAAATGCGCCCCCGATCAAAAGGTCGGGGGCGCATTTTAGTTTTGATAACTGACTACAGCATATCTAAAAAGACAGCTTGTCGTATCAATTACATTGCTTGCTGCTGTTGTTGCTGAGCCGCTAGCAAGTCTTGGTAGCTAACTTCTTTGTCAGTTACTTTACCTTGAGCGATCAAGTAATCTACTACTTGGTCTTCTAGTACAACAGACTCAATGTTAGCGCGCTGCTGCTTGTCATTGGTGTAGTACTCGATAACTTCTGCTGGATCTTCGTAGTTTTCAGCGGCTTCTTTGATGAAGGTTTCAACACGCTCTTGATCTACTTCTAAGCCTTTAGTATCGATAACACGGGCAACGATGATGCCAAGACGGGCAGCACGTAGCGCTTGCTCTTCAAATAGCTCATTTGGCAGCATGTCTTTATCGAAGCTATCAGCATTCGCGCCGAACTGCTGAGAAAAACGTTGCATCATCATGTTGCGTTGACGCTCGATTTCTTGCTCTAGCATCGCGTTTGGTACATCAAACTCATTCTTTTCTAGCAATGCGTCAAAAGTTGCTTGCTTAACTTGGCTACGCGCAGCATTTTTGATTTCGCGTTCCATGTTTTTGCGTACGTCTTCTTTCAACTTCTCAACGCCGCCTTCTTTTACGCCGAATAGCTCAAGGAACTCTTCGTTGATTTCAGGTAGCTTAGATTTTTCAACCAATTTTACGTTGATTTTAAACTGAGCTTCTTTACCAGCTAGGTTCTCAGCTTGGTAATCTTCTGGGAAAGTCACGTCGATAGTTTTTTCTTCGCCAGCTTTCATGCCTTTGATACCAGCTTCAAAACCTGGAATCATTTGGTTGCTACCGATAACTAGTTTAAAGTCTTCAGCAGAGCCGCCTTCGAATTTTTCGCCGTCGATAGAGCCTTCAAAGTCAAAAGTCACTTGGTTGTCTTTTGCAGCCATGCCCTTTTTCTCAACGAATTCTTCACGTTGTTTTTGTAGGTTTTCGATCATAGTGTCAACGTCTTCTTCACTCACTTGTGCAGTGTGACGCTCAACTTCGATCTCATCGATACCTTGCACGTCAACTTCTGGGAAGATTTCAACAGTGGCTTGATATACCAAGAAATCGTCTTCAAGTTTTACGTCGTCGATGTTAGGCATGCCAACAGCGCGGATGTCTTCAGATTTGATCGCTTCAAACACAGTATCACGGATCACATCGTTGATAACTTCTTGTTGAATGCCAGCACCGTACTGAGAGCGGATGTGTGACATAGGGACGTTACCTTTACGGAAACCGTCAATCTTGGCAGTTTTCGCAACTTGGCGAATACGGCCTTCAACTTTGTTTTGAATTTTTTCAACGGGCACTTTAACCGTTAGCTGGGTTTCTTTATTAGATAGCTTGTTGGTTGTGACTTGTAAATCTGTAGCCATGTTAATTACACCTTTAGGATTAAGTAGTACGTTTGATTAATGAAATAGTACTTAGGGTTAAATTGTAATAGACAGACCGCGCCTCAAATTACGGGCATGTACGACGGGCTGCCGTTGAAATAAATAGGGGATAGCGATAGCGCACAACGTCAAATTCAGTGCCAGTAGCAATCGCTGCTGATACTAAAAGGTGAACCTGCTGAGGTTGTCCATGCTATCAAATATCGATAATAAACCGTTAATGCACCGCATAATAACGCTTTTTGGTGAATTATACAGCCAAATAACGGATTTCAACAAAATTTTAAAAGTAGAACAGTATAATCTATCTGTTTATTAAAGTAAAAATTATCTCTTTGATGGCATGTTTCCTTATGTTGCTTGCTCTTATATGGTTTAATTTTATACAAAAATTTAGCCAGATTCGTATTCGATAAATGAGATAACAGATAAGAAACAGCGATAAGGTTGCAAGCGCAATATGAGTATCAAGTGCGCTTATGGATAGAATAGCTATAAAGTACTTATAAAGGTAGCTGCGCCAATAGCTGCTGGATTGCCTGACCACGATGGCTGATGCTGTTTTTATCAGCAGCGCTTAGACTAGCCGCACTGGCTTGCAAGTCAGGTAACCAAAACAATGGATCATAGCCAAAACCGCCGTCACCATGTAGCGTATCCAAGATTTCGCCATGCCATAATCCTTGGGCGACAATCGGTAGCGGATCATCAGCATGACGCACCATTGCCAGTACGCAAACGAACATACCTTTGATCGGAGCATCTGGACTCGCTGCGCGGATAGGTTGCAAGTCGGTGATGAGCTTGGCGTTATTTTTACTATCGTTGCCGTGCTCACCAGCGTAGCGAGCAGAGTAGATACCTGGCGCATTACCTAGTGCAGGCACGCACAGTCCTGAATCATCAGCGATAGCAGGCAGTCCACTGATACGGCTCGCATGACGGGCTTTGATAATGGCGTTTTCCACAAAGCTTAGACCATCCTCGATGGCGTCTTCGATATCGAGCTGACCTTGCGGGACAATCGTCACGTCCAAATTCGCTTCGGCAAATAGCCGTTTAAACTCAGCCAATTTGCCTTTATTGTTACTGGCCAGTACCCATTGGTTGCTAGATGTCGGATGGGTAGCAGTTAACGAGGTATCAGTAGTGCTCATAGAGTTATTCCGTAATATAAAGATGATGAAGAGCTATTATTCGAGTAGGCTTTATTTACCTTCTATAGCGTTAATCGGTAAATTGTTTGTCGGTTGAAGTAGTTATACTAATTATGATAACGCATGAGTTTAGAGTGAATGCAGTTACCGCTTAATAAATAACCAATCGCTATACAGATTGTACGGGCTATAACATTTGGTAACTGATATTATTGGTCACTATTGCTATAATAGATACCAAGCTACAGTGAATTATATCTTATAGCTTGTGAATATTAAGTTAACAAAAGTCTATAAAGTCAGAGACTTGGCTTTTTGGCGAAGAATAATAGCAATAACTAACCGCTAGGTTAATTTTGGATTCATAATGATACGTGATATTGTATTGAGCAGTACCGTGTATCAAGCGATAAAGTTCATTTCAAACAATAAACTCAGCCAATTTAGTCCGCTATTTTATAGTGTTTTTTGCGGTGTAAAAATAGCGTAAAATTCAGTTTCTATAAGCAAGTTTTTATAAACTAACGGCTAAACAGCAAGGATAAAATAATTATGTCAAACATTACTTTACCAGACCTACCATATGCAAAAGACGCGCTAGAGCCACATATCAGTGCAGAAACGCTAGAGTATCATCATGACAAGCATCATGCTGCTTATGTAAACAAGCTAAAAGACATGTTGCCAGGTTCTGGTCTAGAAGACAAAACATTGCCAGAAATCATCACAGCCACTGCTAAAGATGACAGCAAGCAAGGTATGTTCAACCAAGCAGCCCAAGTATGGAACCACACGTTCTACTGGAACTGCATGACGCCAACGAACGGCGGCGGCGAACCAACAGGTGACCTAAAAGCAAAAATCGAAGAAGATTTCGGTAGTTATGACAAGTTCCGTGAAGAGTTCAAAAATGCAGCATTGACTCAGTTTGGTTCTGGTTGGGCATGGCTAGTCGCTGACAAAGTCGGTGGCAAACTATCAATCGCCAAAACGGCTAACGCTGACACCCCACTTGCACATGACCAAGTAGCGGTATTGACTTGTGATGTATGGGAACACGCGTACTATGTAGACTACCGTAATCGTCGCCCTGACTATGTTGACACGTTCTTAGACAAGCTAGTGAACTGGGACTACGCAAACGCAAAATATAAAGGTCAAGATGCTGGCGTTGAAGAGTAATCTTGAACGACTAAGTATTTGATTGATAAAAAGGACACCGAGAGGTGTCCTTTTTTTGTGTGATAACTTTCTATATAGCTTTCTATTTCGATATTTGATTAAAACATATTTTTGATAGAGCATCGCTATTACGATATTAGGCGATACCACCGTTTGCGCCGATATTTTGTCCAGTAACCCAAGCTGCTTCTTCACTGACCAAAAATGCTACCACACGGGCGATATCGACTGGTTCACCGATACGATTAAACGGTGACATACTAGCAAGTCTATCTACCGTGTCATTCGATTTACCTTGATGAAATAGCTCGGTATCAGTAGGGCCGGGAGATACTGCATTGACCGTGATGTTACGCTCGCCGACTTCTTTGGCAAATATACGGGTCAGCTGATCGACCGCGCCTTTGGTCGCACAGTAGGTGCCGTAACTAGGTAGCAGCATACGAGTGGTCGTACTTGAGAGATTTACGACACGGCCACCGTCATTGAGTTTAGTCGCAGCTTCACGCAATGTATTGAACGTGCCTTTTACATTGATAGCAAATATACGGTCAAAGTCTTCATCGGTGGTCTCGGCAATAGGTTTATTAATCATTATACCTGCGCTATTAACCAGAATGTCTGGCTTACCAAACGCGCTGATAGTGGCATCAAACATTGCTTCGACTTGTTTGGCATTACTGACATCGGCTTGCACAGCGATAGCTTCACCACCTGCTGATTTAATCTGACTTACAATATCATTCGCTGCGGCATCATCATTTGCATAATTAATGACGGTTTTAGCCCCTGATTCTGCAAGTGATAAGGCTATTTGCGCGCCGATACCTTTTGATGAACCGGTTACAATCGCGACTTTATTTTTTAGTGTTGTCATCGATACTTTCTCCAATATTATGAGTGAATATCAGTACGCTTATATTACGTTTCGACTGATGTCTCTTGATTAGTAGGACATAAGTTACCAGTGTGCAAAACCAATAAGTAGAGCGATTCTGTAGGCTTGTTTTTAGATAAGTTTATCTATTGTGTCTATGCGGATGTAATGAACAAAAATAAAGGTGTTCGTTGAAGGTAGGCCTTGATAACTAAATGTTTTTTGGCAAATGGGTAATTATGCTTATACAGTATTTATCAATAATACAGAGTTTCAAGCACAGCTATAATACTTAAATGGAGTTATCAGCTATTAGATTTCTTATTTCAAGAATTGATAATGTCTTGTCTTTTTTTCTATGAACGACAGAGTGGCAATTCGCACATAGAGGAGTTAAATCGGTTTCGGGATCTATGTGTTTGGGTGTTTCAAATTCCGATACAGGAACTATATGATGGACATGAATAAACCCTTCAGCATATTCTCCATAGAAACTTCCAAAGTTAAATCCGCAAGCAGCACAAGAGTTACCGTGAATAGCAATCGCTTGTTTTCTGTATTTAGGATTTCTTTCATATGTAGTTACATAGCGTTTTGATTTTTTGCCTTCACTGAAAGATTCAAGTGAATCCTGAAATTTTCCTACAGTTTCATCTGAAATATAAGCCTTCTTTTGCTCTGAAACTTTCTTAGGAGTGACTCTAGAGATAATAAGATGGTAAGTTTCTTCATCGATAGCTCTTACTCCATCGCGCCAATAGTTAGATTTTCTCGAATCAGGAATTATCTCTAGATAATTTGAATCATCTTTTGCTAAAACTGCTTCTTCAAAGGGTATAAAGTCAGTAATGGTAGCAAAAAAGTCATTTTTATTACTTTCTTTGTCTGGGTAGGTCTTACCGATTTTAGCGATAGCGAAATAGTGAGGAGCATCAGATAGTCTATCTTTCGAGAAAGATTTATTTTTAAGACCTCCCTTGTAGTAAATAACATGAGTGCCTGGTTCTAGATATCTTAAATATCTTTTAGGAAAGTGGTAAAGGATGCCAGTTTCATCAGCCCAAGCAGATTCATCATTTTCAGTTATTATTGCGTACACTCTATTTCCTTATATTTTAAATTCCGCAGTATTATGGCTTCTATATAAGTAGCTTAATTTTTAATTATATCTATCACAAAACCTCAAACCCAAACTTATTCAACGCCTCTCGCAGCATCGCAATATTATAATAGGCATGTGCATTGACGGTATTTTGAAAGAAAATATAGAACGTATCAAAATGCTGACGTTGATTGGCGATTGCTTGCGCCCAGTCCTGCATCTCAGCTTCGCTATAACGATAGTCATGACGATCAGCCGCACTCATCGCATCCCACCAGTTTAGGTTATTGCCGTGCATACGCAGATAGCCAGTGCGCTCAGTAAATATCAATCGCGATGGTGGTAACCCGCCTACCTTGGGATAATCAACGCTACACCAAATTAAACCTTGCTGCTGGAAACTATCGACCACTTGCGGCGTGTGCCAGCCGTTATGACGAAATTCAATGGCGAGCGGATAGTCTCGAAACCAGCTAACGAGATTAGCCAGATATAGTCGATGCTCACGAGTACGATCAAAGCCATGTGGGAACTGAAGCAATAAAGGTGCCAAAGCATTTGCTTCGATAAGTGGAGATAAAGCGTTTAGAAATGCCTGTGCGTGTTCGGCAGTGCCTTTACGTGCATGAGTAAAGTCTTGATGCAGTTTTACAGCAAATTTTAACTCGCTTTCAGCTTGTACATAAGCTTTATCAACCATCCCAGCAAAGGCTTTTTGTCCGATGGGCGCATAAAAGGTACTGTTGATTTCGACTGCGCCATATTGCTTGGCATATTCACGTAAGAAGTCGGTTTTTTTGGTGCCGGTGGGATACAGTGTACCGAGCAAATCGGTATCGCTATAGCCACCAGTGCCGAGGTAAATGCGCGGGGTAGGGGAACTGTCCATGTTGACCACTCAATGCCGTTTTGGGTAAGGGAATTTACTACGATATCTGCTTTCGACTGCTATTCGACAAGCTATTTTTTACGTGACCAGAGCCATTCAATCAGTGCCAGTAGCGCATCATTGTCTGTGCCAATGTTATCTTCATTGTCGCTAAGCTCACGACTATGTAGTTCATGAGAAATGGCTGCACGTCCGTCATTAAACAGTGATTGCGCATAGCTAGTCGCCTCATCGACACCCATTAGTTTTACATAGGTAGATTTGTCTAGTTTTTCATCGCTACCTGCAGGCTTACCAAGCGTATCTGTCGTCATGGTGACGTCTAGCACATCGTCTTGGACTTGAAACGCCAGACCGATATATTGCGCGCACTCTTGCAATGCCATGCGCTGTGGGGCCGTTGCACCAGCACAGACGCCGCCCATGAGCATCGCCGCTTCAATCAACGCCCCTGTCTTGTCACGGTGGATGGCTTCCAAATCATCCTGCGCGATATTGGCACTGGCTTCGGCATTGAGGTCTAGCATTTGACCCGACACCATGCGTCTGGCGCGCGGAGCAAATATTGCCATGAGCTGACTTGCGATAGTTGCATCGAATGGCGCAAAAGTTGGCATCTCTGCAGTTAGTACTTCAAACGCTAGTGTCTGCAATACATCTCCTGCCAGCAGAGCCGTCGCTTCATCAAAGGCTATATGCGCAGTCGGCTGACCACGGCGAAGCTCATCATCGTCCATACACGGCAGGTCGTCATGTACCAGTGAGTAGGTATGTAGTAGCTCTACGGCCAATGCAGCACGGCGCGACATATCATAGTCTGAGTCGTTTTCTAGTAGCGCGTCCAGATCAGTATCGAGAGTGTCGATATCATAATTATGTTCATCTGTACGTTCATTATTACTGCTATTAATACTGGCAAAAGCGCTGGCAACCATCAGTGGACGTACCAGTTTGCCTTGACCCTTCATCACATAGCGGCAAGCATCTACCAGCGGGCTAGGGAGCTTGGCATAATCAAACAACACCTCAATATCTTGCGCCAATTGCTCGCGCACAGCACCATGAAATTGTTCAGTGCTTTGAAAAGAGACAAAGTCAAAAGGGATAAAGCCAGTAGAGGTAGTGCTAGAAGTAAGGGAAACAGTCATAATCCAACCATTTATCAGGGATACAGTAAAACTTATTAGGGATAAGATAAAAACGCTATTAGTGTAGCATGATAGGTCATATCACTTATGTGACACACGGTATCAATTGATTGTTTTTTGCATTTTTCTACCAAAGTCTATTCAAAATTAGAGCAATCTTAGCTGCAATATAACGACAAGATTTCGTTACCGATGGATGATGTTACTCTCTGGTTGAATATGTTCTGATAAAAGAGCAAGCTAGGCTGGCACGTTAATCTTATTACCGTAGAAAAGTGGTACTGAATGCTTACACTGAATAGCTAGCACTGACCAAGTAGCATTTATTCAGTAGCGCTAACGGACTGTCATTCCAAAGATGGAATGCATGAAGTCAGCAACACGAAATAAATCTAAATTAACAATTCAGTATACATTTATTCACTAAAACACTTTTAGCGTAAGGTAAATGCCTGCAAGTGATTTAAGAGTGACTTGCGAGTATGGTATTAGCTTGTGACAGTTAGGGGCATAATCCCCTACACTAATTGACGTGAAAATGGTCTGATGGTGACCCTACTGGGTTTTTTCTCAGGATGTTCAATCGTCGATACCGAGTGTTAGACCAAGTCTCAGTCAATATTTTGAACATCAGTACCTGCAACAGCGGTATATAAATGAAGCGTCACATGATGTCATGTAAGAGACGCAAAATAAGTGCATCATGATGAGTGCTGGATAATAAAGACATCTTCACTGGTGCGCTGGTTATATGTTTGTTTTTATAACATGACAAGCGCACAGTGCTATTACCCATTTTACTAACAGTAACTGGCTATTTATTTTAATTCAAAACGTAGCTTTCGTTATATAGAAAGGAGTTTCAAATGGTATACCAAGGAAATCGCATCACGGTGACAATGCTAGAGGATGGCATCGCCAACATGCAGTACAACGCCGAAAATGAGAGCGTGAACAAATTTGATGCCGAAACCAACAAACAGTTTGGTGAAGCAGTTAGTGCGTTAGAAAAAGCCGACAACGTAAAAGGTCTTATCGTTACTTCAGCCAAAGGCGTGTTTATCGCTGGTGCTGATATCACAGAATTCGTCGGTTCTTTCAAAAAATCAGAAAGCGAGATCAAAGATTGGGTCGTTCATGTTAATGACGCTTTCAATCGTTTTGAAGACCTACCATTCCCTAAAGTTGCGGCTATCAATGGCGCGGCGATGGGCGGCGGTTGTGAAATGACTTTGGTTTGTGAATACCGTGTCATGAGTGACAAAGCCATCATCGGTTTGCCAGAAACTCAGCTAGGTATCTTCCCAGGTTTCGGCGGTACAGTTCGTAGTACGCGTATCATCGGTATCGATAACGCACTTGAGCTGATCGCGACTGGTAGCCCAAAGAAAGCATTGGCAGCATTGAAGCTAGGCTTGGTTGACGCGACTGTACCTGCTGATGACTTACAAGATGCAGCAATTGATCTAGTCAGAAAATGTATCTCAGGTGAGCTTGATTGGAAAGCAAAACGTGAAGAAAAACTGGCTCCAGTTAAGCTAAACCAGCTTGAGCAAGCAATGGCGTTCAACAGTGCTAAAGGTGCTATTTTCGCTAAAGCCAATCCTAAGCAATACCCAGCACCAGCAATCGCTATCGAAACGATTGAAAAGCACGTTAATTTATCACGTGACAAAGCAATCGAAGTAGAAGCTGCTGGTTTTGCAAAAGCCGCTAAGACGCCACAAGCAGAAAGCTTGGTTGGTCTATTCTTAAACGATCAGCTAGTCAAAAAACTGGCCAAAAAACACAGCAAACAAGCACATGACATCAGCGAAGCCGCTGTATTAGGCGCTGGTATCATGGGTGGCGGTATCGCTTATCAAGCAGCCAGCAAAGGCTTGCCAATCATCATGAAAGATATCAAGTCTGAGCAATTAGATCTTGGTATGGGCGAAGCAAGCAAACTGCTTGGCAAAATGGTAGAACGCGGCAAGATGACCCCAGCAAAAATGGGTGAAACCTTAAGCCGTATCCGTCCTACTTTGAACTACGGTGATTTTGCTGAGACTGATATCGTTATCGAAGCGGTTGTAGAAAATCCAAACGTGAAGCGTGCGGTACTTAAAGAAGTAGAAGGTCTAGTAAAAGACGACTGTATCCTAGCGTCAAATACCTCGACTATCTCTATTACGTTCCTAGCAGAAGCGCTTGAGCGTCCAGAAAACTTCGTCGGTATGCATTTCTTCAACCCAGTACATCGTATGCCATTGGTAGAAGTTATCCGCGGTGAGAAATCATCTGAAGAAGCCATCGCGACTACTGTTGCACTTGCTTCTAAAATGGGTAAAGTGCCAGTAGTAGTTAACGACTGCCCAGGTTTCCTCGTAAACCGTGTATTGTTCCCATACTTTGGCGCGTTTGACTTGCTACTTAAGCAAGGTGCTGATTTTGCTCATGTCGATAAAGTGATGGAAAAATTCGGCTGGCCAATGGGCCCTGCATATCTAATCGACGTGGTCGGTCTAGATACAGGTGTACATGGCGCAGCAGTGATGGCTGATGGTTTTCCTGATCGCATGAAGCCTGATTATAAAGGTGCTATCCAGCATCTATATGACAATGAGCGTCTAGGTCAGAAAAACGGTATCGGTTTCTATAAATACGAAATGGACAAGCGCGGCAAGCCAAAAAAAGTTGCTGATGAAGCCACTTACGAGTTGCTAAAAGCCACGACTGACAGCGAAAAGCAAACGTTTGACGATCAAGCAATCATTGATCGCACTATGATTGCCTTCTGCAACGAAACGGTTCGCTGCCTAGAAGACAACATCGTAAGCACACCAAGCGAGGCCGACATGGCGATGATTATGGGCGTAGGTTTCCCTCCATTCCGTGGTGGTCCTTGCCGTTATGTCGACCAAATGGGTCTAGATAACTACTTGGCACTATGTGAAAAATACGCACATCTTGGTAAAGCTTATGAAGCGCCACAAAAGATTCGCGACATGGCAGCCGCAGGCGAGACTTTTTACGCAACAGCGTAATAGTCAGTCATTACTAGGATGAAGTGCAGTACGTTTGCTATTTTGCATGAAAGCAATTGAGACATGAATCGTCTCCAATAGCGAACGTACGATTATAGTTGGTTCAATTTAACGCTAGTACGAGTAAATCAAGCGCAAATGTACCTATTGTACTTTGAGCGAGATTAATGAGGTAATAGTCGTAAATTGGGCTGACTACACTGACAATAAAAATTGAAAAGGAATATGGTATGACAATTTTAAGTCCAAAAGATGTGGTCATCGTAGATGGCGTACGCTCGGCAATGGGCAAAACCAAAAACGGTATGTTCCGTCATGTACGTGCTGATAGCATGTCAGCGGAACTAGTACGTGCGCTAGTAGAACGTAATGACTTTGATACCAATGATATCGAAGACATTATCTGGGGTTGTGTCAACCAGACGCTAGAGCAAGGCTTGAACATCGGTCGTAACATCGGTTTGCTAGCTGGTATCCCAAAGACTGCTGGTGGCCAAACGGTTAACCGTCTATGTGGTTCTTCTATGCAGGCACTACATACTGCCGCTGCACAAATTATGACCAACCAAGGTGACGTATTCATCATCGGTGGTGTCGAGCACATGGGTCACGTCGGCATGATGCACGGTGTTGATCTAAACCCTGCTGCTTCTAAGCATTATGCAAAAGCGTCAAACATGATGGGCTTGACTGCTGAAATGCTAGGTCGTATGAACAACATCACGCGTGAGGAGCAAGATGCGTTTGGTCTTGAGTCACATCGCCGTGCATGGGCTGCAACTACTGAAGGTCGTTTCGACAATGAAATCATCGGTATCGAAGGTCATGATGCTGCTGGTCGTCTGCAACTATGTACGGTTGATGAAGTGATTCGTCCAGATGCAACGATGGAGCAAATGCAAAAGCTACGTCCAGCGTTTGATCCAAAAGGCGGTACAGTAACAGCGGCAACTTCATCTGCATTATCTGACGGTGCGTCAGCGATGCTAGTAATGAGCGCACAAAAAGCCAAAGATCTAGGTCTAAAGCCACGTGCCCGTATCCGTAGTATGGCTGTGGCTGGTTGTGATGCAGCTATCATGGGTTATGGTCCTGTACCTGCTACCCAAAAAGCATTGAAGCGTGCTGGCATGAGCATTGATGACATGCAAACCATCGAGCTAAACGAAGCATTTGCTGCTCAAGGTCTATCAGTATTAAAAGGCCTGAACCTATCTGACAAGCAAGACATCGTTAACATCAACGGTGGTGCCATTGCTCTAGGTCATCCACTAGGATGTTCAGGCGCTCGTATCACAGTGACATTGCTAAACGCGATGGAGCAGTCAGATACTGAAATCGGTCTAGCGACGATGTGTATTGGTCTTGGCCAAGGTATCGCTACTATTATTGAGCGTGTGTAATCTTATTTATATAAACAAGATTATTTGAACACTCAATAAACAGCTACTCGCTAACGAAGAACCTCTAGTCATCATGGCTGGAGGTTTTTTTATGGTCAAATTAATAGTTAGCCAGTTAGTAAATCATAGAGTCGAAAAACACAGTATTACGGAGATTAAAAATTATCTCCATTGACGCATTCATGAAACTATGACTAAATAAGAGAAAGATGAACCATGGCACTGTTTATGATAATTCTAAAATAGTTTTTAGTTGCAACTGTCAGCCGTACAAGGAGTGTACTATGTCTACTATGATTAATGATCGCACCTATCGAATCGCTCGTGAGAATACCCAAGCGATGATTGTCGATGTGCAAGAGCGCTTAACGCCGCATATCTACGATCACGAAAATATCGTCAAAAAAACCGTTACCTTGATTAAAGGGCTGCAAGCGCTCAATATTCCAATCATGCTCAATGAACAATATAAAAAAGGCTTGGGCGATACTTTACCAGAGCTGCGCGACGTACTCGAAGGAGACAATGCCAAAAGCTTTGAAAAGGTTACGTTTAGTGCCTGCGACAACAATGATTCATGGCATCATTTGGCTCAGCAGAACCGTAGTACCGTGTTGCTTTTTGGTGCTGAGGCACATGTCTGTATCATGCAAACGGCACTAGATTTATTGGACAATGGTATGCAGCCTGTCATCATTGGTGACGCCGTGGGTTCTCGTTTTCCTTATGATAAAAAGCAAGCAATTCGCCGTATTCGCCGTGCAGGTGGGGTGATTAGTACTGTCGAATCAATCTTGTTTGAGCTATGCCGCAGCAGTGAAGATCCTGCATTTAAAACCATTATTAATTTGATCAAGTAAGTGGCTAAGCCTTAGTTGCTCAAAGACTTGGATAAATAGAGATTCAATTTAACCATTTATCTTCTAATTTATAATAGATAGCGCTTGGTAAAATAAGCGCTATTTTTTTGATAACGGTAATAGTCTTTTAACCATTGCTAGATAGCAAACTAACCATAATACTTTGAGCAATGAAATTTAAAATCGCCAGAAATTATAAGCATTAAAACCAATAACTAGAGAAAGCCAGAGAAAATCAATGTCGCAAGCCAGCTCTATATCACTCACTCATTCCGAATCTACTTCACATATCGATATCGATGATGTCACTCATTTCTTATTGGAGTTAGATGCGCTCAAACGCGTGAATCGCCGAAGCTATGTGACACAGACCACTCGCAAAGAAAACTCTGCCGAACATTCTTGGCATTTAGCGATGGCCTGTTGGTCGATTGCTGAATTATTTGCGCTAGATGTCAATCATGAAAAATTGCTGAAGATGGCATTGGTTCATGATTTGGGTGAGATTGATGCGGGCGATACTTTTTTGTATGCCGATACGCGTACTGATGCACACGTCGAAGAGCGTGCAGGCATTGCCAGATTGCAACGTGAGCGAGGCAATGGCATTAGTGATTTAAGCGAGGTTTGGGAAGCGCAAGAAACAGGAAGTAGCAAAGAGAGCCAGTTGCTCAGAGTGGTCGATCGCTTATTGCCGTTTTTACTCAATCTAAATACCGATGGTAAAACG
Organism: Psychrobacter sp. 28M-43; assembly: GCF_014770435.1. Taxonomy (NCBI): domain Bacteria; kingdom Pseudomonadati; phylum Pseudomonadota; class Gammaproteobacteria; order Moraxellales; family Moraxellaceae; genus Psychrobacter; species Psychrobacter noctis. Next base: position 2,802,637 of record NZ_CP061739.1, on the reverse strand, counting down.
TGGATTGAGCTTGGTGTTACGCGTTCGCAAGTGGCAGGTGCGCATGCATTTATCAAAGACAGCTTTCCTCCTATCCATGATTGGCTCTCACATAATATTGAATACGCAACTCAGCAAGGCTGGTTAATTGACGCGTAAGTCTGCATAAGTAACAGACATAAAAAAAGCCCAATAAAGCATGATGATTTACGCTTAACTGGGCTGATATTTTCAGTACTCTTATACAGGCGTGTTATTGAGCGTTTGCCATTCCTAGCAATTGACCCATTTGCACGACGCTGTTGGCTTGCATACTATCTATCCAGTCAGCCTTTGCTGCTTTTGGTAATACTACGATAGCCGTTGAGCCCAAATAAAAGCGTCCAAGCTCTTCGCCTGCTGCAAACTGCATGTCATGATTGGACTCGAATATGTCGTCAGTACGAGCAATTTTGCCAGTGGCGACAGTTTCAATACCAGCGACGATCATAGCACCAACCATCACAACAGCTGCTTTGCCGTACTTGGTATCAAACATACAGACCAGACGTTCATTACGCGCAAACAAGTCTGGCACGTTAGCCGCCGTAGTATTATTGACCGAAAACAGGGTGCCAGGCACATAGCGAGTCTTGGTTAATGTGCCAGTAAATGGCATATGCACACGGTGATAATTACTAGGCGCTAAGTAGATAGTCGCAAAACTACCATCAGCGAAATAACTGCCATCTTCACTATCAGCAAGTAGTTGGCCGACATCATAGTGACGACCTTTGGCTTGTAGTAGTTTGTGGTCTTCGATTTGTCCTAGCTGAGAGATAATACCGTCCGCAGGACTCACGATACCGTTTGCAGTGGCGTCGATAGTACGAGCATCTTCTTTTAACTCACGAGTGAAAAAGTCATTAAAACTCTCATAAGCGTTAAGGCTTTGGCGTTCGTACTCGTCTAAGCTGATATTATAAGCTTTGGCAAAGCTACGGATAAAGGTGCGTTTGACATAAGGGTGGCGACTGGCGGCCAAACGTCCAGCGACTTTACTGAGCTTTTGCTGCGGCACAAGCTGTTGTAAGGTGGTAAATACATTCATAATAAGGCTACCAAAATAAGGTGTAATGTAATAGGGGCGTGTTGGAAATTCGACCATGGCACTGACAGTGGATAAAATTGCGCCATACTACGTTGTAAATCTAGATAAGGCATGAGCATTATCGTCGTTTTACGCCTTGTCTGGAACAGTTTTAGCGATCCGCAGTACCTATTTGTGAATATCAAACACGCCCTAATAATAGTTAAGTTAATGACGGTATTTTATCATGGACAGCATATTATTGTATGGCCATAATCTGTTAAGGAATTAGTAAATGAAAGCACTCATACAACGGGTGAAGCACGCTAGTGTGGTCGTCGATCAACAGTGTATCGGTGAGATTGGGCATGGGGTATTGGCATATATTGGCTTGGGGCACGAAGACGATTTTGCCGCTGCCCAGCGTATGATTGATAAAATATTGACCTATCGCATTTTTGAAAATGACGATGATCCGGCCAAATTTGGTAAACTGGATAAAAACGTTCAGCAGGTTGCTGGTGGGCTATTATTAGTTTCACAATTTACCTTGATGGCAAAAACAGACAAAGGGCGCCGACCAGACTTTGGTGGTGCGATGGCACCTGCTGTGGCGCAAGCGTTATTTGAACAACTGGTCGACTATGCCAAAACTAAGCACCCGAACGTGGCAACTGGTCAGTTTGGTGCTGATATGCAAGTGTCGAGCGTCAATGATGGGCCGCTCAATTTTTTACTAGAAATCTGATTTTGGAGTGTCATCAAGCTGTCATAATTAATCCGTTTAATAGGTAGAGACTGGTGAGTATATATCGCCTTTTTACATGCTAGATTTTGTCCTCTAACACCGAGAATGTCCTATGTATAATGAGCAAATTTTGATTGTTGAAGATGAGCCTGCGATTCGTGAAATGGTTGTCATGACGCTAGAGATGGCTGGGTTTGATAGCTTGCAAGCGGCAGATGTGTCAGAGGCGCATCAGCAAGTGGTCGATCATAGACCGTCATTGATACTGTTAGACTGGATGTTGCCAGGTGACAAGAGCGGTGTGGATTTTTGTCGTATGCTCAAAAACGATGAGCTACTCTCTGAAATACCAGTCATTATGCTAACGGCAAAAAGTGAAGAAGACAGTAAGGTGCATGGTCTTGATGCAGGCGCAGATGATTATATGACCAAGCCTTTTTCGACTCGTGAGCTGATTTCTAGAATCAAAGCCGTACTACGCCGCAGTAGCGCGATGAGCAGCGACAAACCTATCGAAATTGGACAGTTAAGTCTAGATACTAAGAGTCAGCGCGTGACAGCTGCAGGTAAAATCGTTGATGTTGGGCCCACAGAGTATCGCCTATTGGCATTTTTTATGAGTCACCCTGAGCGCGCCTATACACGCACGCAGCTGCTCGATCAGGTATGGGGCGGCAATGTATATATCGAAGACCGAACCATTGATGTGCATATCAAACGTCTACGTAAATTACTGCGACCTTATGACTGTGATACATTGATACAGACGGTACGTGGAACAGGCTACCGATTTTCTAGCCTGATTGAGCCAAGTTAATCTTGTACATATAATGCCGCAGCAATATTGAGGCAGCGGATAGTGGTAAGGATAAAAAATGGACAAGATAGCGCCAGCACAAAGTGAGCAATCAGCTCTACTAGAGCAAATATCTACTCAAAGTACAGCGGAGCAACTCAAAAAAATCGGCAGTGCACTACGAGCCCTGCGTGATGCAGTGATTTTGCTCAATAATACTGACGGTTTAGAGTGGTGGAATCAGGCAGCACAAGACTTATTGCTGCTACAGCCAGAGGACAAAGGTCAAAATATTTTTGACTTTATTACTGTACCTGAGTTCCGCCAGTACTATGAAGGTACAACGATACCCAACGATGGCGTCCATATAGAATCATGGCGAGATCCTAGTCGCTACTTGAAGTGTGAACTGACTCCTTTCGGTGATGAAAAACTGCTGTTTGTATATGACGTGACCCGCCTGCGGCATTTAGAGCAAATGCGTCAAGATTTTGTGGCGAATGTCTCGCATGAGCTTAGAACACCATTAACTGTGATGATGGGCTATCTGGAAAATTTCTCCGATCAGCCAGATATGCCGCCGCAATGGCGTCGCGGTTTTGAGCTGATGACGCAGCAAACTGCCCGTATGAACAGAATTGTGAACGACTTACTGCTACTGTCTAAGATTGAAATCGAAGAGTCACACGAGCTGCATTATATAGATATGACTAAGCTACTAACCAATATCTACGACGATGCACAGGCCTACAACCAAGCATACAAACACATCATTCATTTGCATATAGATACGTATGATGGGCTGTACGGGTCAGAGATGTACTTAAATAGTGCGCTATCCAATTTGGTAATCAATGCGATCAAATATACGCCAAAGGGTGGCAATATCACTATCAGCTGGACAAGGACGTCTGATGGTTGCCGTTTCGCGGTTGAAGATGATGGGATCGGTATTGCGTCAGAGCATATCGCCCGTTTGACAGAGCGTTTCTATCGTATCGACAAAGGTCGCAGCCGTGCGACAGGTGGTACGGGGTTGGGACTAGCGATTGTAAAACATGTATTACACCAGCACGAAGCGCAATTGCAAATCGATTCAGTAGAAGGGGAAGGGTCGACATTTAGTGTGGTATTTCCCTCAAATTACGTCAGATCTGTCACAGCCAATTAATATGATTTCTAGTCTGTATTAGCGTTGGTTTTTCGGCTTCAGTTTTGTGATTAATGCAAACTTAGCACTACTTCAGCTCGGGGCAACGATATACTTTTCTGTATTCGTTAATCCTTTTGCAAAAGCGGATAAGGATTGACCGCACTGCCATTAATATAGATACCATAATGTACGTGTGTCGGTGTCCCTTTTGCATTACCGCTATCACCCACATAACCTATTACATCACCCTGATTGACCCAGTCATTGGGAGAGATGTCAGCATAGTCTTCTAGATGAGCATAGTAATGTCCTGCGCCACCAGGCCCTACCACCACGACCACGCGCCCACCCAATGTGTTTTCACCAACCTTGCTTACCACACCTTGCGTAGTCGACTGCACGGGAGTATTGCGCGGTGCAAAGATATCGATGCCTTCGTGGGAGCGGCCTTGGCTACGTGCCGCGCCCCAAGTGTCTGTCAGGTCTCGTTCTGGTAGTGGACTGGGCAAGCTGTTTTCGGTCGGCAGCTCTTGTTGCAATAGACTTAATTGTTGCCATTTGGCAACCACAAATGACTGCGTCTGTTGGCTGATACTAGGTAGTAGTTTATCGAAGACAAATAACAGTGCTAGCAATACAGTAGCCTTAATCAATAGGCTTATTAAACGACTGAAAAGAGAAGGTCTGGGAGGCTGGTTGTTTCCATCTGCTAGCATTGATGTCTCATATATATTTTATATCATTTGAGATTTTATTATAAAAGCTTCGTCTGATAACGTATGTATCGCATTGTTATCTATCGTTTTTACCCCCATAGATATCTTTATGGTTAAGGATATAGACAGCAAATATAGTTTATTTACTTAACATTTCTGCTGAGCATAGACAGTTGCTACTGATGGGTAATACTTTATGAATGATGCTTTTAAGCCTGCTGATATTTCTGCCACGCGCGAAACAGCACTGGTTATCGATACCGAAACAGATCAGGGCAGTGATCCCAGACCCATCCAAGTTGCTACTATCAATGTAGCAACTGGTTTTGAGTGGATGAAATACTTTAATAGTGGTCGATCTATTTCACCTATTGTCATAAAGGTGCATGGTATTACCGATGATGATGTGGCTGGACTTGAGCGCTTTGAGTTGGAGCAGTTTGAATTACCAGAGTACTTGATTGGTCATAACGTACGTTTTGATTGGCGAGTGATTGGCAGTCCTTCTGCTAAGCTGATTTGTACAGTGAGACTAGCGCGGGCAGCCTTTCCAGAATGGCGTGCTTACGGTCAGTCTAAGTGTATCGAGCAGTTATTGGGTAAAGGTGAGGCGAGTGTAATGACGATTGCCGCTCATGACGCGCTTGGCGATGCTCGAATGTGCTATCTGCTGTATCAAGCATGCTGCGAGCGTCTAGAAATTGCGCCGACAGACTTTGCAGCGGCACATGCTATCTCCAATAAGGCGACTCCTGTGAACAAGATGCCGTTTGGTAAGCATAAAGGCAAGCCTATCAAAGATGTGCCTATCAGCTATGTTAAATGGATGATAGGCAATATTCATAATATGCAGCCGTCGCTGTATTCGGCACTGACTAAACGCTTAAAACTGGATGAAGCAGAAAACGCAAAAAAGTAATCTAAGTTATTACGTAGCCAATATATAAGAGGCCACGTGACGATAAGGTTATGGTTGGTCGTGCAACCATGTCACCGCCATCTGCCATAGCTGCGGAGCTTTGATATTGGTCTTACTGCTGAAATAGCGCATATGACCGATATGATTTAGTCCAAAATCCTCAGGGTCTAAGAAACGCTTTTCTACGGGCATTTTTGTAAATACCCTTATCATATCGTCCATGTTTTCACTGTTGGCGATATCGTCATCGCTAAAGCCAAGCCACAGTGCTGGCATACTGAGCTCATCGTAGAAATGCGTGTGTATGCTTTTGCCAAATGCGGTTTTGATATAGCCTGCGCCATTGCACCATTCACGCCATTGACGCGCTACTCCGCGTGGTAGCGGCTCACCCATACCGATTTTGTCTGACGGCGTATAGCCTAGTGTTAAATTAGTGAATGGAATAAACGCATCCATAAAGCCCATAGCTTTGAGTTTATATGGCATGCCCATGTTTTTGATACGCCCTGACGAGCAAGCGACATTGAACACTGAGCCAATCGCCTGATAATTGGGCATCAAGCCAATGAGCTGACCACCTGCGCTATGACCGATAAGATGATAAGAAGCCTCAGGAAACTCATCTTGTAAGGCATCAAGTACAGCTGGCATGTCGTGGCGACCCCAACTGATCAAGGTAGCGCTACATTTTGCCAGATCGGTCGATAGTGACTCACCAATTCCTTCGTTATCAAAGGTCAGCACCCCAAAGCCGCTTTCTGCTAGATAGGTCGCAAAATTATGATAAAAGTGACGCTTAATACCTGTGGCTGGTGCCATCATGATTGCTTTTTTTGTCGCATCTTTAGGGCGATAGACAGTGGCTGCCAATGCTTGGTTGCGATCGGTCATGATGCTTAATGAGTAAATATCAATATTGCTCGCGTCATGCACATTACTTTTATTAGTGAGATTGCTATTAATCACAGAGCTTGATGGCTCGGCGGTAGGAGAGGCATTGTGATTATCCATGAGTATACCTTAGTATTTTTATTAGTAGATAATGAATATCGAGCTATGATGAACAATAAATGCGCATCTTGAAAGTGTAGTCGTTGCGTAGTGATAAATCGTTGTGACTATGTGGTAGCATTGCTTATGTTAAGATAAATGCTGGCAAGACAGTTGCGCAAATATGACTTCCAAGTTTCGTATGACTTGGCGAGTTTGTCTTATGAATCATGTGCATGACAATATAAATGATAGGTGTCGGTATGCAGCCTTCACTAATAACAAGCACTCAATAAAAACTGACAGGTAATTAAGGAAGCTATATGCAAATGAAAATCAACGATGATACTTATGACGTAATCACAAGCAAAGACATTACAAATATCGAAAAAGCAGTCGACAAGTCTGCCTTGTCCATGCCGCTCGTGGCTGTGTATTGCGGTTCACGCTTGGGCAATGGTGACGTATATGAACAGGCAGCACGCGAACTCGGCAGTGCATTAGCAAATAATGGCATGGGGCTAGTATATGGTGGTGCTAGTATCGGTCTGATGGGCGCAGTTGCGGATGAAGTAATCAATGGCGGCGCGCAAGCAGTGGGCGTGATTCCAACCTTTATGCTCAAGCACGAAATCGCTCATGAGCAGCTGACTCGCTTGCATTTGACTGACACTATGCACACGCGTAAGACCGTCATGGCAGAGTATGCTGATGCCTTTATCACGCTACCAGGCGGGCTAGGAACGTTAGAAGAGATTATGGAAATTGCTACGTGGCGTCAATTGTACCAGCACGAAAAACCAATGATTATTCTAAATATCAATGGTTTTTATGACCGTATGATTGAGCATTTGAAATATACCACTGAGCAAGGCTTTATGAAGCAGGAAGATTTAGATCGTCTAGTGGTGTGCAATACCATCAGCGAAGCGATCGATATGCTACAAACAGTAGTGACCATAGATGATGCTGTGGATACAGAGAAAATGGCAGGCAGTAATAGTTAAGCCGTATCGCTATTCATACACAGCAAATGATTAAATATTAAAAGCTATTGCAAAAAAGGAGCAGATAACCAAATCTCGGTTATCTGCTCCTTTTTTATATGTATTAACAACCTATCAGCGAATCATGCCTATTAGGCATCAGCAGGCGTGAGATCGTCCAATGCTACTTCACGAATACTATGATTGACATGAGCCATCGCGATTGGGAATCCCCGCTGCTTAGCGAGCTCACGTGCAACCTCATCGACAGCGAGGCTATCGTTATGGACAAGGTACGACCATTCATGGGCATAGCGACTACGATTCAGAGGTGTATCGTTCTCTATCAAACCTAGATCTGTCAGCTCATTAACGATTTGATCAGCGGCAATCAAGGTCGAAGATGCTTTGACGTTTTCTGCACGGGCATAGCGTATATTAGAGTATAAGCTCACGTCAGCGACTCGCAGCGTATCATCTTGTCCAGGAATCTGCTGTCCACCATATAGTGCGTTACCAACAGTACGTGCGCTGTTAAATGTCGGTACAAACTCCGCTACATACTCAATCGCTTGCTGACTACGTGCCTGTAGGGGCGCTTTATCCCAACCGTCTTCAATATAGTGCATATATTGCTGTGGCAGTTTTGGCTGCGCACTGTCTTCACTTGATGCGACAAGACCATCATCAAACAGAGTAATGGCTTTACTCATACCATGAATCTGAAAGTATCCGCCAGGGTAGGGAGTAAGCTGCGCCATGCCTTCTGGCGTACCTCGTTGACCATAGACGATAATCTCTGGTATCTGTCCACCAGCATCGCCCCAATGAGTCACATAAGACGATTTGAACTCGACCATACGTGTGACTTCGACACCAATCATATCGTCAATAACACCCGTACGGAATCCGCAAGCGTTGACTAGGTAATCAACTTCGATAGACTCAGGCTGAGAGTCATGTTCTTGACTATGGATCTGTTGATAGTCGATACGCCATTTGGTGACATGATGGTCAGCGTTGGTACAGTTCTCACAATCTACCGGAACGACTTTTTGCACAGCAGTTTCGGTAAATACATGCGCATTGTCGTACTCTTCAAGTGCAAGCTTGGCAGAAGCGGCTAAACGAAAAATGTTCCAGCCATATTCTTGGACAACAATTAACGGAAATTTAACTTTGTTCAAATCTAAGTATCTAGCGACCGGAATCATCCATTCATCAACTGTACTTGGTACAGCGACTTGCTCACGTTCAGACAGCACAATTAATTGCTCATGGCTGTAAAGTTGATAGTAATCTTCAGGCTCGCCCAATACCTTATTATTAGCATCTTGCTCGATCAGTTCTTGATAAGCATCAGTCAGAATATCTAAACGCGGTAGTAAATCTTCAGGCAGCCCCTCGTCACGTGTCGGTACGGCAAACACAGTAGGACGAACGTCAATAGTATGCGGATACAAACGCAAAATATCGATACACTGCTTAAGCAGTGCTACGCAATCCTCGTCCGGTATTTCACGGTACAAGTTACCACCTGCGTGCAAATGACACATAGGTGGTCCATCAATAAGTGATTTTTTCTTCTCAAATAAGTAGGTCTCTAATCCTAACGCAGCAAGTCGAATCGCAATCGTTGATCCCGCAGTACCACCGCCCAAAATGCCAACACGCTTTTTAGGTTGAATGTTTTTTGCCCCGTAAGATAACACCTCAGAATGAGCGTCACGATTAAAGGGTTGAGCGTAGTTTTTATCAAAAGACTGAGTCATTGTCGTCGTTGTATCCTTAATAGCATCTGTATTAGGCCGTGCTCGGTATATTTATTCAATGTTCTATATTTCTTGATATGCGTGCGAAGGTAATTAAGTTCAACACACAAATCTGAACTTCAATAGTCATCTTTTCTATTGTTTAGCCATTCTTCATCTCTATAGGTTTATTTTACGAAGAACTACAGGCAATATGATGGGAAATACGTAAGAAGATGCATGAGTTTTGTCAACGAGTCGCTATATGTGTGAATTTTTTCAGACAAATGAACCTGTGTGAAAATAGAGTAAACGAGAGAGGTGGCAAACTTGTGAAATCAAAAATAAGCTCGTTTTATTGTTTTGTAAAATTCGACCACTTTTGTAAGCGTATATATTGATTATCAAGATAATATAAAACCATATGCTATATTTATTTTGCTTAACAAGAAGCGTAGGTTCTGTTTTGATGACTGTTCAAAACTACAAATATCAGAATTGACAAAAGGGACAGTCGATAAAGTAAACGACAACAGGCTTATCGCTATGAAAAATACGACTAAAATTACAAGGAAGTTATGATGAAAAATATAATGATGCTATCGGCACTAACAGGTGTATTGGCACTAACTGGCTGTACTACCTTAAAAAACGTAGTCGGTAATGATATGTCGGGCACGCATGAAGTACAGGCAACCAACAATAATACAGCGCCAGTCACTAGTAAGAATGGGGTGTTGGTGGATTCTACTAACCATATGACGTTATATACGTTTGATAAAGATTCTATGAACCAGTCAGATTGTGGTGCAGCCTGCCAAGTTGTGTGGCCAATCTTCAAAGCGCCTAGTGATGCTAAAGCCTCAGGTCAGTTCGCTGCATTCAAGCGTGAAGATGGCAAATATCAATGGGCAATGAACGGTAAGCCTTTATACTTCTACGCTAATGACACAAAAGTTGGTGACAAAGACGGTGATGATAAACTTGGCGTTTGGCACGTTATCCCAAGTAAATAACAGGTGTTAGATATAAACTAACTCGAAAACGTTAAGATAAAAAAGCAGCCTGTCCTCAATTACAGAGGCAGGCTGCTTTTTGTTTGTTTGGTGTTATTCTCTACTGTAATCAACAGCAGCGCACGTATACTCACTAGTATTAGATGTAATCTGTACTATGTCACCTTTGCTAAAGGCTCAACCTGAATGGTCTCTAACACTTCTTCTTTGCTAGGCTGTTTTCTATATAAAGGAAAAAAGTCTGAGAGCAGATCACTTTCCGTGAACCAGATATCCGTCACCAACTCTGTATATTTCGCTGCGTTGACGATGAGCCTGTAAGTCTTAAATAGTAACTCTTGTGAGCTAAAGCCTTTCTTATACTCATATAAAGAATCTAAATTGGAACCAACGCCGCCACCAAGATGTAGCACTTCATAACGGTTCTCTCGTCCCCAATTACGCGCGACATGAGTGATAAGTTTAGAAGGTTGTAGATGTGTATAGGCGTTCAGCGTACCGCCAAGATGGAACTGCATAATGCCTGACTCTTGGCAGAGCGTATATATAGAAGACCCAATTGCCTTATCGTCTTGATAGGCGGTTATCAACAGTATTCTTTCTTGAAGGTTTTCAAGCAAATTAAAAAAATAATCATCATCAAAGAAGTAATAATCACTGGCCTTGACGTGTCGCATCGTCTCTTTATAAATGTCTGAGAACACTATGGCGTTTTGCCTAGTCAAGTATTCTGTTTTTGTCACGACATCCATTTTTATGGCTTTTTTGATACCACGGCGATGTCGATTTTGCGTCTCGCTCCAATGCTCTTCTTCGGACTTACTCAAATCAGACATCAAGGTCAGTCCGTGAGTAAGTGCCTTGCCAACTGTGGGTATCCATTCTTTATTAATAATCGGGTGCAACCGCATAAATAAGGACACGCAGCCTCTCTCGCAAAGAAAAGCTCTTATCTCATCCAGTACAATGTCTAACTCGGCATCAGTGAGGGTTTTGTCCATCAACGGGCCCCCGTAACCATAAGTAGAAGTAGCATCCCAGTGCTCTGAGTCAATTTGTCTAATTATGATGGGTAACAATACTTCCTTGTTTTTATAGTGAGCGATGATGCCTTGAGGTTTGCCCTTGTCGATAACAGCTGAGGCCGCAATCCAACCAGATAAGTGGTATATATCAAAATGATGACTTGATACCTTCTTATCCCACTCAGCATCTATCGCTATGTAATCAACTTGTACTGTATCCACGTTGCTGCTCCCTCAGTGTTGCGTTATATATTCGTAAATCCGTATATATGAATATAACAACAAAGTATGAAGCCTTCAAGTATATAAAAACCTTTTATGTAAAATAATGAATATACAATTAGAGCGTAGACGAATCTATAGGAAATAAAAAAGCAGCCTGCCTCTATAAACGAGGGTAGGCTGCTTTTTTGTTTTTGTCGAAAACTGTTAGAGAGCTATAAACTTACTGTTATTTCTTTTCTACTAGCTCGCCATCGATTTGGATAGGGACGTTGGTCGTGATACCGTCAGCGTAAGCGGTCATACCATACGCGGCGCGATCAAGTGTACCAGTGGCACGGAAACCAACGACTGGCTCTTTGGTAAGAGGGCTATTAGCGATTTTGTTCATCGTGACGTCTAAGGTTAGTGGTTTGGTTTGACCAAGCAAAGTAAAGTCACCCGTTACTTTAGCCTGTTGTGGATTGATGAATTTGACCTGAGTAGATTTGAAAGTCATGGTTGGATATTTTGCTACATTGAAAAACTCATCCGTTTTTAAATGCTTGTCACGAGCATCCCAATTGGTATCGATACTGTCAGTCGCAATGGTAAAGTTCATGCTGGTTTGATTTGGTGCTTTGATATCGTAATTCACCATGCCCTCAACATCACTAAAATGACCCATAGTGGTCGAGAATCCCATATGACTCACAGAAAATCCGACGCGAGTATGTGAGTCGTCTAATTCCCACTGAGTTGGTAGTGCAGCGCTTGCTATGGTAGTAACTGCTAACGCTGAGCCAATAAATAGTGCTTTGGTGGCCGTGCTTATTTTAGTATTTATCATTAAATGATCCTTATTTAATCTAATTAAGTTATGAGTGGTTGAGAAGCAAATTAGTTGCTAGTAGCGATGTTGAAATGGATTTTGTATCGCGTAGCTGTACCCTTTGAGTATACTATATATGATTAAAAGCTAAGGTTATATTTAGTTAGATTATCTACAACAGTATTTACTATTGATTAATTTAACTAACTTTATTACTGTACTAAAACCAATCATCTATCTCAATACTCTCGAGCTTTCAGTGACAACTTATCACATATCTCTATCACAACTGCTCCTTGCGTCTTACGTCAAAAACCGTTAAAATCGCGGTTTAATTTTCCCGCTGGGGAAAGGCTAAGCGAACAGAAGGGTGGTGTTGGGTGCTGGAATAAGCCAGTGACGCAGTTGCCATACTTGTAATGTCCTTAGTGCCTCAGTTACGTATGTCATTATTTGTTTGATACATCATCGCTGATGCTGTATTTAGACGTTGTACATACATCGGACCTAGAGAGTATATTATGCGTAAAGATATCCATCCTAATTACCAAGAAGTTTTATTCCACGACACTAACGCTGACGTGTTCTTTTTGACTCGCTCAACTGCTAAGACTAAAGCGACTCGTGAATACGAAGGTAAAGAATACCCATACTACCCACTTGATATCTCAAGTGCGTCGCATCCGTTCTATACTGGTGAGCAACGTAAAACTTCTACTGAAGGTCGTGTTGCAAGCTTCAACAAACGCTTTGGCGCATTTGGTGGCCGTAGCAAGAAAGCTGCAGACGCTGCTGAATAATTTACACTCATGGTGTAAATGTATTTTGCTAAGCAATAAAAAACCGCTGATTATTCAGCGGTTTTTTATTGGGTTTAATTTTTTATAATCTAAATGATACTCTATCCAGTTTTTTAGCGCTCAAACTCAGTAGTAGATGAGTCCAATAACTGAATAGAATCTAGTAACTGAATAATAGTCTCTACGATTTGCTGCGCCCAATAGCCGTACATCAGACTGCTAGGATGAAATCCATCACTGGCAAACATCACATTGATATCGATAGCCGAGCCATTTGCATGCTCTTCTAGCATCCGCGTAAAGTCGGTTGCCATATAGGTGACACCAGCATGAGCCGCACAGACTTGCTGCAATATCCCATCAAGTACCGATGCTTTTGCACCCACAAAGTTATTGAGCGGGGCGGGGATTGCAGGCATTTGCGCCATCGGCGGCAAACTTAAAAAAACCAATTCTCGTACGCCAAATTTGCGCTGTGCAATATTGGTGATGTCTTCAATTTGCTGTTGCCATTTATGCACAGAGACATTGGACGTTGTATCATTGACCCCTACGCTTAGCAACATCACATCGATAGACTGCTCAGGAGCAGGTAAGACATATAACCTGCGTAGAATATCAAAGCTAGTATGACCTGTTGTCGCTTGCAATGACCAATTGAGTCGAGCAAAGTTTGATTGGATAGCTTTGTTTTGCTCCAGTATCGGGAGTAGCTTACCGACCAACGCTTCCTGCTGGGTCTGGCTACCTACACCTGCCGCTGCTGAATCGCCAACGACCATAAGGTTAAATGTCTTAGCGTCTTGCGTTGATACCATATTGTTCGCTTGAGGTAGGTCAATCACGCCGTGCCTTTCACCATGTGGTTCAGGCAAGCGAACCGTATCACGCTTGATTTTTCGACCTTGATAGAGGTAGACAGGGGCAAGTAAAACGTCCTTTGCGACTGATGTTAGTTTACTAGTGTTTACCATCCCGCACGTTCCCTAATAGTCGTAAGACTGTCTTCAATTAACAATTTACCATCGACGTATACATCGCGTAATAGATTATCAGTCGGGTCGACCATCTCATTTTCTTTGACAGTTGTTAGCTGGCCGCTGTCGTCTTTTATCAGTGCCAATCGTCCTTTTTTTGAGCGTTTTGAGCGGCTGGTAACAGGATCTTTATAAATATCCTTCCATGCGCCATCAATAGAGATAGCGCTAGATTTCATCGCCCAACTCATGGTGTCGCGGTTGACTTGCTGTAATAGACCACCGCCCATACCAAACGTCACGTTTTCTATGCTAAAGCCTGCTTTGATTACTACATCAATAATTTTGCTTAAGCTTTGCGAGCTGATGCCATCACCTTGGATGATGCGTACGTAGTCGGGCAGCACTTTATAGCCTTTGCTGTTTACCGTCGTACCGAACTTCACTGCCAAGCGCTCCAACGCTTCGCGGACGACTTTGGTAGGCTCGCCACTGTCTGGTCGAATAACCAAGGTACCGCCCATATTTTTGACTTCGTCTTTTAAGGCGTCGCCCCAGATATTGTCGATGGCATTCCATAAATCATAACTGTCTGAAACGACCGAAAAGGCTTTGTCTTTACCGCCAAACTGCTCAATCATATTATGAAAAGCAGCAGTCTCGCCATCACGTCCCCAAGCTGTCATCGTACTGTGCTCGGCCGCTGGAATAGAGAATGCAGGCATATCATCACCCATCTGATACCAGCGACTGGCAGCTATAAGCGCTGTCATCGAGTCAGTACCAGCAAAGTTGACCAAATGGGCTAAGCTACCAAGCGCAACCGTTTCTTGGCTTGATGCACCGCGTGCGCCAAAGTCATGCAAGCGAAAAGGCAGGGACTCTGTATTGTCCGATGATTTTTCTAACGCTTGACGGATAATGTCTTTGCAATAGTGAGAAACACTAGCGACCGTAGATGGATACCAAATAGCACGCAATAGCGCTGTTTCGATATAGCTGGGTAGCCAGTAAAACTCAGGATCGGTATTGATCACTTGGCAGACTACATTGGACACAGGCACGATACTGCCTTCTGGTACGGCTTGGATACGTAGTGGCAAATAGCCGTCGTGTTTTTCAATCAAATGCTCCCAACCAGCACGATTAAAGGTTAGGCCATGCGCCTGAATGACCTTTTCAGCTTCATCGATATCTTGATGAGTAATAGGCGTACTTAAGTATTCTTTGATAAAGGCCTGCAAGCCAAAGAACACCACATCGTAGTCGCCCTTGCGCGCCTCAATGTAGCTTGACAGATACTCGCTACCGCTTGGGTATTGCACCCAATGTGAGGTCTTATAGCTGTCGCTATTTAAGATTAAGTTTTTTAGATTACTGGTATACATCACAGAACTCCTCTGCTTTGAAGTGCCGCAGCTGCTTTAATAAAAGAACAGTGGCGGCGGTTGATTGCCGTCTATCGGCGTTGGTATCAAATGATTAGTGCGATATTTAGTGATAGCTGTTTTGATGATAATTTGCTCAAGTAGCTATTAGAAAAATCTACTAAAAAAGACTACTAAAGAAAGCTACTAGAAAAAACGATTAGCAGTGAACTACAAGCCAACCATTTTAGTAATAATTGCATAGTGATCTTCAAACATCATCTTCGCATCGAGCTCAGCCAATGGTAACCAAAATGCTTTGGTCGCATCATCGCCGCCTTTTACTTTTGGCAGACCTTTTGGATCGTTTTTGAGCTGAAAATAAAACGCTTGAGTAATGGTACGACCACGCGCTGAGCGATATGGATCGTCAAAGGTATGTTGGCTATGGCAAGAGCCGCGCAGTACTGGCTCAGGCACTTTGAGGCGAGTCTCTTCACGTAGCTCACGGATACAAGCATCAAACAGCGTCTCTTTTGGATTCAAAAATCCACCAGGTAGCGCCCATAGTCCGCGCCCTGGCATACTACGGCGCTCAACCAGTAGGATGTGCCCCGACTGTACAATCAATGCATCGGCAGTCATAAAAGTAGGCGGGTATGGGGCTGATTCCCACTGTCTTTTGTATTTATCAATAAAGTCTGCTTCTTCATGCAGCTGATGATAATCGTCAGTTTGTTTGAATGCATCGAGGACGTTACGCGTCGACTCTGGCGTACGCTCAGGTGTCGGCGTAGCACCCATCAGATAGCTGTCGCGAATCGGCGTGGCTGATAAGTTATGATAATTGGGCACTGACACAGAGTCCCAGTTGGGAAACAATGACAGATAGTAAGATGAGCTGTCTTTTGAATGACCAATCAAGCCAATATCTGTCTGCAAGTCACCAGTGACAGATTTTACACCTGCTTGCACATACTGTAGCCAGCGAGTGTCATTGTAGAGTGCGTCATCTAAGCCAACACAGTGAATGCGTGCGGCTTCTTCTTCAGAGTAGGCGCCTTTGATCATTGCGGCACGCTCAGCGACGCTAAACGGATTGCGTAAGCTACGTGGCAGGTTGGCTGAGCCGATCAGCATAATTACTTCGTCTGAGCGTTTTAATGCCTCATCGATGACGGCTTTGTGGCCAGCATGAAATGGCTGAAAGCGTCCGATAAAGACCAGATAACGATAGTGCTTACTGCTTTTTTGATCTAGGTTTTGCTTATCTGAATGTTGCTCTGATAATTCACTCATAGACGCCAACTTCCTACGACTTATTTTTATTGATTAAAAATTAATGACGCTAATACTGACACAGCCTATGACTTTCTGACAAGTATAAAGATGTTTAGGGGTGTGTCATTATCGAAACCGTCCAATCGATACATATGCTTTAACGGGCATGCTTCTCTATCCATGCCGTCACCGTTGGCCAAATCTCTGTAGCAGCATTGCGGCTAATCATAATGCGACTGTGTGTATAGTCATCTAAATCGCCATTACTAAGCGAGTACTCTCGAAAGACATTGGTTGAATTGTTAAAGCCATCAAAAAACAAACGACAGCCGCAAGTAGGGGAGATGAAGGTATCGCCTTTTGCGCTAATAGAATAAACGGGAATGGTAATCTGAGCCATATGATGTCGATAGTCGATAAAGTCATCACCAGTACTTTTCTGCTGATTAATGCTTTCGTTCACTTCGTCTGTATTCGTCCTGCCTTTATCAAAATGAGCCTTTTTTAAAAAGCTACTTTTAAAATTTTTACGCAAATTCCAATCGTACCACTGGGTCATCGTATAGTAGCTTTCGTTAAAAGGGCCTACCTTGAACTGCTTAGCGGGTATAAAGCCGACCAATCGAGTAACTATCTTGGCCGTAAGGATTTTTGCGTGGCTGGTCGAGTCTTGCGCTGCCCCAAAAGCTTGGCAGGCAAACATACTGATGCTATTGACCTTATCGATATAGCTTGGGTTTTGAACGAGAAACATGGTCAAGCCAACACCGCCACCACTATGAGTGACGCAATGTATATTATCGAATTTTAATTCTTCAAAGAAATAGCGAAAAGTCGCTTCATAGTCGTAAGTGGCGATGGTCTCAAAGTTGAATTTTTCTTTCGGTAGCGAGCTATCACCATGTCCGCGCCATTCCATGATGTAGCAATGATGACCAAGCCCCGCAAAATATTCGGCGATTTTGAGGCAAGTTTGCTTGTCAGAAAACGTACCATGTGTCAAAAATATGTTTTGCGGTGTGATGTCAGGCAGGCTGTTTTCTGACGTGTTAGCTATCGTATCTTTATCTGGATTATCGACTACTTTCCAAACGGCAATTTTCTCATCATCCTTGGTAGTTACTAGGTGCAACGTCCGTGTCATCATAAAATGATCCTATCCAAAAAATACGTAATCTTTATACAAGTCGATATTTATACAAGTTGATACTTATAATACAAGGCGATTAAAAGCTACCATGCTCATAACGCTACTGCGCACAATCATTCAAATTAACAATACTACGTCAAAACTAGATGACTTGCTCGGACTAGATGTGAACGGTATGGCATATCGAAAACGCTGAGTGCGCTTGATAAATGGCACAGCTGTCTTTATATAGAGAATAACTTGGCAGCCAACATAGTCATTCAGCGTGTTTATCTGTCATGGTTTAAATATTGAGTTACTTTGCCACCTGTTAGCATCATTAAAAAAACCAATGACGACCATTTGCAACAGCCACGGTTCAATTCGCAGTAGCGTGGTCGGAATTGATGCTTGATTCAGGTATAATGACTGCTATAGATGGATTAAACTTTATACTCATGTCGACCAATGTCATACAATAATAAATACCAATCATTGCCAGTCTGCATGTCTTATATAAATCGTAAACATTTTAAAAATCCAAATTCACGACACAGTAGCCATAATAGATATAGCGTTTGTGTCATAACGCATAGGAAACATTATGAGTGAGCAAAACCAAGCTGATAACCAACTAGACCAAACTGCTGGCTATGAATCAGCGCTAGATACCGAGCAAGTCGAAGCGAAAAGCAACATCACTATCACTGAGTCAGCTCAAGGCTACTTAGCAGATTTGTTGTCTAAGCAAGATACCGATGGTATCGGTGTGCGTATCTTCGTTGAGCATCCTGGTACGCCGCGTGCAGAGTGTTGCATGGCTTATAATCAGCCGGGCGAAGAAGACAGCGCTGATTTGCGTTTTACGTATGAAAACTTCTCTGCCTTTATTGAGGCGGCGTCAGTACCTTATCTAGAAGACGCGGTCATCGATTATAATAAAGACCGTTTTGGTGGTCAGCTGACTTTCCGCGCACCAAACTCTAAAGTACCTAAAGTAGGCGCTGATGCCAGTGTCGAAGAGCGTATCAACTATGTATTGCAGTCAGAGATCAACCCTGGCTTGGCAGCGCATGGCGGTGACGTACAATTGCTTGAGCTGATTGATGAAGAAGGCATTGGTCTAACCGCTGTATTGAAATTCGGCGGTGGTTGTCAAGGGTGTTCAGCGGTTGATATGACTCTACGTCAAGGTGTTGAAGTGCAGCTAAAACAGCAAATTCCAGAATTGACCCAAGTGGTTGATGAAACTGACCATACTCGTACAGAGAATGCTTACTACAAATAAAATAAAAAATAGTTAAAAGCAAAGTGGCTGCTATTAAAGGTGGCCATTATCTCTAGTATAGATATGCCTATTTGGTTTGCTGCTTATGAATATTTGTCATGAAGAGATGAGTATTTTGCTATTCTTTTAATAAAGAAGCTGAGTTATGATGAACTCAGCTTTTTTTATTGCTATGATTTAGCAGACAGTTTTTAAGGTGGTTTTTGAGCGATACGTCGTCAACAAATCATCTTTTATCAAAATAAAGGAATGTACTATGAGTGACGGATCAGCAGACCAGCAGACAGCCCAACCATTAGAGACCCCTCAACGTCTTGAGACCTTAGCGATTCATGCTGGCTATAGTGTAGAGCCAACGACCAAAGCAGTCGCCGTGCCTATTTATCATACCAGTTCATATGCGTTTGATAATACTCAGCATGGTGCAGATCTGTTTGATTTAAAAGTCGCAGGCAATATCTATACTCGCATCATGAATCCAACCAACGCGGTGTTAGAGGAGCGTGTGGCTGCGTTAGAAGGCGGTATCGGTGCGCTTGCCGTAGCCTCTGGTATGGCTGCCATCACTTATGCGATTCAGACCATTTGCGAAGCAGGCGACAATATCGTCGCTGTATCAACGCTATATGGCGGTACTTATAATTTGTTTGCCCATGCATTGCCGCGTCAAGGTATCGAAGTGCGCTTCTTCGATCATAAAGACCCAGAAGCCATTCGTGATCTCATAGATGATAAAACCAAAATGGTGTTTGCAGAGAGTATCGGTAACCCACTAGGTAATATCGTGGACATTCAAGCGCTCAGTGATGTCGCTCACGAATATGGTGTACCTGTCGTGATTGATAATACCGTGGCGACGCCTGCAATATGCCGTCCGTTTGAGTTCGGGGCAGATATCGTGATTCACTCATTGACCAAGTATATGAGTGGAACGGGTACGTCAATTGGTGGTGCGATTGTCGATAGTGGCAAGTTTGCTTGGGGCGATTATCCTGAGCGTTTTCCACTGTTGAATACGCCAGATCATAGCTATCATGGGGTAAATTTCGTCAAAGACGTAGGCGCGCCAGCCTTTATTGCCCGTGCTCGCGTTGCGCCATTACGTAACACTGGGGCAGCACTTAGTCCGCTAAATGCCTTTGGTATCTTGCAAGGTATGGAAACGTTAAGTCTGCGTATGGAGCGTCACGTGCAAAATGCACAAGCCGTTGCAGAATATCTGCGTGACCATGATAAAGTTGCTTGGGTTAAATATGCGGGTCTGTCTGACCATCCTGAGCACGAGCTTGCCAAAAAATACATGAAAGGCACGCCTTCTGCTATTTTGACCTTTGGTGTTAAAGGTGGACTGGAAGCAGGAGCGCGCTTTATCGATGCGCTGCAACTGATAACTCGTTTGGTAAACATCGGTGATGCGAAATCATTGGCCTGTCATCCAGCGACGACCACCCATCGTCAGTTAAATGAGCAAGAGCTAGAAAATGCAGGCGTTAGTACAGATATGGTACGACTGTCGATTGGTATCGAACATATCGAAGATATCAAAGCCGATCTCGCCCAAGCATTAGCTTCTGCCTAATAAAGAGCGCTTATTAAATTGAGCAAACTGTTTAAGCAAGTCTGAATGATATAAAAAAAGCCCATATCGATTTGATATGGGCTTTTTGTTTTGCGTCCAACAGATGTGTTTAACAATTAAGCAGACAGTACACGCTGCGCGATATCTCGATAATCCTGCGAGGCAAGACGCGGTCCAAACTGTTGAATAACTTGTGCTGATATTTCGCTGGCAAGACGACCGCATTCGGGCAGACTATACTGCTGCGATAATGCATATAAGAAAGCACCAGCATAGTTATCGCCTGCACCGTTGGTATCGATGACGTTGGCCACTGCTGGCGTTGCAACGTCATGCACTTCAACTTCTGCCTCGTTATTAGACTGATGGGCGATTACTGCACCGTTAGCACCATCAGTGACGACGGCAATTTGGCAATATTCAAGCAGGGCACGCGCTGCTGCTTTGACTTGTTTTTTATCTGTAAACAGTCTAGCTTCTTCGCTATTACAGAATATCACTGCGACTTTGTTGCCGAGCATATTAAGCAAACCATCTTTGGCAAATTTTACTACCGCAGGGTCAGCAAAGCTCACTGCGATTTTTGCATTATGAATACCGGCTTGTTGACGTAATTGAGTCATCGCTGGTTGGATGCTCTCAGACATCGCCAGATAGCCTTCGATATATAGCCAATCTGCTTGTGTCAATGCGTCAAAATCAACATTGTCAGCGGCAATCTCACTTGAGGTACCAAGATAAGTCTGCATGGTGCGTTCGCCATCTTCGGTAACGGCAACCACACATGAGCCGGTCACACCGCCTGCATGGATGGATTTGTCTGAGGTTGCGACACCTGCTTCGTGCAAGTCTCTGAGGTAAAATGCCCCTTGATCATCATCACCAACGCGGCAAGCATAAAAAGGCTTACCGCCTAAGCTGGCAAAGGTAAACATCGCATTGGCTGCTGATCCGCCGCCTGCTTGCTTTGATGGCTCAATCTCAGCCAGTTTAAAGTAAGCCAGTAGTTGCTGCTGCTCTTCAAACTCTGCCAGCGTCATATTACCTTTGGTCAACTCGGTCTCTTCTAGTGCTGCATCTGATAGCACATATTCGTGATCAACCAACGCATTGCCTATTGCCATTACATCGTACATTGCTTATCTCTCCTCAATTCATTTATAAACGGTTATCTTTCTTACTATTAAAAATCTAGTCTGCTTGCAACTCTAGTAGACGCTGATAAAGTGCATTTTTCTTCACACCAGTAATATCAGAGGCCAGTGCAGCTGCTTTTTTGACCGACAAATCCTCTAGCAAACGCTGTAGCAATTTATCGTGCGTACTGATGTCGTCAGTATCTTTTGCCACACCGACGCCAGCGACGACCACGACAATCTCGCCGCGTTGCTGATTGTCATCTGCTTTGACAAACTCAACCAACTCGCCAAGGGTGCTCTTATGTACCGTCTCAAACGTCTTAGTTAATTCACGGCAAAAAGTCACTGCGCGGTCTGCACCAAATATCGTTGCCATGTCTTCTAGGCTAGATACGATGCGATGCGGCGCTTCATAAAAGATTAAAGTTTCGGTACGTGCGATTAGATCGCTCAGCTGTTTTTGACGACCATGCGTTTTGGCTGGCAAGAACCCAATAAAGCTAAATCGATCAGAGGGTAGCCCTGCTACTGACAATGCGCCAATTGCAGCAGAAGCCCCAACGATAGGTGATACGGTCACGCCTGCTTCATGTGCAGCTTGCACCAATTGATAGCCTGGATCGCTGACCAGAGGTGTACCCGCATCACTAATCAAGGCAACCGAATGACCTTGTTCAATCATTTCAATAATTTTGGGCGTTTGAATGGCGCTATTATGCTCGTGATAGGCCCATAGCTTATTGTGACCTTTTTGCTTTGTTGTCGTGTCATCATTTTCGATACTGCTTTTGGCAGGACGAGTCTCTGAGTCTTTTGTCTCGTCACCTTTGCTGCCTTTGGTATCGATGCCAAAATGTGACAGTAGTTTACCTGAGGTGCGGGTGTCTTCGCAGGCAATAATGGCGACTTGCTTTAAGACATCAATTGCATGCGATGTCATGTCGGACATGTTGCCAATCGGCGTGGCAACGATATAGAGACAAGCTGGCATCGCAGTAGGGGTAGACATGAAAACCTCGGGTCGTTAAAAAGACGTTAGAAAATAATAGTGCGCTAGTATGTACAATCATTGTCTATAGTTTTTCAGTCAAATAATGAGTAAGGAAATCGATAGATTGTGAGAGTAGAACGCGCAGAAGTGGCTAGTTTAGCATGTTGTGCTATGATAATTCTCAAATGTTAATCAGACCAATTAACCTTATGCCGAACCATAAGCCTTTAATTTTAACCTCACCAAAACAGCGTCAAGGTAGTCAGTTTGAGCAGCAGGCGTGTGAGTATTTACAAGCGCAAGGGTTAAGGTTAGTCGCGCAAAATTGGCAACAGCCAAAGATAGGTGAGCTGGATCTGGTCATGATTGAAATAGGTTCAGCATGGTCAACATTAGTATTTGTTGAAGTTCGTCAGCGCAAGTCTTCGAATTATGGCGATGCGGCACTCAGTGTGACAGCAAGCAAACAGCGCAAAGTTATTAAGACAGCGCAGTCCTTTTTGCAGCAGTATCCTGAGTATGCTCATTATGACTGCCGGTTTGATGTCATTGCTTACAACACGATGAGTAAGTCAAATTCAAGAAATGAGCAGTTAGACCATCAACCAGAATGGATTCAAAATGCTTTTATAGCCAGTGCTTGGTAATAGAATAAGTGAGATAGATGCTGCCAAATGAAGCATCTAACCACATCTGACAAGTAAGGTTCGTTACTAAAAAGCTAACCGCTGATGGCCAAAATTAAGTAAAGTAGCGGTTATAGTCAAGTTCCTATAAATTAGATACAGTATTAGCCTACAGCTACGTTTAGCTCGTCACTACTAGAGCGTGTTTTCTTTACAATGAAGCTACGGCCTAGATTAAGATTTGCTCAATTTATAAAATTGTCACAACCATGTTCTAAGAGGTAAATAATGACACCGATGCATTTGCGCACTGCTATTTTTGGTTCATCACGCCGTATTACGACTGGCATTATGATTGCTGCCTGCGTTGTCAGTACAGGTTGTGCCACCAACTATCTGACTAACAGTACAGAAGGGACTTATGGTGTACCAATGACTGAGCGCACGATTCCGCAGCGTCTGCTCGATCGTAGTATTGAACATACTGCCAAAATCAATATATACGGGTTAAAAGAAGACCTGCAGCAAACCAGTCGTATGGGTATCGATAGCTTCAATAGCGAAGTGCTGCTCACAGGTGAAGTGCCAACTGAAACGCTCAAAGCAGAAGTAGAAAAAGTCGTTAGCTCTATGCCAGATGTACGCCGTGTCTACAATGAGATGGAAGTGAGTGCATCAAAAGGGTATAGCTCAACGGTTCATGATGGCTATATCACTTCAAAGCTGCTGGCCAAAATAGCCGCCAGCGATGGTGTGAGTGCCTCACAAATTAAAGCCGTTACCAATAATGGTGTGGTCTACATTATGGGTCGTATGACACCTACTCAGCAGAGTCATCTGATTGATATCGCCAATAGTACTGTTGGAGTCACTGAGTTGGTATTGCTGACAACTGTCGTTGACGATAGAGGGGTGAAAATAAATAATGATGACATCATGTATGAGAATAATTTGGCCAATCCTGCAGTAGTGCCAGCTGCCCAAGATACCACTATCAGCACGGCAACGCCTATTGTCATAACGGAAGAAGAGGCCACTACTGCGCAGCCGTCTTCAAGCCCTTATATCGACCTTTATCAGAATCAGTAAACATCCTTAGTTCATCATGCGATAAATGGCGTTAATCACAATAAGCCTAAATAGTGATAACAGTAAAGGCACGAGAAATCTTCAGCCAGTGAGTACTATATCAATAGTAAAACGTAGCAGAGTCAGCGTGTTGGTCAATGATACCAATACCAAAAACATCATTGGCTAATGAATGAACCATTATCGCTGTTAGCCTGTTACTACTGATTGATAAATAAATATAATAGGATACTGGTCATGAAGGATGCACAGGCAAATATACAACCAAATGAAGACACAAGTGCCATTGGTAATATAGGTATACACAATAAACCTGCTCATAAGAAAACGCGAACATTGAGATTTGGTGGTGCGGCAATATTGGCATTGGGCAGTATCGCATTAGCCACGCAAAACGCACAGGCATTATCGCCATTGGCTATCGTCAATGGGATTACTTCTAGTGGTGGCGTTGGGGTTAGCAAAGACATTTTATACGGTGACGAGCCCTCACAAGATCTAGATATTTATTATCCAAAACCGCTAGCACAAGCAATGAAATCTCAGAGTACTATCAACACTAGCTATCCTATGGTGGTATTTGTCCATGGTGGTTCATGGGAGAGCGGCAATAAAGAACAATATGCCTTTGTCGGTCAGAGCCTAGCCAAAGCAGGGTACGTCACCGCAGTGATTAATTACCGTAAAGCGCCTGAGCATGTCTATCCTGATTATGTCAAAGATGCGGCTCAAGCGATTGCTTGGAGTATTGAAAATGCGACCAGTCTCCATGCTGATCCGTCACGCCTAGCAGTGATGGGGCATTCTGCTGGCGCGTTTAATGCAGTAGCAGCCGTTGCCAACGAAGACTTTTTGGCGCCTTATGGCATTAAGCCAACAGATATTGCAACCGTTATTGGGATTGCGGGTCCTTATAGCTATGATTTCCGTAAGTTCAGTAGTGCAACAGCGTTTGGCTCTAACGCCACGCCTGATCAGGTGATGCCAGATCGTCAGATTAAAGGTGCACAGCCACCGTATTTATTATTAACCGCTGAAAAAGATAAAATTGTACATGTGACGAATACAATAAAAATGACAGAAGCGTTTAAAAAAGCAGGCGTAACCGTTGAAACGGGCGAAATCGAAGGGGCCAGTCATGCGACCAGTATTGGTGCGATGGCACCGCCGCTACGCTGGGTCAATGATGTGCGTGCGCAAGTATTGACCTACTTGGATAAAACGCTCAAATAGCTTATCACTATGCATATCGGCGACTTTTGACCATTTAATTGATAGTACTGTCTCAATGCTTAAACACACTTGAGTAAGACAGTACTGTAAGATATGCAAACTCTTGTTATAATGTCATCACTTTAAATCTATACCCTATTCTAAACTTTAAGGCAGACTATTCTATGAGCATGAACGCTGACGATTTGATCGCATTTTTACAGACTCACTTCCCAGACGCTTTTATTCAAGCTGCCAACCAAGGTAATAAGTTTGACGTACGCGTGGTCGATGCCAGCTTTGAAGGCAAACGCGCGGTTCAACGTCAGCAAGCAGTATATGCGTTAGTCAATGATAAGATTGCGAGTGGCGATATTCACGCACTCAATATCCAAGCGCTGACGCCTGCTGAGTGGGACGTTCAATCAAAAGGCTAATCAAATAGCTGTCTATATGACTAGATATTACTGAATCGGCCATATGCATGGTTGAGTACTGTAGTTCTGGTTTTCATAATTTTCTATACTCATCGCTAGGTTGTCACCTTTATGGATCAATTTTTAATCACTGGTAGTAGTCGTATCGCAGGGGAAGTCACCATCTCAGGCGCCAAAAATGCCGCTTTGCCGTTACTCGCAGCTATGATATTGGCTGAGACCCCAACGACACTGCATAACGTGCCGTCACTACAAGACGTGCGAACGTTGATTGAATTGATCGGTGGCATGGGTATCAAAATCCAGAAGCAAGATGATACGGTCACTTGCGATACCAAGAGTATCGATAACTTTTATGCCCCGTATGATTTGGTAAAAACCATGCGCGCGTCAATCTTGGTACTAGGGCCGTTACTGGCACGTTTTGGCGAAGCTGAAGTCTCATTGCCAGGTGGTTGTGCGATTGGTTCGCGCCCTGTTGATCAGCATCTAAAAGCTTTTGAAGCGATGGGTGCTGAAATCAGTGTAGAAAATGGCTATGTAAAGGCCCAAGCGCCAAAAGGTGGCAAGCTATTAGGCTGTAATTTCTCATTTGATATGATTACCGTTGGCGGTACTGAAAACGTCATCATGGCAGCAGCATTGGCCAAAGGTACGACTGTCTTAGGCAACTGTGCGTTAGAGCCAGAAGTGGTTGATTTGGCCAATATGTTGGTTGCAATGGGTGCCAAAATAAGCGGTATCGGTACATCAACGATGACGATCGAAGGGGTAGAGCGTCTACACGGCTGTGAGTACTCAGTCGTCCCTGACCGTATCGAAACAGGCTCATACCTTGCTGGTGCCTTGATGACACGTGGCGATGTGTTGACCAAAAAAACATCTGCTCTATTATTGACGCCAGTGCTAGAGAAGTTCGAAGACATGGGTGCAACTATCACGAGTGGTGATGACTGGATTCGCGCACAAATGAAAGGTCGTCCAAAGGCAGTTGACATCCGTACTCAGCCACATCCTGGTTTCCCAACGGATATGCAAGCTCAGCTCATGGCGATTGCTTGCTTAGCGGACGGTACAAGTACTTTTATCGAAAACATCTTCGAAAACCGCTATATGCATGTACCAGAGCTTAATCGTTTGGGCGCGTCTATTCAGGTTGATGGTCACACTGCGGTAGTACGAGGTGTCGAAAACTTTACCGCAGCCCCAGTCATGGCGACGGATTTACGCGCGTCTATGTCATTGGTAATGGCAGCGGCAACTGCTGAAGGCGAGAGCTTAATTGACCGTATTTACCACATCGATCGTGGTTATGAGCATGTTGAAGACAAGCTGCGTAGCTTAGGCGTGAACATCGAGCGTATTAATACCAACGCTTAATATTGATTGACTCAATATCGACTGTTACCCATATTACGTTATAAATTAAAAACTCCCCTTTTAATAGGGGACTGCACATGGACACGATGTCACTATGACTGAGACAAGCAAATCTTTACCAGCCAGCGGTTTATTAAATGAAGTAAACGATGAGTTTTCAGGTCTAACCTTGGCTTTATCAAAAGGCCGCATTCTAGAAGAGACCATGCCACTGCTACGTGCAGCTGGCGTTGACTTACTAGAAGATCCTGAAGCGTCGCGTAAACTGATTTTTCCAACCTCAAATCCAAATGTGCGTGTATTGATTTTGCGTGCCAGCGATGTGCCGACCTATGTCGAACACGGTGCTGCTGACTTTGGGGTGGCAGGTAAAGATGTGCTGCTTGAGCATGGTGCCAATCATGTTTATGAATTACTCGATTTGCAGATTGCCCAGTGCAAACTGATGACTGCGGGTGTGAAAGATGCACCGCTGCCAAATCGTCGCCTGCGTATCGCGACCAAATATGTCAATGTCGCTCGTGCTTATTTTGCAAGCCAAGGTCAGCAGGTTGATGTCATCAAGCTTTATGGCTCGATGGAGCTTGCGCCGTTGGTCGGCTTGGGCGATCTGATTGTCGATGTGGTCGACACAGGTAATACATTACGCGCCAATGGACTTGAAGCCCGCGATCACATTTGTGATGTTTCATCACGTCTGATCGTCAATCAAGTCAGCTATAAGCGCAAATTTGCACTACTAGAACCAATCTTAGATAGCTTTAAAAATAGTATCGCCAATAGCTAATTATCCAGTGCAAGTCATTGGTAATATAAAGCATGGTTATACAAATTTTTAAACCAGTTTAGCAGGCTATGAGTGACGTAGCGTGCTAAACTGGTTTTGTTGTCTTAGCTTGAGAAAACATAAAATCACCGTAAAATTCAGACAAGAAGACATTGAATAAGTCGCAATACTTTGAAAGATAAACCTACTTTACTTAGTTCCAAACCGTTCATTTTTAGCACTACTTTATGCTCAGATATAGGATTAGGTCATGCGCCAGTTAAGTACCCAAGATGCCGATTTTGATAGTCAATTGACACAGTTGCTTGCCTTTGAAACAGTCAATGATGCTGAACTATTACATACCGTCGATAATATCATCGCCCAAGTACGTGCTGATGGTGATAGCGTCGTATTGGCATTGACTCAGCAGTTTGACCAGCATCCAGCAACGTCGATGCAAGAGTTAGAGTTGTCTAAAGAAGCGCTTGCTGAAGCGTTTGCCAATCTTGATGAAAAAGTGAAGACAGCGTTGACCACAGCAGCGACTCGGGTACAGACATTCCATGAGCGCCAAGTACAAGAAACCTGGCAGTATGAGGATGAGCTAGGCAACCGATTGGGTCAGAAAGTCACGCCACTTGATCGCGTTGGGATTTATGTACCAGGCGGTTTGGCTTCTTATCCATCGTCAGTATTGATGAATGCTATTCCTGCTAAGGTAGCTGGCGTCACTGAAGTTATCATGGTCGTACCAGCGCCTAAAGGCGTGCTCAATCCGTTAGTATTAGCAGCGGCTCATTTGGCCCAAGTCGATCGCGTCTTCACTATTGGTGGCGCTCAAGCAGTAGCAGCTTTAGCTTACGGCACTGAAACGATTCCAGCCGTGGACAAAATCACAGGACCAGGCAACAAATATGTCGCTGCAGCCAAACGCGCAGTATTTGGTCAAGTTGGTATCGATATGATTGCTGGACCTTCAGAAGTATTGGTATATGCAGAAGGCGAAGCACAAGATAGAGCGGACTGGCTAGCGATGGATCTATTGTCTCAAGCTGAACATGATCGTATTGCACAAGCTATCTTTGTGACGACTAGCGAAGAGCAGCTCACCGAAGTAGCACTTGAGATAGAAAAAGCATTGGCTGAGCTACCAAAAGCAGACATCGCACGTGACTCATTACAGAACCGCGGTGCACTGATTTTGGTAAAAGATCGTAGCGAAGGTATGGCACTTATCAATCGTATCGCTCCTGAGCATTTAGAGTTATCCGTTGATAATCCTGATGCACTGTTGAATGATATTCGTCATGCCGGCGCTATTTTTATGGGTCGTCATACGCCCGAAGCTATTGGGGATTACTGTGCAGGGCCAAATCATGTACTGCCAACATCAGGCACAGCGCGCTTTTCTTCTCCGTTAGGTGTGTACGATTTTCAAAAGAAATCATCTATCATTTATTGCAGTGAATCCGGTAGTAAGCCTTTGGCTGAGACAGCTGATATTTTAGCGCAGCGTGAGGACTTAGAAGCCCATGCGCGTTCAGCTCGTTATCGTTATCAGTAGTTGATTTTGAATTTTTAGCTTTTACTTTTGATATTTATTTTTAATAGTCTTTGTGGCTAATAGTAGGATAATTTATGAGTGAGTCAAAGATAGACACCAGACTATGGTCGTCTAAAGCGCGCAACTTGTCACCTTATGTTCCAGGTGAGCAGCCGCAACACGACAATCTATGCAAACTAAATACCAATGAAAACCCATTTCCACCCTCGCCAAAAGTAGGGGAGGCTATTGCCAAGGTTTTGGAACAGCAAGCTGATGAGTTACGTTTGTATCCTGCTCCTGAATCTAATGACCTACGTGCTGCATTGGCACAGTCATACAACCTTGATATCAATCAAGTATTTGTCGGTAATGGTTCGGACGAAGTCTTGGCGTTAGTATTTGCGAGCTTCTTTTTAAAAGAGCGTCCGCTGTTATCACCTGATATTGGTTACAGTTTTTATCCAGTATATGCGCAGACGTTCGGTGTAGAGCTTGTACAGATTCCTCTAGAGGAAGATTTTAGCATTGACCCTGATGCTTATCGTCAGCCTTGTAGCGGCATTATCATCGCCAACCCTAATGCGCCAACGGGCTTACTGCTGTCGCTTGCTGATATTCGTAAACTTGCGAGTGAGCATTCTAATGCGGTCATTGTTATTGACGAAGCGTATATCGATTTTGCTCAGATGGATGAAAGCAATGCAGACGTGCCAGTCTCAGCGGTGAGTTTAATCAATGAGTGTGATAACGTTATCGTGACTCAAACCTTCTCAAAATCACGTTCGCTTGCTGGATTGCGGGTTGGTATGGCTTTTGGTAATGCATCATTGATTGAAGCATTAACACGGATGAAAAATAGCTTTAACAGCTATCCGCTGGATAAGTTGGCTCAGGCTGGGGCGACTGCGAGTGTGTTAGATACTGAGTACTTTGAGCAGACCCGTCAGCAAGTCATTGATTTACGTACGTCGCTAACGGCAGAACTGACTACATTGGGCTATAAAGTCCTACCGTCACATGCAAACTTCGTATTCGCTCGTCCAAAAGATGGCAATGCAAGTGCTGTCGCGAGTGCGTTACGCGAGCAAGGTATTATTGTTCGCCATTTTGATAAGCCGCGTATTGCAGAGTACTTGCGTATTACTATCGGTACGGCAGAGCAGAACAACCGTTTGATTGATGCTCTAAAAGCCTTGCAAGTCGATGCTAGCGTTGCTGCTGAATAATGTTAGGTTGATAGCTTAATATAGGATATTGGTAGGTAAGTCTCTTTACTCATCACGTAAAACACTAACGATAAGTCTTAGAAACAAAGCCTGCTAACGTAACGTTGGCAGGCTTTTTTTTGCTTTAGATTAATTAGAGCATTTTAATTTACTATCTTAGGTTTTTTGAGCCAGTACTGATAATAAGTTACCTACTTTATCTAAGCATTCTTGGTATTCAGCATCACAATCAGACGCGACCGTAATACCGCCACCTGCCCACAGGTTGATGTGCCTTTCTCTATTAAGGCTGCCATTTGACGAAGCATTGACTTGCAATGTACGAATCAAAACATTCCATTGACCACTACCATCAAAGTTCATATAACCCATAGTGCCACAATAGGCACCGCGTGGCGTAGATTCCAGTTCAGCGATGATTTCGACAGCGCGTTTTTTTGGTGTGCCAGTGATAGAACCAGCAGGCAGACTACCAAACAATACAGCCAACGGATGAGTATCAGTTTTTAGCTCAGCGGTAATAGTACTCACCATATGATGCACGTTGCTAAAGCTCTCAATCGCAAATAACTGTGGTACTTTCACAGTGCCAATTTTGGCGTATTTGCCCAAATCATTACGCAGTAAATCTACAATCATGACATTTTCGGCACGGTCTTTTTCGCTATTGACCAGTTGCTGTTTATACAGCTCATCTTGCTCGTTAGTCGTACCTCGCGGCATGGTTCCCTTGATAGGCTTGGTGCGAATAGAGTGTTTGCCAGTGTCAATTTCTCTAGTGAATGTAAAAAATAACTCAGGTGAGCAGCTTAACAATTCAAAATGATTGCTGTCTGCGTTAAAGCTACTGCTTCTATTTAGGTAATCACTACCATTGCTATCAATGCTCACATATCCTGCAAAAGGCGCTTTTGTATTGCGATACAGTGCGGGCAAATAGTCAATAAGCGAAAAGGCTGATTGAACATCGTTATTTTTACACGCTAAACTGCCAGACCATTTCTGTGTCAGGTTTATTTGATAGCAGTCGCCTTGCTGTAGATAGTCTTGTGTGCGATTAAATGCTTGTTGATAATCAAGCTTACTCCATCGCGGACTTAAAACTAGGGGAGTGATGTTTGATACATCTTTAAACTGTGGTTGATTGAGATGTTTATCAGACAGTTTTTGATCCAGTTCATTTAGGTAAGAGGTAAGAGTGGTTACGAGGTTATCGTTTGTCTTATGACCAATATTCTCAGAAGCATCATCGTTAGTTAGATGACTTTTTAACGTCCAACCTGTATCAGCATGTGCCGTAGGTGTTAGATAAATATCATAATGTCCCAACGAAGCAGACGGCTGCATTGCCAATTCAATCCTATCGGCAGGGCTGAGTTCGAGAGCTGCAATATCATAACCAATAAAACCGATTAGCCCATGATGATAACTGGACTTCGAGCTTTCTTCGCTATTGATATATGACGTGTCGTGATTAACTTCTTGAGCATTGCTATAAGCGATTAGCTCTTCTTGCCACTCTAGATAGCTCATATAAGCTGTCGTGCCAGCATAACTATTATCAGCGCTATTTACATTAGTATCGCGGCGCACGTCAGTACTGCGACAACTTTTAATCACTTTATAAATATTGGGTGAACTATTAAGAGCTTGCTCATCATTGGGATAAACAGACCAGCTGACTTTTGGGAGTAAGCCGATCACGGGTCGACCATCGTTATTAAGCCAAACAAGTTGCCAGTTTGCTTTAATATCTTGGTCGAGCAAGTGACGTTGTAGCTCAGGCATCAGCTCTGCAGCAGACAAATCACCAAAACGCCAGCTAGGTTTGCTAGCTGGCGATGGCACAGAATCTGTCTGCTCAGTTGTATTGTGGTTTGATACAAGCATGGGTTAAGCGTCAAACTTTTTGATAATCAGCGTAGCGTTAGTACCACCAAAGCCAAAGCTATTACTCATCAAGGTTTCAAGATTTGCTTCACGCATTTCGGTGACAATATCGAAACCTTCAGCAGCAGGATCTAGGTTGTCAACATTGATACTTGGAGCGATAAAGCCGTCCTGTAGCATTAGTAGACAATAAATCAGCTCTTGTGCACCAACAGCGCCCAAGCTATGACCTGTCATTGATTTGGTTGAGCTGATAGCAGGTACTTTACTGACGTCATTATCAAATACTTTAGCAATCGCTTTAAGCTCAGTAATATCGCCTAGCGGCGTACTAGTACCATGGCTGTTGATGTAATCGACACTTTCTAGTCCCGCTTCAGCCAAGGCTTGTTGCATACAGCGAACAGCACCTTCACCGCTTGGCGCAACCATTTCCGCACCATCAGAGCTGGCACCATAGCCAACGATTTCAGCCAAAATATTGGCACCGCGTGCTTGAGCATGCTCTAGACTCTCTACAACTACCATCGCGCCACCAGCAGCAATCACAAAACCGTCACGGTCTTTGTCATAGGCTCTTGAAGCAAGTTTTGGTGTGTCATTATATTGAGTACTAACTGCGCCCATTGCATCAAACATACAAGACTGCGTCCAATGCTCAGCTTCACTACCACCAGCCAATATCACATCGGCTTTACCCAATTGGATAAGCTCAGCAGCATGACCGATACAGTGTGTTGAAGTCGCGCAAGCAGAGGCGAGAGAGTAGGAGACGCCTTGGATTTTGAGGCCAGTTGCTAAAGCAGCTGATACTGAGCTGCCCATTGTCTTTGGTACTGCCATTGCGCCGACACCGCGTAGACCTTTTTCGCGCATAGCATCGATAGCATTGACGATATTTTCTGTTGATGCGCCGCCCGAACTTGCCACTACACCCACTCGTGGGTTGTTATTGATAGTATCAAGCGATAGTCCTGAGTGCTCAATCGCATTTAGCGCACTAACATAAGCATAGAGACTGGCGTCACTAAAGAACCGTTTCAGCTTACGATCGATACCACTGGTATCAAGTTCTGATTGATTGATACTACCGCTCACGTGTGATTTAAACTCGTGCTCAGCATAAGAATCATTAAATGTGATGCCAGACTGACCTTCTTTTAAGGCAGTGGTGACAGTATCTAAATCATGTCCAATACAAGAGACAATCCCTGCTCCAGTAATAACGACGCGGCGCATATGCTATTCCTTATAAGTAACGACTTGCTAGCAGTTGGTTGCAATAATCGTGGTAAATCTATATATGATGTTTAACTATGAGTTAATTCGAGCATTATAATGAAAAAATAGTCTATGTAGATAACGATAGCATGAATTTAGGTAACGAAATTCTGTTAACGGTCTATCAGAGGCAATATAAACTCAGTGTACAATTATGCTCTCAGTTACGGCACATGATAACGTATCAAGCACTGAAAATCTTTGGACAAGTGTAAAATAACGACAAAATAACACTTATGACTGAGTTTTGAGTAAAGAGATGAGAAGTAAGACTAGCTACTGACTATGGACGGAATTATACTTTAGATACAAAATTTGTGATTCTAATAACATTGTTCGCACTGACACCAGTTACGATAACTGGCTAAAATAATAGATTCATTATTATTAATAATTAACTATTATATTAAAATACAATTACATTAAAAAACCAACTCATCATATTAAGGACATTACGATGGCAAAGCGTAGTACTCTTTCTAAAAGCATCAATACCATTGGCTCTTTCACTCGAAACAATTTAGAGCGCGTAGGGGCTATGATTGATAGCGTAAACGCCAAAACAGGCAAACCGCGTCAATACAAAGCCGTAGACCTAGGCGATGAAGACTACCAACAAGATTTGTTTCGTGAGCAAACACTAAAGGCTACGCAGCAACTTTTAGGACCACGCTTTGCTACTTATGGTAAATATGCCAAAAAAGTCGTGCCAAATAGCTTTTTTCAATCGACAGTTGACGGCGCATTTGCCCAAGTGGCCAACCTCGCTGCGAACTGGAGTCAACTAGACTTACCTAATGAGCATCGCTTTGCCAATATTGCTACTTTAGATGACGAAGAGCGTTATGCGCTCGCTACTGATATTGCTAACCAGAACCGTGCACTTGCAATGATGGGTGGTTTGACAGGTTTAGCAGGTCTACCAGGCTTGCTTGCTGATACACTATGGCTATTACTGGTTTCATTACGTACGGTTTATCAGATTGCTGCTGTATATAACAAGCCGCTAACAGGTAAGCAAGGCGTCAAGATGGCGTACGAACTACTATCAAACGCTGATTTGAGCAAAATGCAAGAAAAACAAGCGTTACTAGCTGGTCTAGGTATCGGTAAAGGTTTGCTTGATAATGCTCAGAGCAATGGACTGCATAGTGAACTTAAAAATCTCGGTCTAAAAAATAAAAATGTAAATTTCTATGCTGAGCAAATAGACAAAGTCGCAAGTCAAGTAGGTATTGATTTAGATCAGATTAATTTATCATGGGTTCGTCGTTTTATTCCTGTCACCACAGTAGCGATCGGCATGCACTATAACAGCCAGTTGATTGACGAAGTGATTGGCGTTGCTCAGGCGACCTTTGCACCAGAAGCAAAGTTGGCCAATCGTGCTATTACTGATGACAGCAGCAGTGAGGCTAAAGTAGAAAAGGCTGATACTGATGAGGCGAAAAAAGACACAGAGCGCAAAGAAAAAAGCAGTGATTCAGAAAAGGTCTCTGATAAAGAAGAAGCTAGTAAAGAAAAAACTAGCAG
Source organism: Psychrobacter sp. 28M-43 (assembly GCF_014770435.1). Lineage (NCBI taxonomy): Bacteria > Pseudomonadati > Pseudomonadota > Gammaproteobacteria > Moraxellales > Moraxellaceae > Psychrobacter > Psychrobacter noctis. The sequence continues at coordinate 2,766,913 of NZ_CP061739.1, read as the reverse complement.
TAAAAAAGACGCAAACAAGCAAACGTCTGATAAAAAAGCCAAGTAATAGACATATAATTTGCTAGTTGGGTTATATATTTATAAGTACGATGGTATTTATCTTGGTTTGATTGAGCAGCACGACTTGAAAATTAGGATAAATACCACCACTTAGTTACTATCAAGTACCATTTCAATGTTAAACATCTTTTCTTAATGATGCTTGAGCTCACTTTGTTTGCTTTATTTATTACGCTATTTTTCGGCGAAAAATCTATAAAGTGATACAATGGGAGGCTGAATGCATATCTATCAAATGTTGTAAAGCGAAACCATTCATAAGTGGTTGAAATAGCAGCAACAACTCTTTATAATACACTGTCCTAAAAATGGGTGCCCCGAAATCTGCAATTATTGTCAGATAGATGGTGCATTGGCCCATTTTTTTGTTTTATACCAAACGGGAGAAGGATGCCTTATGGCAACAACTAACCAATTGATTCGTAAAGGTCGCAAAACCATCAAGGAAAAGTCAAAAGTTCCTGCGTTGGAAGCGTGCCCACAGCGTCGCGGTGTATGTACTCGTGTATATACTACCACGCCAAAAAAACCTAACTCTGCCATGCGTAAAGTATGTCGTGTACGTTTGACTTCAGGCTATGAAGTATCAAGCTACATCGGCGGCGAAGGTCATAACCTACAAGAGCACAGTGTTGTTCTAATCCGTGGTGGTCGTGTAAAAGATCTACCAGGTGTACGTTATCACACTGTTCGCGGTGCATTAGATTGCGCAGGCGTTAAAGACCGTAAGCAAGGTCGCTCTAAGTACGGTGCTAAGAAGCCTAAAGTTTAATAACTGAACGTTATTAACTAAGCTTTTTGCACTACCCAATAACTGTGCATGGGTTTGGTGTCAGTAGTAATATCGCTTTTATATAAATATATATCTGGGATTTGCTCTTAAAACATACCACCATGCAGTAAGGCTAACTGATAACTCACTGCTATATCCTAATGATAAGTAGTCGATGTTGTGAATGTTAGACACTCCTGAAGATAAGGAAATTTATTATGCCAAGACGTCGCGTCGTTGCTGCCCGTGAGATCCTACCGGATCCTAAGTTTGGTAGCCAAACTGTTGCAAAATTCATCAACCATGTAATGAGTGATGGTAAAAAATCTACTGCTGAGCGTATCGTTTACGGTGCACTTGAGACAGTAAGTGAGAAGCGTAAAGTTGAAGATCCAGTATCTTTCTTCGAAGAAGTGCTAGAAAATGTACGCCCAATGGTAGAAGTAAAAGCTCGCCGCGTTGGTGGTGCAACCTATCAAGTACCAATGGAAGTACGCCCCTCCCGTCGTACTGCATTGGCTATGCGTTGGTTAGCTGAAGCTGCTGCTAAGCGTTCTGAAAAATCAATGGCTTTGCGTTTAGCTGGCGAATTGAATGATGCTGCTGATGGCAAAGGCGCTGCTATGAAAAAGCGTGACGAAGTTCACCGCATGGCAGATGCTAACAAAGCATTCTCTCATTACCGTTTCTAAGCTACTTTTTAATAGTAGCTTGAGATTAGAGGCTCATGCCATTTAATCTTACATTGTTGTTTATTCTATTGATTGCCGCCATCATCATTCGGTCATATATAAATGTTATTTATTGATGACTGAGGTGGCGGACATCTATCCAGATGTCTCTCTTAACAAATACAGTTTTTGCTGGAGAGCATCCCAAATTTGATGCCGCACTATTCTTAGTATTTGCTCTTTTTTTGTCCGTATTAGGCTCAATAATCAGTAAGTAATATTACGAAGCTGAACGCTTTGTCATAGAGTATGAGGTAGAGACACAATACATTATTATATACACGACTTTTCCTAGGAAAACACTATGGCTCGTAAAACTCCCCTAAAACGCTATCGCAATATTGGTATCTCAGCGCACATCGATGCTGGTAAGACAACCACTACAGAGCGTGTTTTATTCTATACCGGTGTTAGCCACAAAATTGGCGAAGTACATGATGGCGCAGCCACTATGGACTGGATGGAGCAAGAACAAGAGCGTGGTATTACTATTACCTCAGCGGCAACAACTTGTTTTTGGTCAGGTATGGCTAAACAGTTTGACGAACACCGTATCAACATCATCGATACCCCAGGTCACGTTGACTTCACGATCGAAGTTGAACGTTCTATGCGTGTACTTGATGGCGCTTGCATGGTTTACTGTGCAGTAGGCGGCGTTCAGCCACAGTCTGAGACCGTATGGCGTCAGGCGAACAAATATAAAGTACCACGTCTTGCATTTGTAAACAAAATGGATCGTGTTGGTGCTGATTTCTATCGTGTTATCGAACAGATCAAAACTCGCTTAGGCGGTAACCCTGTACCATTGGTTATCCCAATCGGTAAAGAAGATGACTTCGAAGGCGTTGTTGATCTAGTAACCATGAAAGCTATCTATTGGGACGAAGCGTCTCAAGGTATGCAGTATGATGAGCGCGAAATCCCAACTGAACTACAAGAAAAAGCAGCAGAATACCGCGAGCACCTTGTAGAAAGCGCTGCTGAAGCAAACGAAGAGTTGATGAACGAATACCTAGAAAACGGTGAATTGACTGTAGAACAAATTCACGGTGCTATTCGTCAGTTAACTATCGATAACGAAATCATTCCGCTTCTTTGTGGTACTGCCTTTAAGAACAAAGGTGTACAGAAGATGCTAGATGCCGTTATTCAATATCTACCTGCACCAATCGACGTACCTGCTATTAAAGGTATTCTTGATGACAAAGACGAAAGCGAAGGCAGCCGTGAAGCATCAGATGAAGCACCTTTCTCAGCACTAGCGTTCAAAATCATGAATGACAAATTCGTTGGTAACTTAACCTTCGTACGTGTTTATTCTGGTGTAATGAAGCAGGGTAGCAGTGTTTATAACCCAGTTAAAATGAAGCGTGAGCGTGTTGGCCGTATCGTACAGATGATGGCAAACTCTCAAGAAGAGCTTGCAGAGATTCGTACTGGTGATATCGCAGCTCTAGTCGGCATGAAAGACGTGACTACTGGCGATACGCTATGTGATGAAGACAACGTGATCACTCTTGAGCGTATGGAATTCCCAGATCCAGTTATCTCTCTAGCTGTTGAGCCAAAGACCAAAGCTGACCAAGAAAAAATGTCAATCGCTCTTGGCCGTTTGGCAAAAGAAGATCCATCGTTCCGTGTACACACTGACGAAGAATCTGGTCAGACGATTATCAGTGGTATGGGTGAGCTACATCTAGAGATTCTTGTTGACCGTATGAAGCGTGAATTCAACGTTGAAGCAAACATCGGTGCACCTCAGGTTGCTTATCGTGAGACGATTCGTAACACTGTTGAACAAGAAGGCAAATTCGTACGTCAAACAGGTGGTCGTGGTAAGTTTGGTCACGTATGGTTACGTCTTGAGCCACTTGATCCAGCTGGCGACACTGAATATGAATTCGCTGAAGAAGTTGTTGGTGGTACTGTACCAAAAGAATTCCACGGTGCTGTTGATAAAGGTATTCAAGAGCGCATGAAAAACGGCGTACTTGCAGGCTACCCAGTAGTTGGCGTAAAAGCGACCTTGTATGATGGTTCTTATCATGACGTTGACTCTGATGAATTGTCATTTAAGATGGCTGGTTCTATGGCCTTCAGAAAAGGCTTCTTAGCAGCTGATCCAGCGCTACTTGAGCCAGTAATGAAAGTAGAAGTTGAAACACCTGAAGACTACATGGGCGACATCATGGGCGATCTTAACCGTCGTCGTGGTTTGGTACAGGGTATGGAAGACCTACCTGGCGGTACTAAACAGATTCGTGCTGAAGTACCATTAGCGGAAATGTTTGGTTATGCCACTCAAATGCGCTCTATGTCACAAGGCCGTGCAACTTACTCAATGGAATTCCAAAAGTACGCTGAAATTCCAAAATCAGTTGCTGCTGAAATCATCTCTAAGTTCAACTCTAAAGATGATGACGAGTAAATAAAACTTACTGAAAGTGACAATATAGAGTACGTCTGTGTATTGTCACTAAAGAATACGCCAATAACTTGTTAAAAGACTTGTTATTGGCCGCGATTTTCTTATAATATCTGCACATTAGTATGTGCAACCTTTTAACAATTATCTTAATGTGGTCAAAATCGTCTTAATAATCATATTTATATGAGTTAAGTCTTGAACCCCAAAAAAAGAGGAAATACCCATGGCAAAGGCCAAGTTTGAACGTAACAAGCCACACGTCAACGTCGGTACAATCGGACACGTTGACCATGGTAAAACAACCCTTACCGCTGCAATCGCAACCGTAGCTGCAATCACCTCTGGTGGCGAAGCCAAAGACTACGCGTCTATTGACTCAGCACCAGAAGAAAAAGCACGTGGTATCACAATCAACACCTCACACGTAGAATATGACACAGACAGCCGTCACTACGCACACGTAGATTGCCCAGGTCACGCCGATTATGTTAAAAACATGATCACTGGTGCGGCACAGATGGACGGCGCAATCCTAGTCGTATCTGCAACTGACGGCCCAATGCCACAGACTCGTGAGCACATCTTGCTTTCACGTCAGGTTGGCGTACCGTACATCATCGTATTCATGAACAAATGTGACATGGTTGATGACGAAGAATTGTTAGAGCTAGTAGAAATGGAAGTTCGTGAATTATTGAACGACTATGACTTCCCAGGCGATGACACTCCTATCGTTAAAGGTTCTGCTACTGAAGCCCTAAAAGGCTCAGAAGAAAAATACGGCCAACCAGCTGTTGTAGAACTACTAAACGTACTAGACACTTATATCCCAGAGCCAGAGCGTGACATCGACAAAGCATTCCTAATGCCAATCGAAGACGTATTCTCAATCTCAGGTCGTGGTACTGTAGTAACAGGCCGTGTTGAATCTGGTATCGTTAAAGTTGGCGACGAGATCGAAATCGTTGGTATCCGTGACACTCAAAAAACCACCTGTACTGGTGTAGAGATGTTCCGTAAACTGCTTGACGAAGGTCGTGCAGGCGAAAACTGTGGCGTACTACTACGTGGTACTAAGCGTGAAGACGTACAACGTGGCCAAGTACTAGCTAAGCCAGGTTCAATCACTCCTCACACCAAGTTTGACGCTGAAGTATATGTATTGTCAAAAGAAGAGGGTGGTCGTCACACACCATTCCTAAACGGCTATCGTCCACAGTTCTACTTCCGTACTACTGACGTAACTGGCGCAATCCAATTACAAGACGGTACTGAAATGGTAATGCCTGGTGATAACGTTGAGATGGGCGTAGAGCTTATCCACCCAATCGCTATGGACAAAGGTCTTCGCTTCGCTATTCGTGAAGGCGGCCGTACTGTAGGCGCTGGTGTTGTTGCTAACGTATTGAACTAATCATTAAGTCTCAGTAATGAGCTTATGAATTAGTCATAAAAAAGGCCATCCTATTTAGGGTGGCCTTTTTTTATTAGGGAAGTATTAAAGCACGATCTAAAATAGAGTTAGACTTAGCGTGTGTTAATGAATTGGCTATATGTGTGACAGAGACAATTATTTGTTAGATAACATATTGTAATCTGTGGCATAGCTTGTTATATTATCGCTGCACTTAACGCTAGCAGTTATTTTAGATTGCGGCATTGCAAAATCAGGTAAAATTAATAATTTTGCCGTCAAGGGCTTGCATTCTATGCTAAATATTGTATAATGCTGTCCTTTACACCCATAGGCGATTGGCTCAATTGGTAGAGCATCGGTCTCCAAAACCGAGGGTTGTAGGTTCGAGTCCTACATCGCCTGCCATCTTCTTATCACATCTTTGTTGTACCCCACCATCTCCGAAGCGAGTTCTTTATGAGCAATGATCAAGATAACCTCGAGACTAAGTTATCTGATGCCAAGGCGGTTGCTGGTGGAATGCTGTCTAAAAATAAGCATGTTTCAGCTAGCGGTACTACTGCTGTTGAAGTGGCTAAGACTGGCTCAATAAAAGATTTGATTTTGTGGCTACTTGCCGCAGCTGTATTAATCGGTGCGACTCTAGTAAATCAATATTTACCAGGCTATTGGCAACCTGCCAACGATGTCTGGGTACGTATTGGTATTATTGTCGCACTTGTTGTATTTGCATTAGTCTGTTTGGCGTTAACGCATCAAGGCCGTGCTTTTAAAATATTGTTAAAAGACGCTGCCGTTGAGCTTCGCCGAGTGACGTGGCCAGGTAAAGACGAAACCTTTCAATATACATGGCAAGTGATTGTTGTGATTGCGATTGCTGGTTTCTTTATTTGGTTATTGGATAACTTTTTTAATTGGTTCGTTGGTATCTTTATCGGTTAATAGCACGTATTAGTGACTATTAGCGAGACATTTACTCATAACGACTTATTTATAATGATCAGGAGCGTGATATGCGTTGGTATATTGTCCAAGCGTTTTCAGGATATGAAAAACAAGTACAACGTTCATTAACTGATCGTATTAATCGTAGTGACTTTGCTGAGTCATTCGGTGATGTATTGGTTCCTACTGAAGAAGTCGTTGAAATGAAAGACGGCAAAAAACGTAAGAGTGAGCGTAAGTTCTTTCCTGGATATGTATTGATCCAAATGGAAATGAACGATAATACTTGGCACATCGTAAAAGACTGTCCTCGTATTATGGGCTTCATCGGTGGTACGCCTGAGATGCCTGCACCGATTACGCAAGTAGAAGCTGATCGCATTTTAAACCGTTTGAACCAGACTGAAACTGACCCACGTCCTAAGACTCTATTTGAGCCGGGCGAAGAGTTGTTGGTTATCGATGGTCCATTTACTGACTTTAAAGGGTTAGTAGAAAAAGTGGATTATGAGAAGTCTAAACTACATCTAACGGTAAACGTATTTAATCGACCTACACAGGTTGAGCTTGAATTTAGTAAAGTTGAAAAACTAGACTAAATTAGCAAAAAATTCATCAACCGGGGAGCTGTTAGTCAATTAGGTATGTACCACGTTGATTTGGCGCTATTACCCATTTAGGAGAGTATCATGGCTAAGAAGATTGATGGTTACATCAAACTGCAAGTGCCTGCAGGCAAAGCAAATCCTTCACCACCTATTGGTCCAGCTTTGGGTCAAAAAGGCGTGAACATCATGGCGTTCTGTAAAGAATTTAACGCTGCGACCTCAGGCCAAGAGCCAGGTCTACCGATCCCAACTGAGATCACAGTATACAGCGACAAATCTTTTACCTTCATCATGAAGTCACCACCAGCTGCATACTTACTACGTAAGGCTGCTGGTATTGCTAAAGGTTCAGGTACACCGAACACTGCTAAAGTTGGTAAAGTTGACCGTGCACAACTAGAAGACATCGTTAAGACTAAGAATGCAGATTTAACTGCAGCTGATCTTGACGCTGCTGTCCGTACCATCGCTGGTACTGCACGTTCAATGGGTATTACCGTGGAGGGTGTATAATGTCTAAGCTAACCAAACGTCAAAAAGAAATTCAAAGCCGTATTGATAACGAAAAACAGTACACTATTGAAGAAGCGGTTCAAATCCTAAACGATTTGCCAGCGCTAAAATTCAAAGAGTCTATCGATATCGCAGTAAACTTGGGCGTTGACCCACGTAAATCTGACCAAGTAGTTCGTGGTGCAACCAACCTACCTGCTGGTACTGGTAAAACCAAACGCGTTGCTGTATTTGCTCAAGGCGCTGCTGCTGAAGCCGCTAAAGAAGCTGGTGCAGACATCGTTGGTTTTGAAGACCTAGCAGAGCAAATCAAAGCCGGTAACATGGACTTTGATGTTGTTATCGCAGCTCCAGATGCAATGCGTGTTGTTGGTCAGTTAGGTACTATCCTAGGCCCACGTGGTCTAATGCCTAACCCTAAAGTTGGTACGGTAACGCCAAACGTTGCTGAAGCTGTGACTAACGCGAAAGCTGGTCAGGCTCAGTACCGTGTTGATAAAGCTGGTATCATCCATGCAACTATCGGCCAAGTTGGTTTCACTGCTGATCAAATCGAGCAGAACGCTCAAGCGATTCTTTCTGATCTAAAGCGTGCTAAGCCTGCTACTTCTAAAGGTACTTTCATCAAGAAAATTACCTTGTCTAGCACGATGGGTCCAGGTCTAACGATCGACGCTGTTCCTTATCGTACTGCTAAATAATTAAAGTTTTTATCTTCAAATATTTTGAGTGATAAACACAAACAGTTTTTAAAGAATTAGGTCAGCGTAGTATTTGCTACGCTGTCTAAGACCGTAGGTAGAGAGTAGTTTAGAGTCATAGTTAGCGATCTTCGGATAGTTGCTTATGATAATAAGTCACTTTTGTTAATCGACGACAGATGAAAATCTTAGTTGTCCTACGCAGACGGTGGCCCACACAGTTTAAGACACGAGCGAATAGGGCGATAAGGTTATTTATAACCTTCAAACTATTACTCAACGTCATTCTGATAACGGTGCCGTAATCAGTCGTTACCAGTAGATGCTTTTTTTATTAATTGAATCCACTGGTAATGTGTCGTATCAAGTCAGTCTTAGCTTACAGTTTGAGCGCATAAAAACCTTGTTTTTGGCACTTTTATTATAAGTCGATTGATAAGATTAAAGGAGTCAACTTATGGCATTAACGCTAGAACAAAAACAACAAGTTGTGGCTGAAGTGTCTGAAGTTGCTGCTAATGCTTACTCAGCAGTAGCTGCCGAATATCACGGTATTGGTGTTGCACAGCTTACTAAGCTGCGCGAACAAGCTCGTGATAAAGGTGTTGTTTTGAAAGTGGTAAAAAATACACTAGCAAAACGCGCTTTTGAAGGCACTAAGTTTGAGAGCATGTCAGACCGTATGACTGGTCCACTACTTTTGGCTTTCTCTATGGAAGATTTGGGATCTGCTGCTCGAGTCGTTTTCGACTTCAGCAAAGATAACAAAGCTTTAGAGACCAAATTAGTATCAGTCGGTGGTGAAGTTTATGGTCCAGAAGAGCTAGAGCGCGTATCGAAGCTACCAACTCGCGACGAAGCAATCTCTATCTTGATGGCTACTAT